>NZ_JBITGJ010000002.1:0-389221 GCF_044456925.1 Streptomyces sp. NPDC050743
TGACTTTTGGCACGCTGTTGAGTTCTCAAGGAACGGTCGCTTCCTTTGTACTCACCCTCTCGGGCTTTCCTCCGGGCGCTTCCCTTCGGTGTTTCCGACTCTATCAGATCTTCTCTCGATCCGATTCCCTGTCGGCGGGATGTCTCCGGGGTTTTCGGCTTTCGCCGTCCGCCCTTTCGACATTCACTACGTTAGCTCATTCTCTCGGCGACTCATAATCGAGTCTCCCGAGTTCGAATTCGGACGCGCGGGCGCACCAAAATCGACCCCGGCGAGGGGTTGTAGCTGAGTAGTGGGTTGGCCGCTCCGGCTGCAGGCGATCGCCGTACCCGGTTCAGCGGCTCGGGATACATTACGCACCTTCGCGGGGCGCGTCAACTTCGGCGCCGCCTCGGTACGTGTGCCCGATAGGGGCTCACCGTCGGGTCGCCCGTCACCCAGTAGCGCCAGGGGTGGATGTCGCCATCCCCGCCTTCGCCGGCGACTCCGGTGCGCGGGCCGCTTCGTACCTGGTCAGCGGCTACCGGCGCACCCGTGAGCATCCGCAGCGGGGTCTCGCCGGAGGCGCACGCGTCCGTGCCGTCCAGGGCGCGGTCGACTTCCAGGGCCGTCGCCAGGCGGGCCGGGCCCTTGGCCAGTTCCTTGTCGTTCCGGGCCGAAACCCGCCGTTTGCGGGCCAGTTCCACTCCGTCGACGACCTCGCCGGCGCGGAGCAGGACGGCGCTCGCCCGGCCCTCGGGACCGCAGACGAGGTTCATGCAGTGCCACATGCCGTAGGTGAAGTAGACGTATACGTGTCCGGGGGGACCGAACATCACCGCATTGCGGGAGGTGGGGCCACGGTAGGCGTGTGAGCCGGGGTCGTTCGGGCCGTCGTACGCCTCGACCTCGGTGAGGCGGACCGCGATCGGGCCGTCGGGTGTCGTACGCACCAGGACGCGGCCGAGGAGGTCCGGTGCCACCTCCAGGACCGGGCGGTCGAAGAACTCTCGGGGCAGTGGCGTACGGTCCGGGGGCGCGATCATGCCGTCCGAGGGTAATGCAGACGGGACACCGCGTCGGCGGAACCGGTCGGCGGCGGATCGCGTTTGTAGGGGTCGAGGGTCCTTCGTAAAGGGAGAGTCAATGGCGTTCAAGAAGCTGCTCGCGAGCCTCGGGGCCGGCGGGGCGTCGGTCGAGACGGTGCTGACCGAGGTCAATGTCGTGCCGGGCGGTGTCGTCCAGGGTGAGGTGCGGATCCAGGGCGGGTCCGTGAACCAGGACATCGAGGGGTTGTCGGTCGGTCTCCAGGCCAGGGTCGAGGTGGAGAGCGGCGACGAGGAGTACAAGCAGAACATCGAGTTCACCAAGGTGCGGCTCGGCGGCGCCTTCGAGCTGCAGGCGGGCGCCGTGCACGCGGTGCCGTTCGGTCTGGAGATCCCCTGGGAGACGCCGGTCACGATGATCGACGGTCAGGCGCTGCGCGGGATGCACATCGGGGTGACGACCGAGCTGGCGATCGCGCGGGCCGTGGACTCCGGCGACCTGGACCCGATCAACGTCCACCCGCTGCCGGCGCAGAAGGCCATCCTGGACGCCTTCATCCAGCTGGGCTTCCGCTTCAAGAACGCGGACATGGAGCGCGGCCACATCCGTGGCACGCGGCAGCGGCTGCCCTTCTACCAGGAGATCGAGTTCCACCCGCCGTCGCAGTACCGGGGCCTGAACCAGGTCGAGCTGAGCTTCGTGGCCGACGAGCGCGCGATGGACGTCGTGCTGGAGATGGACAAGAAGCCGGGTCTGTTCAGCGAGGGTTCGGACACCTACCGGTCGTTCCAGGTGGGCCTGAACGACTGGATGGGGACCGACTGGGCGGCTTATCTGAACCAGTGGCTGTCCGAGGTCGGCAGCAAGCGCAACTGGTTCTAGGCTCGGGGACTGCTGGTTCCAGATCATCGATCAGGAGGTACCGAGGTGACCGAGCTCAAGCGGCGGCCGCTCCCCCATGACTTCCATCCGCCCGTGCCGTCGTTCACGGTGACGAGCGCGGACATCGAGGAGGGTGCGACGCTGAAGAGCGCCCAGGTCCACGCGGAGGGCAACACCTCGCCGCACCTGCGGTGGGAGGGCTTCCCGCCGGAGACCAAGAGCTTCGCCGTCACGTGCTACGACCCCGACGCACCGACCGGCAGCGGCTTCTGGCACTGGGTGCTGTTCGACATCCCCGCCTCCGTGACGGAGCTGCCGGCGGGTGCGGGCGGCGGCAAGTTCGAGGGCCTGCCCGAGGGCGCGGTGCATGTGCGCAACGACTACGGGACGAAGGACTTCGGTGGCGCCGCGCCGCCGCCCGGGGACGGGCCGCACCGGTACGTCTTCACGGTGTACGCGGTGGACCAGGAGAAGCTCGGTCCGGACTCCGACGTATCTCCGGCCGTCGTCGGCTTCAATCTGCGGTTCCACACGATCGCGCGCGCCCAGCTCATCGGTGAGTACGAGAACCCCGCGCAGGGCTGAGCGCGGCGCCGTGATTCAGCCGAGCGTTCATTGAACGTTTGCCCGCCTCCGGTCTTGGAAGTGATCGGAGGCGGGCATTTTTTATTGCGTTGTCCATCTCGGCGCGCCCGTCCAGAGTTGATCCAAGCCCGCCGGGGGGTGGGCAGATGCGCACGGGAGGTGGGCTGGATGCGGGACACGCTGGTACTGAACGCGAGCTTCGAGCCGCTGTCGACGGTGACGTTGAATCGAGCCGTCGTTCTGGTGCTCCAGGACAAGGCCGTGGTCGAGCAGGCCCACCCCGAACTGCGCATGCGCGGTGCCGAGGTGGACATACCCGCGCCCCGGGTGATCAGGCTGTGCAGGTATGTACGGGTGCCGTTCCGAAGACAAGCCCCGTGGTCGAGGCGGGGCGTGCTGGTCCGGGACCGGCACCGGTGCGCGTACTGCGGGCGCAGGGCCACGACGGTGGACCATGTGGTGCCGCGGGCGCAGGGTGGGCAGGACACGTGGCTGAACACGGTTGCCGCGTGTGCGGAGGACAACCACCGGAAGGCCAACCGGACTCCCGCGGAGGCGGGTATGGCTTTGCTGAGGGAGCCGTTCGAGCCCACTCCGGCGGACGCGATGCTTTTGGCTTTGGGTGCCGAGGACTTCGAGGCTCTGCCGGACTGGTTGGCTCGGGACGCTGCCTGAGCGGTCGCCGGGTTCCTCCGGGCCCCTGAAGGGCGCGGAGGAACCCGGCGTTTCCCGGTAACCCCTAGTCGATGTTCGGCTTCTCGCGGCGCTCCGTGCCCGGGCCATTGTTCTGTGCGGGGACGTTGGCTCCGCCGTTGCCCTGGCCGCCGCCGCCCAGGGGGCCGAAGTTGCCCATGGCGCCGGAGAGGCCCTTGAGGGCGTCGCCGATTTCGCTGGGCACGATCCAGAGCTTGTTGGCGTCGCCCTCGGCGATCTTCGGGAGCATCTGCAGGTACTGGTAGGACAGGAGCTTCTGGTCCGGGTCGCCGGCATGGATGGCCTCGAAGACCGTACGCACCGCCTGGGCCTCGCCCTCGGCGCGCAGGGCGGCGGCCTTGGCCTCACCCTCGGCGCGCAGGATCTGGGACTGCTTCTCGCCCTCGGCGGTGAGGATGGCGGCCTGTCGCGTACCTTCGGCGGTGAGGATCGCGGCGCGCTTGTCACGGTCGGCGCGCATCTGCTTCTCCATCGAGTCCTGGATGGAGGTGGGCGGTTCGATGGCCTTCAGTTCGACGCGGTTGACGCGGATGCCCCATTTGCCCGTCGCCTCGTCGAGGACGCCGCGCAGTGCGGCGTTGATCTCCTCGCGGGAGGTCAGGGTGCGTTCGAGGTCCATGCCGCCGATGATGTTGCGGAGTGTGGTGACCGTCAGCTGCTCGATGGCCTGGATGTAGCTGGCGACCTCGTAGGTGGCCGCGCGGGCGTCCGTCACCTGGTAGTAGATGACCGTGTCGATGTTGACGACCAGGTTGTCCTGGGTGATCACCGGCTGCGGCGGGAAGGGTACGACCTGTTCGCGCAGGTCGATGCGGTTGCGGATGGTGTCGATGAACGGGACCACGATGTTCAGGCCCGCGTTCAGGGTGCGTGTGTAGCGGCCGAAGCGCTCGACGATGGCGGCGCTGGCCTGCGGGATGACCTGGATGGTCTTGATCAGGGCGATGAAGACCAACACCACCAGAATGACCAGGACGATGATGACCGGTTCCATCGTGTTCCCCGTACCCCTCTCCGCCTCGGCGCCTTCGGCAGATCTCGTGGTTGTAGAAGATCTTGCTGGTCGAGTCTGACAGACCATTGCCCAACTCGTGGGCATGATGCCTCAGATGACGATGGCGGTGGCCCCCTCGATGTCCACGACGTCCACCTCTTGGCCCACTTCGTAGGCGCGGCCGGTGTCGAGGGCGCGGGCCGACCAGACCTCCCCGGCGAGCTTGATGCGTCCGCCGGAGCCGTCGACGCGCTCCAGGACGACCGCTTGTTTGCCCTTCAGGGCGTCGACGCCGGTGGCGAGTCCGGGGAGTTGTCTGCTGTGCCGGGCCGCGATGGGGCGGACGACGGCGATGAGTGCGACGGAGACGACGACGAAGGCGAGGACCTGGATCACGGTGTCGAAGCCGAGTCCGGCGACGACCGCGGCCGCCACGGCTCCCACCGCGAGCATGCCGAACTCCGGCATGGCGGTGACCACGAGCGGGATTCCGAGCGCCGCCGCGCCGACGAGCCACCACACCCATGCGCCGATGTCGTTCACACGGTCATGGTAGGGCCAGGGTCGGGCGGCGGACAGGGCGCAAAAGGAGGCGGGACGGGCCCGGGAAGACCTGACGGAAGGTCACGGGCGAAGGGTCAGGACAGGGGCAGGCCCTGGGCCGTCCAGCGGTCGCCGACCTGCTCGACGACGAGCGGCAGACCGAAGCAGAGGGAGAGGTTGCGGGAGGTCAGTTCCAGCTCGATCGGGCCGGCGGCGAGGACCTTGCCCTGGCGGATCATCAGGACGTGGGTGAAGCCGGGGGCGATCTCCTCGACGTGGTGCGTCACCATGATCATCGAGGGGGCGACGGGGTCGCGGGCGAGCCGGCCGAGGCGGCGGACCAGGTCCTCGCGGCCACCGAGGTCGAGGCCGGCGGCGGGCTCGTCCAGCAGGAGCAGCTCGGGGTCGGTCATCAGGGCGCGGGCGATCAGGGTGCGCTTGCGCTCGCCCTCGGAGAGGGTGCCGAAGCGGCGGTCGAGGTAGTCGCTCATGCCGAGGCGGTCGAGGAAGGCGCGGGCGCGCTGCTCGTCGACCTCGTCGTACTCCTCCTGCCAGTGGGCGGTCATGCCGTAGGCGGCCGTGAGCACCGTCTCCAGGACCGTCTGGCGCTTGGGGAGCTTCTCGGCCATGGCGATGCCGGCCACGCCGATGCGGGGGCGCAGCTCGAAGACGTCGACCTTGCCGAGGGTGTCGCCGAGGATGGTGGCGGTGCCCTTGCTGGGGAAGAGGTAGCTGGAGGCGACGTTCAGGAGGGTGGTCTTGCCGGCGCCGTTGGGTCCGAGGATGACCCAGCGCTCGCCCTCCTTCACCGACCAGGAGACCTGGTCCACCAGAGCCCGGCCCTCGCGGACCACGGATACGTCCTGAAGCTCCAGAACATCGCTCATGAGCGCGTTGTCTCCCCTTGCAGTGTGGCCGGTCGCGGCTGTCGCGTACGCCTGTGGCTCGGTCCGCCGCGCCTGTGGGCGCAGCCCTTATGAAATCTACGCCACGAGTGCCCCGCTCCATTCCATCGGTCCGGTCCTTAGGGTGGGGGCATGCTCACGGAACCGCGTTCAGGACGCCTTGCCGCTTGGGGAAATGCCCTTTTGGCCGGACTTGTCTCTCCGGATGACGCCGCGCTCGCCATTGTGGGCGAAGACACCGTGCACCGGGTGGAGGGGCTGCCCGGGGAGTCCGCGCAGGTCGGGCTCACGCTCGCGCTGGGGCGGCTGCGGACGCTGGGGGCGACCGGGCTGCGGGTCGCGCTGCCGGCGCCGGGGCATCCGCTGGGGCTGAGCGGTCCGCCCGAGTTCAATGCGCGGGCGCTGGAGGCCGAGGAGGCGGTGGTCTGCCACGGCGCCGCGTTCGGGCTGGTCCCGGACGTCTACGAGGCCGGGCCGGAGGGTGATGTGCATGCCGAGGTGGTCTGGCATGTGCTGCCCGTGCGGGAGGCGCCGCCCGCCGACGTGCCGTCGCTGGGCGAGGCCGAGCGGGAGCTGGCGGAGGCGCTGCGGGAGGCGACCGAGGTGCTGTCGAAGCTGGACGTCGCCGGGTCGGGTCCGGTGGCCGAGGCGGCGATCGACGCGTACCGGGCGCGGGCCGAGCGGGGGCGGGAGGTGCTGGCGCCGGGGTATCCGCCGCGTGCGGTACGGGTGCTGGAGCTGGCGCAGCGGGTCGCGCTGCTGGTGTCGCTGGCGTACGGCGACGGACACGGGGGTGCGGTCAGTTCCAGCGAGATGGCGGCGCGCGCTGAGGCGTTGCGGCCGGTGGAGCGGACGGCGCGGCGGGCGCAGGTGGCGGCGTACAACTCGATCGTGGAGGAGCGGGAGCGGGGAGTCCGGTAACCGGATGGTGGGGGCCGATCGCACCGGCTCGGGGCGCGAGGCCGTATCGGTACCGCCCGCGTGGATGCGGTTCCGCTCGCGTGGATGCGCCTCCCGAGTGGACGGCAAACGACATGAGGCCTCCCGGTGGGCACCGGGAGGCCTGTGGTCGGTGTCGGCCGGAGCTCAGTGGTTGAGGCCGAGGTTGCCGAAGGCCGGGTTCAGCACGCCGATGACGCTCACGCTGTTGCCGACCGCGTTCACCGGGACGTGCACCGGGACCTGGACGACGTTGCCCGAACCGACGCCCGGGGAGCCGTGGGCCTCGCCGCCGGCCCAGCTGCCGGTCGTGGCGGAGGCCATGCCCGCACCGGCGGCCACGAGGCCACCGGCCACCATCGTCACGGCGGCTACCTTCTTCAGGTTCTTCACTTTCCAACCCCTCCTAGGCGGTCACCGCGGCGGTTCGCCGCGGCACGCACTGGAGAACGGCGGAGATCGCCGGAGGATGCGCCATCCGGGTGACATTCCCACGACGGTATGAATCTCAGTCCGGAGCGGAGCCCTCCGTATTGCCGGGGCGCCCCGGCGCGCACGGCGCGTTTCAGCCGGTCACTCCGTGCCGTACGGCCCACAGCGCGGCCTGGGTGCGGTCCGCGAGGTCGAGCTTCATCAGGATGTTGGAGACATGCGTCTTGACGGTCTTCTCGGACAGGACGAGGGCGCGGGCGATCTCCCGGTTGGAGCGGCCGTCCGCGATCAGGCCGAGCACCTCGCGCTCCCGGTCCGTGAGAGAACCGCCTCTGCTCTGGCCGGAGTTAGCCTCCTCCTGGGAGAGCAGGGCGACGGCGACCTCCGGCTGGAGCAGGATGTGGCCGGCGTGCACGGAGCGGATGGCGCCGGCCAGGGCGTCGGGGTCCACGTCCTTGTAGACGTAACCGGCGGCGCCCGCACGCAGGGCCGGTACGACCGTGCGCTGCTCGGTGAAGCTGGTGACGATGAGCACGCGCGCGGGGTTGTCGAGTTCGCGCAGCCGGCGCAGGGCCTCGACGCCGTCCATGCCCGGCATCTTGACGTCCATCAGGACGACGTCCGGACGCAGTTCCTCGGCGCGGGCGACTCCCTCGGCGCCGTCGGCGGCCTCGCCGACGACCTCGATGTCGTCCTGCACCTCCAGGAAGGTGCGCAGGCCCCGGCGGACGACCTGGTGGTCGTCGACGAGCAGCACCCTGATCGCGTCAGCCACCGGGGACCTCCATCTCGATCGTGGTGCCCTTGCCGGACACCGACTCCACGGTCAGCGTGCCGCCGACCCCGCTCGCGCGGTCCCGCATCGAGACCAGGCCCAGATGCCGTCCGGCGCGCCGGACCGCCTTCGGGTCGAAGCCGCTGCCGTCGTCGGTGACGCGCAGCACTGCTCCGCAGCCGCGCCGCTGGACGCTGACGTCGACGTGTGCGGCGCCGGAGTGGCGCAGGGCGTTGTGCAGGGCTTCCTGGGCGACCCTGAGCAGGGCTTCCTCCTGGGCGGCGGGCAGGGCGCGGAAGCCGTTGCTGGTGAAGGTCACGCGCGCGGTGTGGGCGCGGTCGAGGACCTGGGTCTGGGTGCGCAGGGTGGCGATCAGGCCGTCCTCGTCCAGGGCGGCGGGGCGCAACTCCACGACGGCGGCGCGCAGTTCGTCGGCGGCCTCGGCGGCGAGCGCGGCGACCTGGTGGAGTTCGCCCTTGGCGCGGGCGGGGTCGCGGTCGACGAGGGCCGCCGCGGCCTGGGCGGTCAGGCGCAGGGAGAAGAGCTTCTGGCTGACCGCGTCGTGCAGTTCGTGGGCGAGGCGGGAGCGTTCCTCGGCGATGGTGAGTTCGCGGCTGCGCTCGTAGAGCCGGGCGTTGGTGAGGGCGATGGCGGCGTGCTGGGCGAGGATGGCGAGCAGTTCCTCGTCCTCCTCGGTGAAGCCGCAGGTCCCGTCCCGCCTGGGACAGTTCTTGTTCGCCAGGAAGAGGGCTCCGATGACCTCGTCGCCGTCGCGGATGGGCAGGCCGAGGAAGTCGGCCAGGTCCGGGTGCGCGGCCGGCCAGCCCTCGAAGCGGGGGTCCTTGCGCACGTCGGCGAGGCGCTCGGCCTTCGCCTCGCGCAGCATCGAGGCGAGGATGCCGTGCTGGCGGGGGAGCGGGCCGATGGCGCGCCACTGCTCGTCGCTGACGCCGTCGACGACGAACTGGGCGAAGCCGCCGTGGTCGTCGGGTACGCCGAGGGCGGCGTACTGGGCGTCGAGAAGCTCGCGGGCGGAGGCGACGATCGTCTTGAGCACGTCGCGCACCTCCAGATGCCTGCTCATGGCCAGCAGCGCGGAACTGACCGCTGTGAGGCCGGACCGGGGGCGGTGACTCATGTCCTCACGGTACCGGCGGGGTGTGACAAGCGGATCGGACCTGGGGCGGCGGGGCCCGGTCCGCTGGTCCTAGGGCGGCCGGTGTAGGTCCCGGGGCCCCGGACGCGCGGTGTACGCCGAAGGGCCCCCGCGGTTTGCGGCCCGCGTCCGACGCGGCCGGGCCGGTGCCGTTCCTAGGTTGTGGGTCACCGCCTGGTGGAGGCGGTGATGACGAGGGGACGGTAGTCATGCCGGTGGCGATCATCACGGGGGCCTCGAAGGGCCTGGGACGGGCGCTCGCAGCGGCGCTGGCCGCGCGGGGCTGGGATCTGGTGCTGGACGCCCGGGGCGCCGAGGTTCTCAAGGAGGCCGCGGAGAGCGTCGCCGGGCACGGCACGCGCGTGGAGGCGCTGGCGGGGGACGTGACGGATGCCGGGCACCGGGCCGCGCTGGTGGCGGCCGCGCGCCGGCTGGGCGGGGTCGACCTGCTGGTCGGCAATGCGAGCGCGCTGGGTGCCGAGCCGCTGGTGCGGCTGGCCGAGCTGCCCTTGGAGGGACTGCGGCGGGCACTGGAGGTGAACGTGGTGGCCGCGCTGGGCCTGGTCCAGGAGGCACTGCCACTGCTGCGCAAGTCGCCGGCCGGGACGGTGGTCGCGGTCAGCTCGGACGCGGCGGCCGAGGCGTACGAGACCTGGGGCGGCTACGGCGCCTCGAAGGCGGCCCTGGACCAGCTGGCGGCGGTGCTGAGTGTGGAGGAACCCGGCCTGCGGGTGTGGGCGGTGGATCCCGGGGACATGGCGACGGACCTGTACGCGGCGGCCGTACCGGGCGACGACGATCCGCGTCCGGCGCCGGACACGGTCGTACCGGCCTTCCTGCGGCTGCTGGACGAGCGGCCGGCCAGCGGGCGGTACGCGGCGCCGGCGCTGCTGGAGCGGCGATGAGCACCGGCATGGGGGTCCCCCCGCTCGAGCGAAGTCGAGAGTGGGAGAGGGTACCGGAGGGGCTGTCCGCGCGCGTGCCCGCCGAGCAGCGCGGTCCGGGGCTGGGCCGGGACGCCGTACGGCTGCTGGTGTCGCGCGGTACCAAGGTGACGCATCACGCCTTCGCGGAGCTGCCGCTGCTGCTGCGGGCGGGGGACCTGCTGGTGGTGAACACCTCGCCGACGCTGGCCGCGGCGGTGGACGGGCGGATCGGGGACGCGCGCGTGGTGGTGCATTTCTCCACGCGCGGGGACGACGGCCGGTGGGCGGTCGAGCTGCGGGAACCGGACGGGCGGGGTACCACGCGCGCGCGTACGGGCACGCGCGCGTATATGGAGGTGATGCTGCCGGGGGCGGGGCGGCTGGTGCTGCAGGAGCCGCTCAGCCCGCGCGGGGAGCGGCTGTGGTGGGCCCGGGCGGACGGGGACGTCCTCGGGCTGCTGGGCACGCACGGGCGGCCCATTCGCTACTCCTATACAGAGCGGGACCAGCCGCTGTCCGCGTACCAGACGGTGTTCGCGCTGCCGTCGCAGGACGGGGCGGGCAGCGCGGAAATGCCGAGTGCGGCGCGCCCCTTCACCGCGGCCCTGGTGGCGGAGCTGGTGAGCCGGGGTGTGCAGTTCGCGCCGATCACGCTGCACACGGGGGTGGCGTCCGCAGAGGCGCACGAGCCGCCGTATCCGGAGCGGTTCGCGGTGGCGGAGGCGTCGGCGCGGTTGATCAACGACGCGAGGACGGGCGGTCGACGGGTGATCGCCGTCGGTACGACCGCCGTGCGGGCCGTGGAGTCGGCGGCCGGGCCGGACGGGGTGGTGCGGGCGGCGGAGGGGTGGACGGACCTGGTCGTGACGCCCGAGCGCGGGGTGCGGGTGGTGGACGGGCTGCTGACCGGGCTGCACGAGCCGGAGGCCTCGCACCTGCGGATGCTGGAGGCGGTCGGGGGGCGGGCCGCGGTCGACCGGGCCTACGAGGAGGCGCTCAGCGGGCTCTACCTGTGGCACGAGTTCGGCGACGTGCATCTCATCCTCCCGGTGGAGCACCCTCACACAATGCGTTGCGACGGCAACTCTTGGTGAAACGGCCACCTCTCCGATGTGAGCCCGCGCATAGGGCCCAGATCACGTACGACCGGGCATAGGAGATAAACCATCCCTACATGAACGGGACAGACGGCGCCGTCTGTCCCGTTTTGGCCTTCCGTGATCCACTAAGGCGCATCGTACGTCACACCTTTGCCTGGGAATTTTGCGCCAGCTAAGAATTGCTTCCGTCGCTCAGCGCCGTGGGTCACCGGCCCGCGGCGTTCGTGTGGGAGGAGCAGATTCCCCCGGCGGACGCAGGAGCGACCTCCGCGCTATCGAAGAGGTCCATCAGCCATGCCCAAGAACATCCTCAACCGTGCTCATAGTGCCCTGACCAAGCAGCACAAGCTCGCCATCGCCGGTGTCGCCGCTCTCGGCACCGCCGCCATCGCCGCCTCGGCCGTCCCGAGCAGCGCCGACACCGTCACCACCGGCGCCCCGGCCACGACCGCCCAGGTCGCCGCGGGCACGACGCTGAAGAACGTCAAGGGCACGGTCACCGACCAGCTCGCCCCCGAGACGGTCAAGCTCGACACGCTCGCCGCGAAGAAGAAGGCCGCCGACGAGGCCGCCGCCGCCAAGCAGCGCGCCGAGGCCGCGAAGAAGGCCGCCGCGCAGAAGGCCGCCGCCGACGCCGCCAAGAAGGCCGCGCAGGCCCGCGCCGAAAAGGAGGCCGCGAGCCGCTCCACCCAGCGGGTCGACCTCCAGCCGGTCGCCGCGAAGACGTACGCCAACAACCTCGACGGCTGGATCCGTCAGGCCCTGGACATCATGAAGCAGCGCGGCATCCCCGGCTCCTACAGCGGTGTGCACCGCAACATCATGCGTGAGTCCTCGGGCAACCCGATGGCCATCAACAACTGGGACATCAACGCCATCAACGGCATCCCGTCCAAGGGTCTGCTCCAGGTCATCGACCCGACCTTCCGCGCGTACCACGTGCCCGGCACGTCGTGGAACATCTACGACCCGGTCGCCAACATCACGGCCGCCTGCAACTACGCGGCCCACCGGTACGGCTCGATGGACAACGTCAACAGCGCGTACTGAGGGCCGGCGCGGACCTCGTACACGTGACGCCGAAGGGCGGCACCCCATCGCGGGGTGCCGCCCTTCGGCGTCGTACGGGCACGGTTACTTGCGCATGACCTCCGGTTCGTGGCGGCGCAGGAAGCGTGCCACGAAGAAGCCGCAGACCACGCCGAGCACGATCAGCGCGACCATGGCCAGCGTCCAGGCCCCGGCCGTGTGGTTCCACAGCGGGTCCGTGCTGGTCGGGTCGTCGGTGTTCGGGGCGATGTTGTTGAAGTCCAGCGTGGCGCCTGCCGCGGCCACCGCCCAGCGCGACGGCATCAGGTACGAGAACTCGTTCACGCCGAGCGTGCCGTGCAGGGTGAAGAGGCAGCCGGTGAAGACGACCTGGATGATCGCGAACATCACGAGCAGCGGCATGGTCTTCTCGGCGGTCTTCACCAGCGAGGAGATCACCAGGCCGACCATCATCGAGGTGAAGCCGAGCGCCATGATCGGCACGCACAGCTCGAACAGCGTGGAGCCGCCGAGCACGACACCCTGGTCCGGGATCTCACGGCTGGAGAAGCCGATCACACCGACCATCAGGCCCTGCAGCACCGTGACGGCGCCGAGGACGACCACCTTCGACATCAGGTACGCCGACCGGGACAGGCCGGTCGCGCGCTCCCGCTCGTAGATCACCCGTTCCTTGATCAGCTCACGGACGGAGTTCGCGGCGCCCGCGAAGCACGCGCCGACGGCGAGGATCAGCAGCACGGTGGTGGCCGTGCCGTTGGGGATGTGCGTGCCGGTCCTCGGGTTGACCGCCGCGTTGACCAGCAGGCCCCGCTTGTGGTCGATCAGCAGGCTGACCGCGCCGAGCACCGCCGGCAGGATCACCGTCAGCGCCAGGAAACCCTTGTCGGACACGATGACCGACGCATAGCGCCGGATCAGGGTCATCAGCTGCGAGCCCCAGCTCTGCGGCTTGGGCGGCTTCATGGCCTGCGGCGGAGGCATGTGTACGGCCTGCGGGGCGACCGAGTCCACGTCCGCGGCGTACATCTGGTAGTGCTGCGAGCCCTTCCAGCGGCCCGCCCAGTCGTAGTCGCGGTAGTTCTCGAAGGCGGAGAAGACGTCGGCCCAGCTGTCGTAGCCGAAGAAGTTCAGCGCCTCCTCCGGCGGGCCGAAGTAGGCGACCGCACCGCCCGGCGCCATCACCAGCAGCTTGTCGCACAGCGCCAGCTCGGCCACCGAGTGGGTCACCACGAGGACCGTACGGCCGTCGTCGGCGAGGCCGCGCAGCAGTTGCATGACGTCGCGGTCCATGCCCGGGTCGAGACCCGAGGTCGGCTCGTCCAGGAAGATCAGCGACGGCTTGGTGAGCAGCTCCAGGGCCACCGAGACACGCTTGCGCTGGCCGCCGGAGAGGGAGGTGACCTTCTTGTCCTTGTGGATGTCGAGCTTGAGCTCGCGCAGCACCTCGTCGATGCGGGCGTCGCGCTCCTGGGCCGTGGTGTCGGCCGGGAAGCGCAGCTTGGCCGCGTACTTCAGGGCCTTCCTGACGCTCAGCTCCTTGTGCAGGATGTCGTCCTGCGGGACCAGGCCGATGCGCTGCCGCAGCTCGGCGAACTGCTTGTACAGGTTGCGGTTGTCGTACAGGACCTCGCCCTGGTTGGCGGGCCGGTAGCCGGTGAGCGCCTTGAGCAGGGTCGACTTGCCGGAGCCGGACGGGCCGATGACCGCGATCAGGGACTTCTCCGGGACGCCGAAGGAGACGTCCTTCAGGATCTGCTTGCCGCCGTCGACCGTGACGGTCAGATGGCGCGCGGAGAAGGAGACCTCACCGGTGTCGACGAACTCCTCGAGCCGGTCGCCGACGATCCGGAAGGTGGAGTGGCCGACGCCGACGATGTCGGCCGGGCCCAGCTGCACCGAGCCGCCCTTGGGGATCGGCTGGCCGTTGACGTAGGTGCCGTTGTGCGAGCCGAGGTCGCGGATCTCCAGCCGGCCGTCGGGCGTGGCGTGGAACTCGGCGTGGTGCCGGGAGACCTGCAGGTCGGAGACGACCAGGTCGTTCTCCAGGGCACGGCCGATGCGCATCACCCGGCCGACGGCGAACTGGTGGAACGTGGTCGGGCTGCGGTCGCCGTAGACCGGCGGCGCCCCCGCGGCACCACCGGGCGTCTTCTGCGCGTACTGCTCCGCGGGCCCCGCCTGCTGCTGCGGGAACGCGGGCGCCTGCTGCGGCCAGCCCTGCTGCGGCTGCTGCGCGGGCGCCTGGTGCGGTACGGCCTGCTGCGGGGCCGGTGCCTGCTGGGCCTGCGGCTGTGCGGCCTGCGGAGAGGCGGGTGCCTGCTGGGCCCAGCCCGGCGCCCCGGCGCCCTGCGCCGCGTACGGCGCCGGCTGCTGCCGGCCGACCGCGGCGCCCGACAGGTTCAGCCGCGGTCCGTCCGTCGCGTTGCCGAGGTGCAGCGACGCGCCCGGCCCGATCTCCATCTGCTGGATCCGCCGGCCCTGCACGAACGTGCCGTTGGTGCTGCCATGGTCCTCGATGACCCAACTGCGGCCGTTGAAGCTGACCGTGGCGTGCCGCCAGGACACCCTGGCGTCGTCGAAGACGATGTCACCCTGCGGATCGCGGCCGAGGGTATAGGGCCTGGACGGGTCCAGCGTCCAGGTCCGTCCGTTTGATTCCAGTACGAGTTCCGGCACTCCATGCCCCACTGAGTTGTCCCCCGAATTACCCCCATCACAGGGAGTCTAGGGATGTCGAACATCGGGGGGAACTATTTCAGGCTCGGCCCGCTGACCGAAACCCGGGCCTTGTCGACGGGCGCCCGCGCACGCTTCAACTCGCCCCGTTGACGGGGTTGAATCCGGGCCGGAGAGTGGTAATCCCGGCGTGGGGGGACAAGCGCGGCTCCAGTGCCGCGCCGCGGATCGGGGGGTCTGCCATGAGGTCTGCCACAAACGCCGAGACCGCGCCGCGCGCCACGACGGTGCCCTGGACGGACGTCCTGCTGTCCGCGATCGCCGCGGTGAGCTGGGCGTTGATCGGGATGGCGGGGACGGCCGCGCTCGGCCTGCACCTTCTGCGAGCGGACACGGCAGGCTCACTTGGCCCCATGACAGCGGCCGTTGTGGCCCTCGGGGCGGGTGGGTCGGTCACGCCGTCGGGCGATGTGTCCGCGTTCGGTCTGAAGGGCGCCGAGGCCCACACCGCCATCGAGATCACGCCACTCGGGGTGAGCCTGGCCGGTGCCCTGCTGCTGTCGTGGTTCTTCCTGCGGTCCTTGCGCACGGCCGGAGTTGTGGTCGCGCCCGCCGAACTCCTCGCCCGCGCGGGCACGGTGGTCGCTCTCTTCGTCGCACTGCTGGGCGGTCTCGCCTGGGCGGGGCACGACGTGGTCACCATCGACGGCGGCTCGCTCGGGCTGGACCGGCTGCCGGGCACGGGCGGCAAGGGAGGCGGCGGGCTGAGCATCCCCGGCCTCGGCGACGTGAGCGGACTGCTGCCGAACCGGATCGGCGACCTCGTCCACGCCAAGGCCGCGGTCGGCTTCACCGTGGACACGTCGGCCACGCTGCTCGGCGGCGCACTCTGGTGTGCCGGCGTCCTGCTGATCGCCCTGCTCGCTTCCCGGCGCGCTCCCCTGCCACCGGGCTGGTCCGTCGTGCACCGGGCGGTACGGCCGGCGGTCTCGGCGCTCGTCACCGTGCTGCTGGTGGCCGTGGCGGCGGGGCTCGCGGCGGCGGCGTACGCGGCGATCGGCGACGACCACCCCGGGCGCATCGCCGGCGCGGCCCTGCTCGGCGCGCCGAACGGGATCTGGCTCGGCCTGCCCCTCGGTCTCCTGGTCCCCTGGGACGGCCACGCCACCGGTGTCCTCGGCAGGTCCCTGCCCCACCCGCTGGACCGGCTGCTGTCCGCGCACACCGAGCAGCCGGTGACGCTGGGCCGACTGGCCGACCTGGACCACCGGGTGTGGCTGCTGGCCCTGGCCGCGGCACTGGCGATGCTGCTGGCCGGCGTCCTGACGGCGGTCCGCACACCGGTGGTGCGGCAGGCCGACAGCGCTCTCGGTTTCGCCGCCCGGTGCGGACTGCGCCTCGCCATCACGACCGCGCTCGCCCTCCCCCTGCTCGCCTGGCTGACGTCCGTGTCGCTGACCGCCTCCCTGTCCGTACTCGGCCTCGACGCCTTCGGCGCGGGCCTCGACCTGCACGGCCACCTCGGCCTCGCCCTGCTGCTCGGCGCGGCGTGGGGCGCGGGCGCCGGGGTGATCGGCTCCCTGACGGCTTGGGCGACCGGGGCGGCGGGGGGACGGGCGGCTCGGGCGGCTTCGGGGGTGCGGGGGAACGGGGGGAGCTCGGGGTACGACGGGGACGGAGGTGCCGGAGGTGCCGGAGGTCTCGGGCCGTACGCGCCGAGCACGCCGTTCCGGCCGCCGAACCCGGACACGAATCCCTATCTGCGGGTGCCGCGGGACCTCCAGGTGCCACAGGACCTGCGCGAGGAGCCGCGGGACGCCGGGCCCGCCGCCGGGGACGACGTGTACGGCGCCCCGACCATCGCCCGGCCGCTCGACGCCGCTCCCCCGCCGCCCCGGCGCCGTCCCCCGGCGCGGCGAGGTGACCGTCCTCAGGGGTCGGACGGCACCGAATGGCCACCGCCGCCCCCTCCGCCGCCGCCCCCGGCACCGCCCGGGAAGCCCAAGCGCCGCGGGTGAGTCGGCGGGGGACTGTGCACCACGCGCGTTCGGTGCGACTCTCCCGCCCATGCCCGTCGGGGCATCTCATGGCACAGTCGTGGTGGGACCGGGGGCCGCCGTGTGCGGGCGGGCGGTGACTCCCGGTGGCAAGATCCCTGACACCGGCGCGACATCCATTGTTCCGTGTCCGTCAGTCGGACCTCGACGGCGGACGGCACTGGGTGCCGGATACGGTGGTGACACCATGAGCGCTTCGCAGACCTCCGCTGAACAGACCCCCGAGGTCCCCACCCTCCTCGTCAAGATCTTCGGCAAGGACCGGCCCGGCATCACGGCGGGCCTCTTCGACACCCTCGCCGCCTACGTCGTCGACGTGGTCGACATCGAGCAGGTCGTCACCCGGGGCCGCCTGGTGCTGTGCGCGCTGGTGACGCAGCCGCCGGCCGGCCTGGAGGGCGACCTCAGGGCCACCGTGCACAGCTGGGCCGAGTCGATGAAGATGCAGGCGGAGATCATCTCCGGGCACGGGGACAACCGGCCGCGCGGCCTCGGACGTTCGCTGGTGACCGTGCTCGGCCATCCGCTGACCGCCGAGTCGACGGCCGCCATCGCCGACCGGATCGCGAAGGCCGGCGGCAACATCGACCGTATCTTCCGGCTCGCCAAGTATCCGGTGACGGCAGTGGAGTTCGCGGTCTCCGGCGTGGAGACCGAGCCGCTGCGCACGGCCCTGGTCACGGACGCGGCGGCACTGGGTGTCGACGTCGCGGTCGTCGCGGCGGGCCTGCACCGGCGTGCTCAGCGCCTGGTGGTCATGGACGTGGACTCCACGCTGATCCAGGACGAGGTCATCGAGCTGTTCGCGGCGCACGCCGGCTGCGAGGACAAGGTCGCCGAGGTCACGGCCGCGGCGATGCGCGGGGAACTGGACTTCGAGCAGTCGCTGCACGCGCGCGTGGCGCTGCTGAAGGGGCTGGACGCCTCCGTGGTGGAGAAGGTCCGCAACGAGGTCCGGCTGACGCCGGGCGCCCGCACCCTGATCCGTACGCTGAAGCGGCTCGGCTACCAGGTCGGGGTCGTCTCTGGTGGCTTCACCCAGGTCACGGACGATCTGAAGGAACGGCTGGGCCTGGACTTCGCGCAGGCCAACACGCTGGAGATCGTCGACGGCAAGCTCACCGGCCGGGTCACCGGCGAGATCGTGGACCGCGCGGGCAAGGCGCGGCTGCTGCGCCGGTTCGCCGCGGAGGCGGGGGTGCCGCTGTCGCAGACGGTGGCGATCGGCGACGGCGCGAACGACCTGGACATGCTGAACGCGGCCGGTCTGGGCGTCGCCTTCAACGCCAAACCGGTGGTCCGCCAGGCGGCGCACACGGCGGTGAACTTCCCCTTCCTCGACACGGTCCTGTATCTGCTGGGCGTCACCCGCGAAGAGGTCGAGGCGGCCGACACGCACGACGAGGGCTGAACCGGCCCGATGCGCAGGGGCCCGGCACCGCGGAGGTACCGGGCCCCTGCGCACGGGTGGGATCACTCGGCGGGCGCCCAGTAGTCCCTGAGGGTGGCCACGCCCGGCTCCAGGCTCTTCCAGGGGCCGTCGAAGGACAGCAGCGCGAAACCGGCGGCCGGGAAACCGCGGCGGTCCATCCGGTCGCGGGCGTCGCCCTCGGCCGTGCCGGACAGGATCTCGGCCAGGCCGTGGACGCCTGGGTTGTGGCCGATCAGGATCAGGTTCCGCACGTCGTCCGGAGTCTCGTTCAGCACGGCGATCAGTTCGCCGGGCGAGGCCTCGTAGACCCGCTCCTCGTAGACGGTCTTCGGCCGGTGCGCCAGCTCGTGGACGGCGAGCTTCCAGGTCTCGCGGGTCCGGTTGGCGGTGGAGCACAGGGCCAGGTCGAAGGTGATACCGGTGTCGGCCAGTTTGCGTCCGGCCACCGCGGCGTCCTTGCGGCCCCGCTCGGCGAGCGGGCGCTCATGATCGGACACCTGGGGCCAGTCGGCTTTCGCATGCCGGAGGAGGACGATACTGCGAGGTTCTGCGGCGCTCATGGGACCCAGCTTCGCATGAAACAGGCCATGCGGCGCAGGGAGTTGACATGCGGATTCACCGCGTACGAAGGCCGCTGGTCAGCGCATGAGGAGTTGGTGGGCGCGCTCGAAGAGGTGAGTGATCGCCGGGTCGCCGCTCGCGGCGTGCGCGTCCGACGGGTTCAGTATCAGCGTCAGCAGCGCGATGAAGGCGAGTGCGGGGAGGGCGAGGGCCCACCAGGGCAGCCGGATGTCGACGCCGCCCGTGGTCGCCGGGTGGGGCCGGGAGTGGGTGCGGGCCGACATGATCGCCTCCGTGGGTCTTCGAGCGGGTCCGTGACCGTGCCGTGCGGTCACATCTCGAAGCTACGGAATCCGGGGCGGCCAACCCATCCGGACTTCCACCCAGTTGACCCTGACCCTTTCCCCCTAGGGGATGGTGGAGCTAGCCCCACCATCCGCCGTGGGACGCGGGCCGGGACGCCGTCGTCACGGGGAGGCGAGGGTCGCGATGACGGCGATGATCAGGAAGATGGCGAAGAACGAGCCGAAGACGATCAGCATCTTCTTCTGGCCGTTCTTCGGGTTCGGGTCGAGCACAGGCTGCATGCGCCCAGTCTCGCACCCTCCGCTCCGCGGGGGTCGATCGGGGGCGGCCAGTGGCCTCGCGGGGACCACCGGGCGCGGGCCATCTCGCACGTACGCCCGCGCCGGGAGCGAGCCGACCGATCGCGCGTTCGCCGGCTCGGACCCGCCACGAGCGGGCACCGCCTCCCTCACCGACCCGCCGGTGCGGGCCGGACCGTCCCACCCCGGTCCACGGACGACCGACGGAGCCATCCACACGGGCACGCCCCGGCCACCCTCCGCGGGGCTCGGCGCGTCGCCCGCCTGGTCTTGGCCGAGGGCGGGCAGCGCGTGGCCTCTCCGGTCATGGCCGGGGCCAGCGCAATCGCCCCACCGATCGCGGCCGGGGGCCAGCGCATCTCCCCACCGATCATGGCCGGGGCCAGCGCATCGCCCCTCCGATCGCGGGGCGCCGGTGCACAGTCGGCGGGCAGTACCTCGCGCCCTCCAGCCCAAGCCGACACGCTCGGCGCGTCACCCGCCCGGTCCTGGCCGGGGGCAGGCAGCGCATCGCCCCTCCGATCATGGCCGGGGCCAGCGCATCGCCCCTCCGATCGCGGGGCGCCGGTGCACAGTCGGCGGGCAATGCCTCGCGCCCTCCAGCCCAAGCCGACACGCTCGGCGCGTCACCCCCCTGGCCTTGGCCGGGGCCAGTGCGACACACCCTCCAGCCCAAGCCGACGCGCTCGGCGCGTCACCCCCGGCGCAGCCCCCGAGCAGCGCCGACCAGCACATCGCCCCCTCCGGCCCAGCGGGAAAGGCAGCGCCGATCGACGCCTCGCGCCCTCCCACGCCAGCGGACAAGCCGGCGCCACGAGCCCCCACCCCAGCGACACGCTCAGCGCATCACGCCCTCCGGCCCCAGACCAGTCCGATCGGTGCATCGCGCTCCAGCCCCAGCGGTCAAGCCGGCGCCACGAGCCCTCCGCCCCCCACCCACCACGCCCAGCACTTCACCCCCGCCGGCCGAGACCGGGCCGCTCAGCGCATCGCGCCCCCGCGTCCCGGTGTCCCGTCCCCCGGGTCAGCGTGCCGTCGCCTCGTCCTCCACCGTGCGGTCGCGGCCCGCCAGGAAGCCCACCGCCATCTGCGGCAGCATCAGGCCCGTCATGAGGGCGATCGGCAGGCCCCAGCCGCCGCTGTGCTGGTAGAGCACGCCGACCAGCAGCGGGCCGGGGATGGAGATCAGATAGCCGGTGCTCTGCGCGAACGCGGACAGCTGGACCACGCCCGGACCGCTCCGGGCCCGCATGCCGACCATCGTCAGGGCCAGCGGGAAGGCGCAGTTGGAGACGCCGAGCAGCAGCGCCCAGGCCCAGGCGCCCGCGGCCGGCGCGAAGTACAGGCCCGCGTATCCGGCGAGCCCGCACACGCCCAGGACCAGCGCGATCGGCCCCTGGTGGGGCAGCCGGGTGGCGACCCGCGGGATGACGAAGGCCAACGGCACGCCCATCACCATGGTGACGGCGAGCAGCACGCCCGCGGTGCCGGCCGGCACGCCGGCGTCGCGGAAGATCTGCGGCATCCAGCCCATCGTGATGTAGGCGGCGGTGGCCTGGAGGCCGAAGAAGACGGCGAGCGCCCAGGCGGTACGGCTGCGGGTGATGCGCAGCGGCGCCTGCTGTGCGGCCGCCGCCCCCACCTGCTGTGCCTCCGCGCGCTCGTGCTGCCCACCCCGCGCGGTCCCGGCGTCGCCGCCGCGGTCCCGGAGGAGCGGCAGCCAGGGCAGCACGGCGGCGCCCGCCAGGGCGGCCCACACGGCGAGGCCGGACTGCCAGCTGCCGCCGAGGGCGTCGGTCAGGGGCACGGTCACCGCGGCGGCGAGGGACGTGCCGAGGGCGAGGGCCATCGAGTAGAGGCCGGTCATGGAGCCGACCCGGTCGGGGAACCAGCGCTTGACGATGACCGGCATGAGCACGTTGCTGAGGGCGATGCCCATCAGGGCGAGGGCGCTCGCGGCCAGGAATCCGGCCGTGCTGCCGAGATACGGCCGGATCAGCAGGCCGGCGGTGATGGCGGCCATGCCGGCGCACACCACGGCGGCCGGACCGAAGCGGCGGGCCAGTCGCGGTGCGGTGATACCGAAGACCGCGAAGCAGAGCGGGGGCACGGAGGTGAGCACGCCAGCCACGCTGCCGCTCATGCCGAGCCCGTCGCGGACCTCTTCCAGGAGCGCGCCGAGGCTCGTGATGGCCGGGCGGAGGTTCAGCGCGGACAGGACGATGCCGACGACGACCAGGCGGGTCGCCCACGCGCGCGTGCGGTCGGCGCCAGGGGTCGTCTCGGGGGTGTTCGTCGTGGCGGCCGTACCGCGTTCGGTCGGTGACATCACCGTACGGGTCTCCACTGTCCGGGTTTCCTCACGTGCCATGAGGCTCATCATAGAATCATGGGATGATTGGTTGTCCATCCCCGCGGCGCTCCCGCCCGGGCCTCGCGTGCGAAGGTGTGCCATGCCCCTGAGCCACCCGCGCCGTTCCGCGCTGTCCGAGCAGGTCATCGCCGAACTGCGCAACCAGATCACCTCCGGCGAGTGGCCGGTCGGCTCGCGCATCCCGACGGAGCCGGAGCTGGTCGAGCAACTCGGCGTCGCCCGCAACACCGTCCGCGAGGCGGTCCGCGCGCTCGCCCACAACGGTCTGCTGGACATCCGGCAGGGCTCGGGCACGTATGTGGTGGCGACGAGCGAGCTGGCCGGTGTGATGCACCGCCGGTTCTCCGACGCCGATCCCCGGCACATCGCCGAACTGCGCGCCGCGCTGGAGTCGGCCGCGGCGAAGCTGGCCGCCGAGCGGCGCACCGAGAAGGACCTCAAGCAGCTGGACGCGCTGCTGGGCCGGCGCGAGGTGGCCTGGGAGACCGGCGAGGCGGAGGCCTTCGTGTCCGCCGACGCCACCTTCCACCTGGCCGTCGTGGCCGCCTCGCACAACGACGTGATCACCGCGATGTACGCCGATCTGGGCGAGGTGCTGCGGGACTGGCTGCGCGCGGACGTGGGCGCGGAGCTGACTCCGGAGACGTACATGGATCACGCGCGCCTGGTGGACGCGATCCGCGCCGGGGACGCGGAGGCGGCGGCCGCCGAGGCCGCGAGCTATCCGTTCCTGTGTCGGCCGGGCCGGTTCGGCGCTCCTGCCGGCGACTGATCCAGCCGTTCAGTGCACGTTCTGGTGGCTTATCCAGACCGTGCGGACTTCCTTCCAGCACCGGCCGGTCAGCCGAACGGTCATCGCGGGTCCGGTGTCCACCGGTGCGCTGTCGGTGTCGATGTCCCACCAGGGGGCGCACTCGATGTGCAGACGCACGCGATCGGTGTCGACATAGGGATTGTGGCAGTAGGCCACCACGTGGGAGCCGTGGACGGTCGTACGGCAGGAGGCCCCGAAGAAGCTCGGCGCGGGAGGCTTTCCGTCGTCCACGCGCGCGTAGGGCATCGCGTCGTACGGCAGTGAGAGCACGAGGGCCACGGCCACGGTCAGCGGGGCCAGGCTTCGGGACAGGCGCACAACGGGACCTCCTCGGCCGGGCTGGGGAGGGACGCGCGAGGTGAACGCTCAATCCAGGGTGAGCCGTCCGGGCCATGGGGCGCCCGGCAGGTGGGCCGAACGGGTGACGCCCCGCTCCCCGCGCGCTGCGGGGAACGGGGCGTCGGGTACGAGGATCAGGCGCCGATGGCGTGCAGACCGCCGTCGACGTGGATGATCTCGCCGGTGGTCTTCGGGAACCAGTCGCTCAGCAGGGCGACGATGCCCTTGCCGGCCGGCTCCGGGTCCTTCAGGTCCCACTCCAGCGGGGCACGGGTGTCCCACACGGAGGCCAGCTCGCTGAAGCCCGGGATGGACTTGGCGGCCATGGAGCCGATCGGGCCCGCGGAGATGAGGTTGCAGCGGATGTTCTGCTTGCCCAGGTCGCGGGCGATGTAGCGGCTGGTGGCCTCCAGCGCGGCCTTGGCCGGGCCCATCCAGTCGTACTGCGGCCAGGCGTACTGCGCGTCGAAGGTCAGGCCGACGACCGAGCCGCCGTTCTGCATCAGCGGCAGGCAGGCCATGGTGAGCGACTTCAGGGAGTACGCCGAGACGTGCATGGCGGTGGCCACGGACTCGAAGGGCGTGTTGAGGAAGTTGCCGCCGAGCGCGTCCTGCGGCGCGAAGCCGATGGAGTGCACGACGCCGTCGAGGCCGCCCAGCTCCTCGCCGACGACGTCGGCCAGCCGGCCCATGTGCTCGTCGTTGGTGACGTCCAGCTCGATGACCTTGGTGGGCTTCGGCAGCTTCTTGGCGATGCGCTCGGTCAGCGTGGGCCGCGGGAACGCCGTCAGGATGATCTCCGCGCCCTGCTCCTGGGCCAGCTTGGCCGCGTGGAAGGCGATGGAGGACTCCATCAGCACGCCGGTGATCAGGACGCGCTTGCCCTCGAGGATTCCGCTCATGGTGATCAGTGACCCATTCCCAGTCCGCCGTCAACGGGGATGACGGCTCCAGTGATGTACGAGGCGTCGTCCGAGGCGAGGAACCGCACCGTCGCGGCGATCTCCTCCGGCTGCGCGTAACGGCCGAGCGGCACCTGCGACACGATGTTCTGGCGCTGCTCGTCGGTGAGCACCTTGGTCATGTCGGTGTCGACGAAACCGGGCGCGACGACGTTGAAGGTGATGTTGCGCGAGCCCAGCTCACGGGCGAGGGAGCGCGCGAAGCCGACCAGGGCGGCCTTGGAGGCGGCGTAGTTCGCCTGGCCCGCGGAGCCGAGCAGGCCGACCACGGACGAGATCAGGATGACGCGGCCCTTCTTGGCGCGCAGCATGCCGCGGTTCGCGCGCTTGACGACGCGGAAGGTGCCGGTGAGGTTGGTGTCGATGACCGAGGTGAAGTCCTCCTCGGACATGCGCATCAGGAGCTGGTCCTTGGTCACGCCGGCGTTGGCGATCAGTATCTCGACGGGACCGTGCTGGTCCTCGATCTCCTTGTAGGCCTGCTCCACCTGCTCCTGGTCGGTGATGTCGCACTTGACGGCCAGGCAGCCCAAGTCCGTCAGGGCGGCCGGCGGCTCACCCGAGCGGTATGTGATCGCGACCTTGTCGCCGGCGTCGGCGAACGCGCGGGCGATGGCGAGGCCGATGCCCCGGTTTCCTCCGGTGACGAGAACCGAGCGGCTCAACGGATCACCCTTTCGATAGCGGTCTGCAGATGTCGGACAACCCGCCCGGACACCTGGTGACAGGCGGCTTCATCGGAAACCTATCGGTACGGCCGGGTCCGCGGGCAATCGGGCACCGACAGTGGCGGGCGGGAGTCACTGTCGGATCCCTACAGAACCGCCGCCGTCCAGGCGCGAAACGTGTGGTCCGCCGGGCCGCTCCCACGACATGATCGGATCCGACAGGCCACGACAGCAGGGAGACCTCCGTGCCTCATTCCATCGACGAAGCCTTCACGGCGCTTCCGCTAAGGTCCCTCGCCGACGCCGCTCTGGCTCGCGCGCGTGCGCTCGGGGCCGAGCACGCGGACTTCCGGTTCGAGCGGGTGCGCAGCGCGTCCTGGCGGCTGCGGGACGCCAAACCCGCCGGATCGTCGGACACCACCGACCTCGGGTACGCGGTGCGGGTCGTGCACGGCGGTACATGGGGCTTCGCCTCCGGCGTGGACCTGACCATGGACGCGGCCGCCAAGGTCGCCTCCCAGGCGGTGGCCATGGCCAAGCTGTCCGCGCAGGTCATCAAGGCAGCCGGGTCGGACGAGCGGGTGGAGCTGGCCGGCGAGCCGGTGTACGCGGACCGCACGTGGGTGTCGTCGTACGAGATCGACCCGTTCTCCGTGCCGGACGAGGAGAAGGCCGCGCTGCTCGCGGACTGGAGCACACGGCTGCTGGGCGCGAACGGCGTCAACCACGTGGACGCCTCGCTGCTCACCGTGCACGAGAACAAGTTCTACGCCGACACCGCCGGGACCGTGACGACCCAGCAGCGGGTACGGCTGCATCCGCAGCTGACGGCCGTGTCGGTCGACGAGTCCAGCGGTGAGTTCGACTCGATGCGGACCCTCGCGCCGCCGGTCGGGCGGGGCTGGGAGTACCTCACCGGCACCGGCTGGGACTGGGACGAGGAGCTGGAGCGGATCCCGGAGCTGCTCGCCGAGAAGATGCGGGCGCCGAGCGTGGAGCCGGGCCTGTACGACCTGGTGGTCGACCCGTCCAACCTGTGGCTGACCATCCACGAGTCCATCGGGCACGCGACGGAGCTGGACCGGGCCCTCGGCTACGAGGCCGCCTACGCCGGCACCTCCTTCGCCACCTTCGACCAGCTGGGCAAGCTGCGGTACGGCTCGGAGCTGATGAACGTCACCGGCGACCGCACCGCCGAGCACGGCCTCGCGACCGTCGGATACGACGACGAGGGCGTCGAGGCGCAGTCCTGGGACCTGGTGAGGGACGGCACGCTGGTCGGCTACCAGCTGGACCGGCGGATCGCCCGGCTCACCGGGTTCGACCGTTCCAACGGGTGCGCGTTCGCCGACTCCCCCGCGCATGTGCCGGTTCAGCGCATGGCCAACGTCTCGCTGCAGCCGGACCCGGCGGGGCTGTCCACCGAGGGCCTGATCGGGAGTGTCGACCGGGGCATCTACGTGGTCGGCGACCGGTCCTGGTCGATCGACATGCAGCGGTACAACTTCCAGTTCACCGGGCAGCGCTTCTTCAAGATCGAGAACGGCCGGATCACCGGGCAGCTGAAGGATGTGGCGTACCAGGCGAACACGACGGACTTCTGGGGTTCGATGGCCGCCGTGGGCGGTCCGCAGACCTACGTCCTCGGCGGCGCCTTCAACTGCGGCAAGGCCCAGCCGGGGCAGGTGGCCGCCGTGTCGCACGGGTGCCCGTCCGCCCTCTTCAAGGGCGTCAACATTCTGAACACCACGCAGGAGGCCGGTCGATGAGCGCCCGTACGAACAAGCCGCACGAGATCGTCGAGCAGGCGCTCGCGCTGTGCCGGGCCGACGGCTGTGTCGTCATCGCCGACGAGCACTCCACCGCCAACCTGCGCTGGGCGGGCAACGCGCTGACCACGAACGGCGTGACGCGCGGCCGTACGCTCACCGTGATCGCGACCGTGGACGGCAAGGAGGGCACCGCCTCGGGTGTCGTGTCGCGCTCGGCGGTCACCGCTCAGGAGCTGGAGCCGCTGGTGCGGGCCGCCGAGACCGCCGCGCGCGGTGCGGGACCCGCCGAGGACGCGCAGCCGCTGGTCGGCGGGGTACCGCAGTCTCCGGACTTCACGGACGCGCCCGCCGAGACCTCCTCCGCGGTGTTCGCCGACTTCGCCCCGGCGCTCGGCGAGGCCTTCGCACGCGCGCGTGCGGGCGGCCGTGAGCTGTACGGCTTCGCCAACCACGAGCTGGTGTCGACGTACCTGGGCACGTCCACCGGGCTGCGCCTCAGGCACGACCAGCCCACCGGGACGCTGGAGCTGAACGCCAAGTCGCCCGACCGGACGCGCTCGGCCTGGGCCGGCCACTCCACGCGGGACTTCAAGGACATCGACCCCGGCGCGCTGGACGCAGAGCTGGCCGTGCGGCTCGGCTGGGCCGAGCGGCGCGTGGAGCTGCCCGCCGGCCGCTACGAGACGCTGCTGCCGCCCACGGCCGTCGCGGACCTGCTGATCTACCAGCTGTGGTCGGCGTCGGGCCGGGACGCGGCCGAGGGCCGGACGGTCTTCTCCAGGCCGGGCGGCGGCACGCGCGTGGGCGAGAGGCTCGCCGAGCTGCCGCTGACCCTGCGCAGCGACCCGAACGAGCCGGGCCTGGAGTGCCCACCCTTCGTGGTCGCCCACTCCTCCGGCGGGGACCAGTCCGTGTTCGACAACGGGCTGCCGACCCACACGACGGAGTGGATCGGCGAGGGTGTGCTCAAGCACCTGACGACCACCCGGCACAGCGCGGGCCTGACCGGGCTGCCAGTCGCCCCGGTGCTCGGGAACCTGATCCTGGACGGCGGGAACGACCGCTCGCTCCAGGACATGGTCGCGGGCACCGAGCGCGGGCTGCTGCTGACCTGCCTGTGGTACATCCGCGAGGTCGACCCGGCCACGCTGCTGCTCACCGGTCTGACCCGGGACGGCGTCTACCTCGTGGAGAACGGCGAGGTGACGGGGCAGGTGAACAACTTCCGGTTCAACGAGTCGCCGGTGGACCTGCTGCGGCGGGCCACGGAGGCGGGCCGTACGGAGAAGACGCTGCCGCGCGAGTGGAGCGACTGGTTCACCCGGGCCGCGATGCCCGCGCTGCGGATCCCGGATTTCAACATGAGCTCTGTCAGTCAGGGCGTATAACCTCGTAGGCGTTCGTGGTCGGGTGTCACCCGACTGCCCGAAGATCATCGAGGAGACACGAGAACCGTGACGGACATCGTCGACGAGCTGAAGTGGCGTGGGCTGTTCGCCCTGTCCACCGACGAGGACGCTTTGCGCAAGGCGCTCGCGGACGGTCCCGTCACGTTCTATTGCGGTTTCGACCCGACCGCGCCGTCACTGCACGTCGGGCACCTGGTGCAGGTGCTCACCGTGCGCCGGCTCCAGCAGGCCGGGCACCGGCCGCTGGCGCTGGTCGGCGGCGCGACCGGGCTGATCGGCGACCCGCGCCCGACGGCGGAGCGCACGCTGAACGACCCGGAGACGGTGGCCGGCTGGGTCGGCAAGCTGCGCGCCCAGATCGAGCCGTTCCTGGACTTCGAGGGCGAGAACGCGGCGGTCATGGTGAACAACCTCGACTGGACCGCGGGCCTCTCCGCGATCGAGTTCCTGCGGGACATCGGCAAGCACTTCCGCGTCAACAAGATGCTGACGAAGGACTCCGTGGCCCGCCGCCTGGAGTCCGACCAGGGCATCAGCTACACCGAGTTCAGCTACCAGATCCTGCAGGGCATGGACTTCCTGCAGCTCTACCGGCGGTACGGCTGCACCCTCCAGCAGGGCGGCAGCGACCAGTGGGGCAACCTCACGGCCGGCCTGGACCTGATCCACCGGCTGGAGCCCGGCGCCGAGGTGCACGCGCTGGCGACCCCGCTGATGACCAAGGCCGACGGCACCAAGTTCGGCAAGACCGAGGGCGGCGCGGTCTGGCTCGACCCCGAGATGACGACGCCGTACGCGTTCTACCAGTTCTGGCTGAACGTGGACGACCGGGACATCTCCACGTACATGCGCATCCTGTCCTTCAAGTCCCGCGAGGAGCTGGAGGAGCTGGAGCAGCAGACGCAGGAGCGGCCGCAGGCCCGGGCCGCGCAGCGGGCGCTCGCCGAGGAGCTGACCACGCTGGTGCACGGCGCCGACCAGACCGCCGCGGTGATCGCCGCGTCGCGCGCCCTGTTCGGGCAGGGTGAGCTGTCGGAGCTGGACGGTCGGACGCTGGCGGCGGCGCTGTCCGAGGTGCCGCACATCAAGGTCGCCGAGCTCGGTCCGGTGGTCGACCTGTTCGCCGAGGTCGGACTCGTCGCCAGCAAGTCCGCCGCGCGGCGGACGGTGAAGGAGGGCGGGGCCTACGTGAACAACGTGAAGGTCGCCGCCGAGGACGAGGTGCCCTCGTCCGAGGACCTGCTGGACGGGCGGTGGCTGGTGCTGCGGCGCGGGAAGAAGAACCTTGCCGCGGTGGAGGTCGTGGGCACCTGAGCGCCGTGGGGGTGCGGGTGGACTGGCGACCGCGGCTTTCGTCGTGGTTTCTCGCACAGTTCCCCGCGCCCCTTTCGGGGCGCCCTCGCTCAGCGGGTCCTCAAGCCCGGACCCTCTCCTGCTTCCGCTTGCCCAGCGTCGCCATGTAGAGGGCGTCCACGGCTGCGACGATGATGATCGCGGCCACCAGCTGGAAGACGTGCCGGGTCCAGTCGATGCCGCGGGTGGCGGCGACGCCGACGGCGCGGGCGACCGCGTTGCCCACGATGGCGCCGAGCATGCCGCCGATGGTGGTCAGCCAAAGGGGGCTGTGCTGCTTGCCCGGGATGATCGCCTTGGCTATCAGGCCCAGCACGAATCCCACGATGATCGCCCACAACCAGCCCATGGCTGCCTCCTTGTACGGCTCGACGTGAGCATTAGGGCCAGTGTGGGTCGGTGGGCCGTACGGCGCATGTCGGGTTCACCCGTGCGCGGCAGAGCCGGTGGCGTTTCCGCAGGCAGTGGGCGACCCGGTCTCGTGGGCGGCGCAGCCGCGGCGTAACGTGAAGGGTCGGGAGCCGATACGGGCGGATGGGGAATGTGATGCGGAAACAGCACGGCGGCAACGTCCAGGTGTTCCGGATCACCGGAGCCCGGACGGGACTCGCCGAGGACGTACGGGGCCGGCAGCGCAGGTACGTCATCTCGATGACGATCCGCACGGTGTCGGTGATCCTCGCGGTCTCCCTGTGGAACGTGGAGCGGTACGTCGCCGTCGTGGCGCTCGTCGCCGGAGCGCTGCTCCCCTATATCGCCGTGGTGATCGCGAACGCCGGCCGGGAGCGGCCGCCGTCCCTTCCCTCGACGTTCATCACCGCGCCGGTGCGGCCGATGATCACGCCGCCGCGCGCGGAGGAGGCGCAGGCGGAGTCCGCCCCGGAGGATGCGGCGGCTCATCCGACGGGGGCGCCTGGTGAGCGGCCCGGACCCGCGTGACCGAGGGACCGGGCGGGAAGCGGAATAACGCCGCCCGTCAAGCTCAAGAAAAGCTCAGATCAATCGTGCTGTTCCAGTGCCGGGCGACGGGGTAGCCGTGACATACTGCGTACGCGCTCCGCATCCCCCGTCGGAGCGACAGACCGACGCCGGGCAGCTCCCCCCGTGGCTGCTCGGCGTCGCCTCGTTCGGGCCCTTTCTGTACGACGAACCCGAGACGAACCTGTGAGTGACGAGACCCCGATCTGCTCCGCCAAGGGCTGCCATGCCGCTGCCGTATGGGTGCTGGCGTGGAACAACCCGAAGATCCACACGCCGGAGCGGCGCAAGACCTGGCTCGCGTGCGAGGAGCATCGCGAGCATCTGTCGCAGTTCCTCGGTGTGCGGGGCTTCTTGAAGGACGTCGTGAAGTTCGCCGACTGGCGGGATCCCGAGGGGAGCTAACCGCCGATCGCCGACATCGGTCGGTCCGGCTGCACGAACGACGGGTCGTCCAGTCCCGCTCCGGCCTTCTTCCCCCACATCGCCAGCTTCCAGATGCGGGCGATCTCCTCGTCGGGGGCGTCGCTGCGGAGCGCCGCGCGCAGGTCCGTCTCCTCCGTCGCGAAGAGACAGGTGCGTATCTGGCCGTCGGCCGTCAGGCGGGTGCGGTCGCAGGCCGCGCAGAAGGGCCGGGTGACCGAGGCGATGACGCCGACCCGGTGCGGGCCGCCGTTCACCAGCCAGCGCTCCGCCGGGGCCGAGCCGCGCGCGTCGGCGCCCTCGGGGGTGAGGTCGAAGCGGGTACGCAGGGAGGCCAGGATGTCCCCGGCGGTGACCATGCCCTCGCGCTTCCAGCCGTGCTGGGCGTCGAGCGGCATCTGCTCGATGAACCGCAGTTCGTAGTCGTGCTCCACGGCCCAGGCCAGCAGGTCGGGGGCCTCGTCGTCGTTCAGCCCCGGCATCAGGACCGAGTTGACCTTGACGGGGGTCAGGCCGGCCTCGCGGGCGGCCTCAAGACCTTCGAGGACGTCCTTGTGGCGGTCGCGGCGGGTGAGGGTCTTGAACACGTCGGGGCGGAGGGTGTCCAGGGAGACGTTGACCCGGTCCAGGCCGGCGGCCTTCAGCGCGGTCGCGGTGCGCTTGAGGCCGATGCCGTTGGTGGTGAGGGAGGTCTGCGGGCGGGGGGTGAGGGCCGCGACGCGCTCGACGATGCCGACCAGGCCGGGGCGCAGCAGGGGCTCGCCGCCGGTGAAGCGGACCTCCTCGACGCCGAGCATGCGCACGGCGATGTCGACGAGCCGGACGATCTCGTCGTCGGTGAGCAGATCGGGCTTGGCCAGCCACTGCAGGCCCTCCTCGGGCATGCAGTACGTGCAGCGCAGATTGCAGCGGTCGGTCAGCGAGACCCTCAGGTCGGTGGCCACCCGGCCGTAGGTGTCGATGAGCACGTGGGCCCCCTCCCTCGATCCCGGATCACTCATTTCCCGTCACCTGTGAGCGTACGTGACACCACTGACAACGACAGCGGCCCGATCCGACGAGGTACGACACGGCCGCGTCGTAGGACCCTACAGTCCCGTCACGACGCGGCCGCCGTACGAACGTCAGTGCGCTCCGGTACCGGTCAGGGACCGCACCTCCAGTTCGGCGTACTTGCCGGCGTCCGGGACCTCCTTGGACAGCAGGGTGCCCACGACGCCGAGCAGGAACCCGACCGGGATGGAGATGATGCCGGGGTTCTCCAGCGGGAACCAGTGGAAGTCGACGCCGGGGAACATCGAGGCCGGGCTGCCGGAGACCACCGGGGAGAAGAGCACCAGGCCGACCGCGGTGACCAGGCCGCCGTAGATCGACCACAGGGCGCCCGAGGTGGTGAACCGCTTCCAGAACAGGCTGTAGAGGATGGTCGGCAGGTTGGCGGAGGCCGCGACCGCGAAGGCGAGGGCGACCAGGCCGGCCACGTTCAGGTCCCGGGCCAGGGCGCCGAGGACGATCGAGACCGCGCCGATGCCGACGGTCGCCCAGCGGGCCGCGCCGACCTCCTGCTTCTCGGTGGCCTGCCCCTTCTTGATGACGTTGGCGTAGATGTCGTGGGCGAAGGAGGACGACGAGGCCAGGGTGAGGCCCGCGACGACCGCCAGGATCGTCGCGAAGGCGACGGCCGAGATGGTGGCGAGCAGGATCGCGCCCCAGTTCGAGTCGACACCGCCCAGATGCAGCGCCAGGAGGGGTGCCGCGGTGTTGCCGGCCTTGTTGGAGGCGATGATCTCGTCCGGCTTGATCAGCGCGGCGGCGCCGAAGCCGAGGGCGAGGGTCATCAGGTAGAAGGCGCCGATCAGGCCGATCGCCCAGATGACCGACTTACGGGCGGCCTTTGCGGTCGGAACCGTGTAGAAGCGGATCAGGATGTGCGGCAGGCCCGCGGTGCCGAGGACCAGGGCGAGGCCGAGCGAGATGAAGTCCAGCTTGGTGGTGCCGGTGGCGCCGTACTTCAGGCCGGGCTCCAGGAACGCCGAGCCCTTGCCGCTGTTGTCGGCGGCCTTGCCGAGCAGGTCGGAGATGTTGAAGTGGAACTTCAGCAGGACCAGGAAGGTCAGCAGCACGGCTCCGGCGATCAGCAGCACCGCCTTGACCATCTGGACCCAGGTGGTGCCCTTCATGCCGCCGATGGTGACGTAGACGATCATCAGGAGGCCGACCAGGGCGACGATGCCGATCTTGCCGCCGTCGCTGGTGATGCCGAGCAGGAGCGAGACGAGGACGCCGGCGCCCGCCATCTGTGCCAGCAGGTAGAAGATCGAGACGACGATGGTGGAGGTGCCGGCGGCCGTGCGGACCGGGCGCTGGCGCATGCGGTAGGCCAGGACGTCGCCCATGGTGTACCGGCCGGAGTTGCGCAGGGGTTCGGCGACCAGGAGCAGGGCGACCAGCCAGGCGACGAGGAAGCCGATGGAGTACAGGAAGCCGTCGTAGCCGAACAGGGCGATGGCGCCGGCGATGCCGAGGAAGGACGCGGCGGACATGTAGTCGCCGGAGACGGCGAGGCCGTTCTGGAAGCCGGTGAACTGGCGTCCGCCGGCGTAGAAGTCGGCGGCGCTCCTGGTCTGGCGGCCCGCCCAGACGGTGATGACGAGGGTTGCGGCGACGAACACCGCGAACAGGGTGATGATCAGCGTACGGTGCTGGCTCGCCTCTCCGGCGGCCAGTGTGATCGCGGGGCTCATGCGCCGCCCTCCATCCGGGACTTGATGGCCTCCGCCTTGGGGTCGAGCTTGGCGGCGGCGTGCCGTGCGTACCACCAGGCGATGAGGAAGGTGGTGAGGAACTGGGCGAGGCCCAGGACGAGGGCCACGTTGACGTTGCCGGCCACCTTGGTGCCCATGAAGCCGTCCGCGTAGTTGGAGAGCAGCACGTACAGCAGGTACCAGGCGGTGAAGGCGACGGCCAGCGGGAAGGCGAACGAGCGGTGGGCGCGGCGCAGTTCGCCGAACTCCGCGCTCTGCTGCACCTCGGCGAACTCCTCGGTGGAGGGAAGTGGGGCCCCCGGTGTGGCGGGGGGCGGTGTCTCGGTGGCCACGGGGTCTCCTCGCGTTGCGGAAGCAATGACGAACGGGGAGCTTGATCGTGCTGGCGCCCCCTGCCAAGGTCCACGGCGGCACGCGAGAACCGGTTCAAGTCCTATGAGTTGTTTCGCAAGCGGTCTTGTTGAGCCATTGCCAACTCATTGCTGATCGGTGAGCCATGGAGATAGCTTCTGCCTGCACCACCCGCCATGTACCTGCCCGAGCACCACCTGTGTCTCGGGCGGTTTCGTACCCGGATGATGTGGAGATCCCATGGTTCATCTGCGTTCCAGACGCCGGCTCGCGCTCGCCGTGCCCGTCGTGCTGTCGCTGACCGCCTCGCTCGGTTTTCTGCCGACGGCGGCCTCCGCGGCGCCCGACGCGGCCAGGGCGGCGCAGGTGGCGGACGACGGACCGAACCTCGCGTATGTGGTCAACACCCGCGCGGATCACCGCACGATCGAGTCCGTGCAGCGGGAGATCCTGCGCAACGGCGGCTCGGTCGTGGCCAGTTACGACAAGATCGGCGTGATTGTCGCCCACTCCTCGAACCCGGACTTCGCCGCGCGGATGCGCGCGGTGCGCGGGGTGGACTCGGCGGGCGCCACGCGTACCGCGCCGCTGAGCGCGGCGGGGACGACCGACGAGGGCGCGGTACAGGTCCTGTCGAAGGCGGAGGCCGCGAAGCTCACCCAGGCCGCGGCCCCGGGCGAGGAACCGCTCGAGGCGGACCAGTGGGACCTGCGGGCGATCGGCGCCGACCGGGCCGCGCGGATCAACCCGGGCAGCAGCGGCGTGACCGTCGGTGTCATCGACACGGGCGTGGACGACACCCACCCGGACATCGCCCCGAACTTCTCCGCCGCCCAGTCGGCGAACTGCGTGAGCGGCAAGGCGGACACGACGTACGGCGCGTGGCGCCCGGCGGACGCCGACCACTACCACGGCACCCATGTGGCCGGTGAGATAGCCGCGGCCCGCAACGGCATAGGTGTGGCCGGTGTGGCGCCGGGCGTGAAGGTCGCGAGCATCACGGTGGCCCAGCCGGACTCGACGCAGCTGTTCTACCCGGAGAGCGTGGTCTGCGCCTTCGTGTTCGCCGCCGACCACGGCATCCAGGTCACCAACAACAGCTACTACGTTGATCCGTGGCTGTACAACTGCGTGGACGATCCGGATCAACGTGCCATCGTCGACGCGGTCAACAGGGCCCAGCTGTACGCACAGGGCAAGGGCACGCTCAACGTGGCCTCCGCGGGCAACTCCAACGACGATCTCGACTCGCACGCGCTCGTGGACGACTCCAGCCCCGACGACTCGACGGCCACGACCCGCACGGTCGACCCGCACGAGTGCTTCGACGTGCCGACCCAGCTGCCCGGTGTGGTGACGGTGAGCGCGGTGGGCGTGAAGGGCGCCAAGTCGTACTACTCCAGCTACGGCCAGGGTGTGATCGACGTGGCGGGGCCGGGCGGCGACAAGTACCAGATCCCGGACACGCCGTCGAAGAACGGCCGCATCCTGTCCACCCTGCCGAACGACCAGTACGGCTTCCTCCAGGGCACCTCGATGGCCTCCCCGCACGTGGCCGCGGTGGCCGCGCTGCTGAAGTCGGCCCATCCGGACGCCACTCCGGCCCAGCTGCAGGCCCTGCTGAAGGCCGAGGCGGACAACCCGGGCTGCCCGAGCGAGCCCTACGACGGCAACGGTGACGGTGTCGTGGACGCGACCTGCGTCGGCGGCGAGCGCGTCAACGGCTTCTACGGCTTCGGCGTCGTCGACGCGCTGCGCGCAGTCGAGTAGCCGCTCAAGTCGCCGCTGCCCGCGCGGACTTCCCGCACGGCAGGCTCGTACCGCGAACGAACTGGAGAGAACTGACTCATGACAGCGCCCAAGCCGCGCTTGCGCCGCGCCCTCGCGATCCCGGCCGGGATGGCCCTGGCCACGGCCCTGGCGTTCCTGCCGAACGTCACCGCGTCCGCGGCGGACAACACCCCGGCGGCCACCGCCGACGGGCCCATGCTCAGCTATGTCGTCAACGTCCGCCCCGGGAACGGTGTCTCGGCGCACGTGCAGCAGGCGATCACCCGGGCCGGCGGCTCGGTGGTGATCGCGTACGACCAGATCGGTGTGATCGTCGTCCACTCCGCCAACCCGGACTTCGCGAAAGAGATCCGCACGGTGCGCGGGGTGGACTCGGCCGGTGCCACGCGCAACGCGCCGCTACCCGCCCAGTCCACCACCGACGTCGGCACACCGAAGGTGCTCGGCGCCCAGCAGGTCGCCGAGGCCGGCGCCGAGGCGGCGGCGGGCCAGGACCCGCTGGAGCCGCTGCAGTGGGACCTGCCGGCCATCAAGGCGGACAAGGCGCACGAGAAGACGCTGGGCAGCCCGGACGTCACGGTCGCGGTCATCGACACCGGCGTGGACGACACCCACCCGGACATCGCGCCCAACTTCGACCGGGCGGCCTCCGCCAACTGCGTGTCCGGCAAGCCCGACACGACCGACGGCGCCTGGCGGCCGAGCGCGTCGGAGAGCCCGCACGGCACGCACGTGGCCGGTGAGATCGCGGGTGCGAAGAACGGCGTCGGCATCACGGGCGTGGCGCCGGGCGTCAAGGTGGCCGGCATCAAGGTCGCCAACCCGAACGGGTACTTCTACACCGAGGCCGTGGTCTGCGGCTTCGTGTGGGCGGCCGAGCACCACGTCGACGTGACCAACAACAGCTATTACACCGACCCGTGGTACTTCAACTGCACCACCGACCCGGACCAGAAGGCGCTGGTCGACGCGATCACGCGGGCCTCGCGGTACGCGGAGAAGAAGGGCACGGTCAACGTCGCCGCGGCCGGAAACGAGAACTACGACCTCGCATCCGACTCGATCACCGACCCGGTCTCCCCGAACGACGGCACCCCGTCGGACCGCGTGATCGACCCGCACACCTGCTACGACATACCGACCCAGCTGCCGGGTGTGGTGACGGTCGCGGCGACGGGCGCGAAGGGCCTGAAGTCGTCCTTCTCCAACTACGGCCTCGGTGTGATCGACATCGCCGCACCCGGCGGCGACTCGACCGCCTACCAGAAGCCGGAGCCCCCGGCGACCAGCGGTCTCATCCTGGGCCCGCTGCCGGGTGGCAAGTGGGGCTACATGGCCGGTACGTCGATGGCGACACCGCATGTCGTGGGTGTCGCCGCATTGATCAAGTCAACCCATCCGCACGCCCCGGCCTCCCTGGTCAAGGCGCTGCTGTACGCGGAGGCCGACGCCACACCGTGCACGGACCCGTACGACATCAACGGTGACGGCAAGGTCGACGCGGTGTGCGAGGGGGCGAGGAACTACAACGGCTTCTACGGCTTCGGCACGGCGGACGCGTTGGCGGCAGTGACCGAGTAGAGCTGGTCAGCCCATATATTGATTCAGTCAATACTGCATAGTGCAGTCATGACTGGTATCAAGTCCGCATGGTCCGCGCTGGGTGGCGATCCCGCCCACCTCGCGCGGCTCACCACCGTGGTACGGGAGGGCGCGCTCGAGGCGCGCCTTCCCGTACGGGAGCTCGCCCGTGCCTGTGTCGGCTCCTGTGCGCTGGCCGCCGCCGAACTGGCGGCCCGACGCGCCGGGCTCGCCGAGGCGCCCGCCGTCCGGGTCGACGACGGCGCCGTGGCGGCCGCCTTCCACAGTGAACGGCACCTGCTGGTAGACGGGCGGGCACCGGTCGCCTTCGCGCCGCTGTCGCGGTTCTGGCGGACGGCCGACGGCTGGGTGCGCACCCACGCCAACTACCCGCACCACCGGGCCCGGTTGCTCGGCGTGCTCGGCCTGCCGGCAAACGCCTCGCCGCAGGCGGTGGAAGGCCGGCTCGCCGAGCGGTCCGCGGTGGAGGTCGAGGAGGCGGTGTACGGCGCCGGCGGCCTGGCCGTGGCCCTGCGCACCCCGAAGGAGTGGGCGGCCACCGAGCAGGCCGCCGAGGTGGCCGCACGCCCGCTGGTCGAGCGCGAGCGCCTCGGCTCCACGCACGCGCGCGTGCTCACCCCGCTCGATCCCGGCGCCGCTCCCCTGCTGCCCGCCGCCGGGCTGCGCGTGCTGGACCTGACCCGGGTCCTCGCCGGCCCGGTCGCCACCCGCACCCTCGCCCTGCTCGGCGCGGACGTACTCCGCGTGGACGCCCCCTGGCTGCCCGAACTCCCCGACCAGCACGCCGACACCGGCTTCGGGAAGCGGTCGGCAGTGCTCGACCTCACTGCCGGCCGCGGCACCTTCGAGGAGCTGCTGGCCGCGGCCGACGTCGTCGTCACCGGCTACCGGCCGGGCGCCCTCGACCGGTTCGGGCTCTCGCCGCAGGCGCTGGTCGCGCGCCGGCCCGGACTGGTCGTGGCGCAGATCTCGGCGTGGGGCGCGTACGGCCCCTGGGGCGGGCGGCGCGGCTTCGACAGCCTGGTGCAGGTCGCGACCGGCATCGCCGTGACCGAGGGCTCGGCCGAGCAGCCCGGCGCGCTGCCCGCGCAGGCACTGGACCACGGCAGCGGCTATCTCCTGGCGGCAGCCGTCCTGCGGGCGCTGACCGAGCAGTCGTACGACGGGGGCGGCCGCCTCGTGCGCCTGGCGCTGGCCCAAACCGCGCGCTGGCTGACCGACGAGATCCGGCCGACCGCGGCCCCGGGCGCGCCGTACGAGGGCCCGGACGCCTGGCTGGCCGAGACGGACGGCCCGCTCGGCCGGCTGCGGCACGCGCTGCCGCCGGTGTCCTTCGCGGGAGGCCCCGCCAACTGGGCGCGGCCTCCGGTGCCGTGGGGGTCGGACAGCGCCCGCTGGCGGTGAGTGCGCGGGCGGCCGGAAACGTATCTATGCGCGGAATTCCGTACTGCCAGTTGTTTTCCGGGACTTGCCCGGTTCTGCAGCGGCTGGCGAAGATCGCGGGGTGAGCTTGATACGACCGACCGCCGAGGCGACCGGCGAGGAGGGCTCCAGGCGGCGGTCCGGCACCGGCCGGGCCGCCGCCCTCCTGGGCCTGGTGGCGCTGGGCGCCCTGATTCCGCTGCTCGGGCCCCCGGCGGCGCTGCACGGCACCGGGGAGGCCGCCGCGCCGGGGGCCGGTGGCATCGGGCTGCTGCGCGCGGTGCTGTTCGCCGCGCTGAGCGTGCCCCTCGGCGAGCTGTTCGTGCACCGGCTCGCCCGCCGTCTGCCCGGTGTCCCGTCCGAACGGCCGTGCAGCTGGGCGCCGTTCGCGACCAGCGCCGGGTTCGTCGCCGCGCTGGCGCTCGCCGCGGTGGTGTCCGCCGGCAATCTGATCCCGCACCGCCTCGGCCAGATCGACGTCGGCGGCCTGTACGGCTCCCGAGACGGCCGGCTGGCCCTGCTGGAGGTCAACGCCTTTCTGGCGGCGGCCCTGTGTGCCTTGCTCAGGCGCCCGGCGGCCCAGGTGTGGCCGCCGGCCGCGGTGGTGGTCGCCGAGGCGCTGCGCGCCCACCCCACGACCGAGCACAGCCCGCTGGTCGGCTCGGCCCTGACGCTGGCGCACCTGACGTGCGCGGCGCTGTGGGCCGGCGGTCTGCTGCACGCCCTGCGGCTGATCCGGCTGTGGCGCGGCGATCCGGCCGGGGCCGCGCTGCTCGGCCGCTACGCGCGCGTGGCGGCCGTCCTGCTCGCCGTCGTCACCGCGACCGGCGTGTGCAGTGCGCTGCGCCGCATGCCGCCGGCTACGATCCTGGACCAGCTGACGACGACGGCGTACGGCCGCACCCTGCTGGCCAAGGTGGTCCTGGTCGCCGCCGTCGCGCTGCTCGCCCTGTGGGCGCGGATCCGGCTGCGCCGCGCCGCCGACCCGCTGACCGCGTACCCGCCCGCGCGGGCCGAGGTGATCGCCCTGGGCGCGGTCGTCGCGGTCTCGGGGCTGCTCACGGCGCTGCCGCTGCCGATCCGCTGGACCTAGCGGGTACTCAGGCGTTGGTGACGAGGACCTTGAGGGCCGTGCGCTCGTCCATCGCCTTGTAGCCGTCCGGCACGCCCTCGATGCCGACGGTCATGTCGAACACCGGCGAGGGGTCGATCGTGCCGTCCAGGACGTCGGGGAGCAGGTCCGGGATGTAGGCGCGGACCGGGGCGACGCCGCCGCGCAGGGCGATGTTCCGGTCGAACATGACGCCGAGGTCGAGGCCGGTGCCGCTGCCGTGCGGCACGCCCACGAAGCCGATCGCGCCGCCGTCGCGGGTGATGTCGACCGCCGTGCGCATGGACTGTTCCGTGCCGACGGCCTCGACCACGGCGTGCGCGCCCTGGCCGCGGGTGAGTTCGCGGACGGCCTCGACGGCCGCTTCCCCGCGCTCGGCGACGACGTCCGTGGCCCCGAAGCGGCGCGCGATGTCGGTGCGGACCTCGTGCCGGCCGAGCGCGATGATCCGCTCGGCGCCCAGGCGCTTGGCGGCCAGCACCGCGCACAGGCCGACCGCGCCGTCACCGACCACGGCGACCGTGGCGCCGGGGCGGGCGCCCGCGCCGAGGGCTGCGTGGTGACCGGTGCCGAGGACGTCGGAGAGGGTCAGCAGGGCGGACAGCAGATGGTCGTCGGAGGCCGCGTCCTTCGGCAGCTGGACGAGGGTGCCGTCGGCGAACGGCACGCGCACGGCCTCGCCCTGGCCGCCGTCGTAGCCGACGGAGCCCCAGAAGCCGCCGTGCTCGCAGGACGTCGTCAGGCCCTCGCGGCAGTAGTCGCAGACGCCGTCGGACCACATGAACGGCGCGACCACCAGGTCACCGCGCCGGACGGTGCTCACCTCGGAACCGGTCTCCTCGACGATCCCGAGGAACTCGTGCCCGATGCGCTGCCCCGGCTGCCGGGCCGCCTCGCCCCGGTAGGCCCACAGGTCGCTGCCGCAGATGCAGGCGCGCAGCACCCGTACCACGGCGTCGGTGGGCAGCTGCACCACGGGCTCGGGGACGTCCTCCACGCGCATGTCGTACGGGGCGTGGATGGTGGTGGCGCGCATGGCGAGGGTCCTTCTCGTGCGGGTCGGTGCGGGCGCTCAGGGGGTGGTCGAGCGCAGCTCACGGTACGCCGTCGCCGCCCCGGCCTGCGATCCCGGGGTCCCCGGCCCGCGTGTCAGACCCCGGCCGCGCTCAGCAGGCTGCCCGCCGCGTAGGTGACCCCCATCGCCAGGGCCCCGCCCACCACGTTGCGCAGCACCGCCCGTCCGGGGTCGGCCGCGCCGAGCCGGGCGCTGGCCCAGCCGGTGAGGACGAGCGCGGCCAGGACGGAGACCACGGTCACGCCCAGCCGCCAGCCGGGCGGGGGCAGGACGATGGCCAGCAGCGGCAGCAGCGCGCCCACCGTGAAGGCCAGGAAGCTCGCCCAGGCCGCGTGCCAGGGGTTGGTCAGGTCCTCCGGATCGATTCCGAGCTCCACGCGCGCGTGGGCCCTGAGCGGGTCCCGCGCGGTGAGCTGTTCGGCGGCCTCCCGGGCCACCTCGTGGGACAGTCCGCGTTCCTCCAGCAGCGTGGTCAGCTCCTGCAGCTCGGCCTCCGGCTGCTCCCGCAGTTCCCGTTTCTCCACCGCGAGCGCGGCCATCTCCGAGTCGCGCTGGGTGGAGACGGAGACGTACTCGCCGGCGGCCATGGACATCGACCCGGCGAGCAGGCCGGCCAGCCCGGCGGTGAGCAGGGCGGACCGGCTCTGGGTGGCGCCGGCCACGCCGACGACGATGCCCGCGGTGGAGACGATGCCGTCGTTCGCGCCGAGCACGGCGGCCCGCAGCCAGTTCAGCCGCGAGCCGAGCGCGCCTCCGTGGGCCTCTTCGTGGGTGGGTTCCGTCACAGCAGGGAGGATCGCACTCCCGGGGGCGCCACCTCCACATCACCACACCCGCGGTGAGGCCCCCGAGCGAACACCGGGCCGGTCGAACGCTTTCCTGACGGCCCGTCACCCGCACCTCGGTTGCAGCGGATCAGGTGAGGTAAAGACACGCATGCGACGGGGAGTTGGGGGGCATGGCGGCACACATGCGTGCGACGGCCGCGCGACTGAGCGGCAGACCGGCGAGGCCCCGGGCACCTGTGGGATCACGGTGTCGGTCGTGGCCCGTATCCTCAATGACCATGCTCGAAGACCGTGCGACCGCAGTGTCCTCCCCCACCCAGTGGCCGGCCGCGTATCCGAAGGGATACGCGGTCGTTGACGTGGAGACCACCGGCCTGGCCCGGGACGACCGGATCATCTCGGCGGCCGTCTACCGGCTGGACGAGCGCGGCGAGGTCGAGGACCACTGGTACACGCTGGTCAACCCGGAGCGCGATCCGGGACCGGTGTGGATACACGGTCTGACGAGCGAGGTGCTCGAAGGGGCGCCGCTCTTCTCGGACATCGCCGAGGAGTTCGCGGCCCGGCTGGACGGCCGGGTGCTGGTCGCGCACAACGCCGTCTTCGACTGGCAGATGATCGCGCGGGAGTACGCGCGCGCGAAGCGCGAGGCTCCGGTGCGTCAGCGGCTGTGCACCATCGCGCTGTCGAAAGAGCTGGGCCTGCCGCTGCCCAACTTCAAGCTGGAGTCGCTGGCGGCGCACTACGGCGTCGTACAGCAGCGGGCGCACCACGCGCTGGACGACGCGCGCGTGCTGGCGGAGGCGTTCCGGCCGAGCCTGCGGGCCGCGGCGGCGGGCGGCGTCCGGCTTCCGCTGCTGGAGTGCCGGCCGCTGACGGAGTGGTCGGACCGTCCGGTGCCCCGGCAGTCGTCCGGCGGATACGGGGGCTACGGCGGCTACCGGCCGAGCAGTTGGCGCTCCTCCCGCAAAAGGCCCGCATGCCCCTATCCCAACCCGGGTCGCTACGAAGACGGCAAACGCCTCAAACAGGGCATGCGGGTGGCGTTCTCCGGGGACACCTCCGTCGACCGCGAGCTGCTGGAGGACCGGGCCACCGAGGCCGGTCTGCACGTGGCCTCCAGCATCTCCCGGCTGACCAGCCTGCTGGTCACCAACGACCCCGACTCAGTCACGTCCAAGGTGGTCAAGGCGCGGCAGTTCGGTACGCCGATCGTCGACGAGGCCGCGTTCGGGCAGTTGCTGCGGGACGTCGAGCCGGCCGACGGATAGCGGCACACGCAAGGCCGCGCCGAACCGGCAGGAAATCGTACGAACGGGTGGTTGCCGGACGACTCACCCGGCGGCCGCTCGCCCGCGCGGACGGTGACGGCTCACCCTGTGGCGCATGGCGAAATGCGAAGTTTGCGGCAATGACTACGGAATGACCTTCGAGGTCCACGCCCAGGGCGCGGTGCACGTCTTCGACTGCTTCTCCTGCGCGATCCACCGGATGGCCCCCATCTGCGAACACTGCCGGGTGCAGATCATCGGCCAGGGCGTGGAGGCCGACGGCAAGTTCTACTGCGGGGCGCACTGCGCCCGCGCCGAGGGAAAGGTGGGAATCGTCGACCGGGTGTGACCCGGTACCCGCCTGAATGCACCCCACGGCCCGGATGTACCGTCGTGGGGTGCACCGCTACCGCTTCCTGTTGTCCCGCCAGTGGGTGATCCTCACCATCGTCGCGATCGCGCTGATCCCGACGATGATCAGGCTGGGCTTCTGGCAGCAGCACCGGTACGAGGAGCGCACCGCCCGGAACAACCTGGTCTCCTCGGCCCTGCACGCCAAGCCGGTCCCGGTCGAGCGGCTGACCTCCCCCGGGCACACCGTGACCCGCACCGAGAAGTACCGCACGGTCACCGCGACCGGCACCTTCGACACCGCCAGGGAGGTCGTGGTCCGGCGCCGGACCAACTCCGACGGCGAGGTCGGCTTCCACGTGCTCACCCCGCTCGTCCTCACGGACGGCAGGGTCCTCCTCGTCAACCGCGGCTGGATCCCCGCGAACGGCGCCCAGACCGCGTTCCCGAAGATCCCCGCCCCGCCGTCGGGACGGACCACCGTCACCGGGCGGCTGATGGCCGACGAGACGACCGCGGCGAGCGGCATCAAGAACGTCAAGGGCCTCCCCGACCGGCAGATCATGCTGATCAACAGCGCGGAGGAGGCGCACCGGCTCGGCGCGCGGGTGCTCGGCGGCTATGTCGAGCAGACGGCGCCCACGCCCAAGGGCGGTCCGGAGCAGATCTCCGACCCGGGCAGCGAGGACGCCCCGCTGAACTACGCCTACATGATCCAGTGGTGGCTGTTCGCCGCGGGCGTCCCGGTCGGCTGGTGGTTCCTGGTCCGCCGGGAGATCCGCGACCGCGAGGAGGCCGCGGCGCAGACCGAGCCGGAGGAGAGCACACCGGCAACGGTGTGACCCGGACCGGCGGGCACCCGCCACGCCACCGGCGCCCCAGGACCACGTCACTCCCCCGGCGCACCACCTGATTGGCCCTCCGGCCCGCCGGGAAACCGGATCCCGTGAACGCGCGCATCGAGGACTACGCACTCATCGGTGACGAGCAGACCGCCGCGCTGGTCGGGAAGAACGGCTCCATCGACTGGCTGTGCCTGCCCCGCTTCGACTCCGGGGCCTGCTTCGCGCGGCTGCTGGGCGACGAGGACCACGGTTACTGGCGGATCGCCCCCGAGGACGCGGACACCTGCACGCGCCGCGCCTACCGGCCCGACACCCTCGTCCTCGACACCGAGTGGGAGACCCCGGACGGCACGGTCCGCGTCACCGACCTGATGCCGCAGCGCGACCGCGCCCCCGACGTCGTACGCATCGTCGAAGGCGTCAGCGGCCGGGTCACCGTCCGCAGCACCCTCCGGCTGCGCTTCGACTACGGCTCGATCATGCCGTGGGTGCGCCGCGCGGACGGGCACCGGGTGGCCGTCGCGGGCCCGGACTCGGTCTGGCTGCGTTCCGAACCCCCCGTGCGCACCTGGGGCGCCGACTTCGGCACCCACTCCGAGTTCACCGTCGCCGAGGGCGAGCGGGTCGCGTTCGTGCTCACCTGGCACCCCTCGCACGAGCGGCGCCCGCCGCTCAACGACCCCTTCGAGGGCCTGGAATGCAGCGTCACCGACTGGCAGGGCTGGGCCCGGCAGTGCTGTTACGAGGGCCCCTACCGGGACGCGGTCGTCCGCTCCCTGATCACCCTCAAGGCCCTCACCTACATCCCGACCGGCGGGATCGTCGCCGCGGCGACCACCTCGCTGCCGGAGCAGCCGGGCGGCGTGCGCAACTGGGACTACCGGTACTGCTGGCTGCGCGATTCCACCCTCACCCTCGGCGCGCTGCTCAACGCCGGTTACCAGCAGGAGGCCTCGGCGTGGCGCGACTGGCTGCTGCGCGCGGTCGCCGGCGACCCGGCCGACCTGCAGATCATGTACGGCGTCGCGGGCGAGCGGCGGCTGCCGGAGATGGAGCTGTCCTGGCTGCCCGGCTTCGCCGACTCCGCCCCCGTACGCATCGGAAACGGCGCCGTCGAGCAGCTCCAGCTCGACGTGTACGGCGAGGTGATGGACTCGCTCGCCCTGGCCCGTAGCTCGGGGCTGTCCCCGCGGCCGCACATGTGGGCGATGCAGCGCGCCCTGATGCGGTTCCTGGAGTCGGCGTGGCGGCAGCCGGACGAGGGCCTGTGGGAGGTGCGCGGCGGGCGGCAGCAGTTCGTGCACTCCAAGGTGATGGTGTGGGTGGCCGCCGACCGGGCCGTGAAGACGCTGGAGCGGCATGAGGACCTCGACGGCGACCTGGAGGGCTGGCGCAGACTCCGCGACGAGGTGCACCAGGAGGTGTGCGAGAAGGGCTACGACCCCGAGCGGAACACCTTCACCCAGTACTACGGCTCCCGCGAACTGGACGCGGCGCTGCTGCTCCTGCCGCGCGTCGGTTTCCTGCCGCCGGACGACCCGCGGGTGGTCGGCACGGTCGACGCGATCCGCGACGACCTCGGGCACGGCGGCTTCCTGCGCCGGTACGACACGGAGGACTCGGTGGTCGACGGGCTGCCGAGCGGCGAGGGCGCCTTCCTGGCCTGCTCGTTCTGGCTGGCCGACGCCCTGCATCTGACCGGCCGGAAGGACGAGGCGCGGGAGCTGTTCGACCGGCTGATGGGCCTGGTGAACGACGTGGGGCTGCTGGCCGAGGAGTACGACCCCGTCAACGGCTGCCAGCTGGGCAACTTCCCGCAGGCCTTCAGTCACATCGCGCTGGTGAACACCGCCCTCACGCTGTTCGGGGACGACCAGGCAGGATAGGGGCCATGGATCTTGGACTGAAGGACCGGGTGTACGTCGTCACCGGGGCGACCCGCGGACTGGGCAACGCCGCCGCGCGGGAACTCGTCGCCGACGGGGCGAAGGTCGTGATCAGCGGCCGGGACGGGAAGCGGGTGGCCGACGCCGCCGCCGAACTGGGCCCGAACGCCGTGGGCGTGGGCATGGACAACGCCGACCCCGAGGCGCCGGAGCGGCTGATCGCGGCCGCGCGTGAGCACTTCGGCGGCTTCCACGGCGTGCTGGTGAGCGTGGGCGGGCCGGCGCCGGGGTTCGTCGCGGACAACACCGACGAGCAGTGGCGCACCGCGTTCGAGTCGGTGTTCCTCGGTGCGGTGCGGCTCGCCCGCGCGGCGGCGGCCGAGCTGGAGCCGGGCGGGGTGATCGGGTTCGTGCTGTCCGCGTCGGTGCACGAGCCGATTCCGGGGCTGACCATCTCCAACGGGCTGCGGCCCGGCCTCGCCGGGTTCGCCAAGTCCCTCGCGGACGAGCTGGGGCCGCGCGGGATCCGGGTGCTGGGGCTGCTGCCGTCGCGCATCGACACCGACCGGGTGCGCGAGCTGGACGCGTTGTCGGCCGACCCCGAGGCCACCCGGGCCGCGAACGAGGCCCGGATTCCGTTGCGGAGGTACGGGACTCCGGCGGAGTTCGGGAAGGTCGCGGCGTTCCTGCTCTCTCCGGCCGCGTCCTATCTCAGTGGGGTCATGCTGCCTGTGGACGGGGGGATGCGGCACGGGTTCTAGGGCGTGGCCCCGGGCCGTCAAGTGACCCTTTCCGCGCGGTGTCTGACCGTCCGCAGGCGTACCTCTGCGGGCAGCGAGGGCAAGCGAGCCGACCGGCGGGCGCGGGTCAGGGCCTCGGCCGTGAACCCGTTCAGGGCCGTCGCCGGGTCCACGTGCGGCTCCAGTTGGAGCCACACCCTCGCCGTGGGCTTCGTACGGCGGCCCCGCAGGAGGATCTCCGCGTGGGCCACGCCCTCCTGCTGTACGGCGTCCTCGGCCAGGGCCGATTCCAGGGCCCTGGCGCGCAGGAGGGCGGACTCGTCGTCGCCGGTGTCGATCAGGACCTCGGCCAGCCGGCGGCGGCGCAGCACCGACGTGAGCCACCACAGGGCGAGCAGCACGACGGCGGCGAGGGCGGCGATGACCGCCGGCCACCACCAGCTCCTGCCGCGCCAGTGGGTGCGTTCGGCCCTGGTCAGCAGGACGTCGTGCGGGCCGGTGTGGATCCACCAGGAGGGTGACGGCGCACCCAGGCCGACGGCGAGCACCGCGCCGCCGAGCGCGAGCAGGAGCAGGCCGACGAGGGCCAGCAGGACGCGGTTGAGGCCGCCGGTGCGCATCGTCCTCACCCCTTCCGTCCGGGCCGGGACACACGCAGCGACAGCGTGGGCGGGCGGGTCAGGCCGAGGCCCCGGATCGCGTCCGTGAGCACGGTGTCCAGGTCGGCGCGTACCTCGTCCAGGTCACGGAAGTGGGAGACGGCACGGACGTCGGCCTTCTTGTGCCGCATCCGCACCCGGACCGACCGGACCCCGGCCACGTCGACGGCCCGGTCGCGGAGCAGGAGCGCCGCGGCCTCGCGCCGGAGCGCGGCGCGGACATCGGGGTGCGGGCGCCGCATGGACAGCAGTCCGCGCAGGCCGGGCGTGACCGCGAGGACGATCAGCCACAGGCCGAGCGCGACGGCGACGGCCGCGCCGGTCAGCACCCAGACGTCGTCCAGGGGCCGTTCGGCCAGTTGCCGGGCGAGTGCGCGGCGCCAGTGCATCGCGGGGTGGTGAGCGCGTACGGCGGCGATGTCGTACAGCAGCAGGCCCGCGCCCGCCAGCAGCAGGAGCGCGACGACGGCGGCCGGGACGCGGCGCGGCGACCAGAAGCGGCCGCTGCCCCCGGCGGGGGCGGGCGGGGTGGTGCCGGGCTCCTTGTCGAGGGTGGGGGTGGTCGACTGGGGTTCGCTCATCACGCCCTCCCGTGCGGTGCCGGGTGCAGCCGTTCGACCTGGACGGCGACCTCGGGCACCTCCATGTCCACCAACGCGCCTACCCGCTCGGCGACATGGCGACGCACGGCGGCGCAGTGGGCGCCGATGTCGCAGGGGTAGCCGAGTTCGAGGTGGACGCGGACGCGGGCCGCCCGCCGGCTGACGACGACCGTGGCGTGCGGGGCGGCCGCGTCGGCGGGCAGCGACGGCAGCGCCTCCCGGGCGGCCTGCGCGGCGATCTTCGCCACGACCCGGTCGGCGATCCGGGTGGCGCCGCGCTCGCCCGGCGGCACGAGGGCCGACGGGAGGGGCGCCGCGCCGGTCTCGGCACTCACCTCCGGTCACCGCCGCCGGTCGCGCCGGTCGCCGCGGGTGCGGAAGAAGTCACCGAGTTCGAGGTCGCCCTCCGCGAACCGGCCGGCGACGAACCCGATCGCGCCCAGCGCCGCCACCAGCAGAAAGGCCGCGAAGCCGCCGAAGTACCCGGCGAAGCCCAGCGCCATTCCGGCGATCATGCCGACCACGGCCATGCTCATGGAGCGCTCCTCAGCTCATCGGGTGTGCGGGGTCCGGGACCGGGTCTCACTGGATCCGGGGCTCCGGTTCCTCTTCCTCTTCCTCGGGCAGCTTGACGTCGCTCACCGCGATGTTGACCTCGACCACCTCGAGTCCGGTCATGCGTTCCACGGCGGCGATCACGTTCTCCCGCACGTCGCGGGCGACATCGCCGATCGAGACGCCGTAGTCCACGACGATCTCCAGGTCGAGCGCGGTCTGCACCTCGCCGACCTCGGCCTTCACGCCCCGGGTGACCGACTTGGAGCCGCCGGGCACCCGGTCGCGTACAGCGCCGAGGGTGCGGGCCAGACCGCTGCCCAGGGCGTGGACGCCGACCACGTCCCGGGCCGCGAGAGCGGCGATCTTCTCCACGACGCCGTCGGCGATGGTCGTCCGTCCGCGGGCCGCGGGATCGCCGCCGCCGCGCCGGATCGCCTTACGGGTCGAAACCTGGGGCTCCTGGTCGCCCTCGGGGGTCGTCGTCATGTCGGTCATCGCCGTCCATCCCTTTCGGTCGTCCCCTTCGATCGTCCACTGACCACCGTAAGCAAGGTTCCCCGACCGCGCGCCGCTGATACGGCAGGCTGGAGGAATGACGGCGGAGCGGTGGACACAGGTGGTGCGGAGCCAGATCGGGCTGGGCAGGCTGCTGCCGCTCGGCGGGCCGGGCGACGGCGCCTGGATCGCGGAGAGCGCGGCCGCGGCGGTACTGGAGCGCGCGGCGGCCGAGGGGATGCCCGGAGTGCGGCTCGGCGCGGTGCGGCTCGCGCTCGCCGACCCGGAGGAGGCCCAGGAGCCCGTCGTACCGGCTCCGCCGAGCGCGCTGCCGCCGGGCCCGCTGCGGCTGACGGCGGACTTCGGCGCGACGGCCGGCGAGCCGCTGCCGACGGTGGCGTCGGGGCTACGGCGGACACTGGCGACGGCCGCGAGGGAGCGGCTCGGGCTCGTGGTGACGGAGGTGGACCTGCGGGTCACCGACCTGCTGGACACGCCGGAGCCGGCCGCGCAGGCGCGCGCACCGCAGCCGATGTCCGCGCGGGAGCCCACGGACCCGGACGAGGCCCGGGCGGCCGCGGCCGCCCTGTCCGTCCCCGGGGTGACCGGGCTGACGGGTTCCCTCGGCGGTCTGCGCCGGGCGGTTCACCTGGAGGAGCGCACGACTGGTACCGCGCTGCCGTACCGGCACGCGCGCGTGGAGCTGGCGGCCAGCCCGGACCGCCGGGCCGTCGACGTGGCCCGGCAGGTCCGCACGGCCGTACGGGACGCGCTGGAGGACCGCCCGACGGTGGCGGTGTTGATCACCGCGGTCGGTGAAGCGGCCCCTTAGGGGCGCGCACCGTCCGCACGGCCGCCGCTGCTGCGGTCACTCGCCGAGGCCGGCCAGATCCCGAAGCCGGCGTGCCTGAGCGGCACGCTCGGCCGCACGCTGAGCCTCGTAGTCACGGCCCGCCGCGCCGCGCAGCAACGCCTTGGTCTCGGCGACGGCGTCCCGCGGCGCGGCCAGCAGCGCGGCCGCCAAGTCCCGCACGGCATCGTCCAGTTGGTCGCCGGGCACGGCGACGTTGGCCAGCCCGGACGCCACCGACTCCGCCGCGCCGACGAACCGTCCGGTCACGCAGATCTCGAGGGCGCGGGCGTACCCTACGAGGCCGACCAGCGGGTGTGTGCCGGTCAGGTCGGGGACGAGACCGAGGCTGGTCTCGCGCATGGCGAACTGCACGTCGTCCGCGACGACCCGCAGATCGCACGCGAGCGCGAGCTGGAAGCCGGCCCCGATGGCGTGCCCTTGGACGGCGGCGACGGACACGATGTCGTTGCGCCGCCACCAGGTGAACGCCTCCTGGAACTCGGCGATGCTCGCGTCGAGCCCGGCGTCGTCACGGCGCGCGAGTTCGATGAAGTTCGGCTCGCCCGGGATCCCCTCCGGTGTGAACATCTGCCGGTCCAGCCCGGCGGAGAAGGACTTGCCCTCGCCGCGCAGCACGACGACACGGACGGAGCCCGGCAGCAGCCGGCCGGCCTCGGTGAGCGCCCGCCACAGGGCGGGGCTCTGCGCGTTGCGCTTGGCCGGGTTGGTCAGCGTCACCGTGGCGAGCGCGTCGTCGACGGTGAGCCGTACGCCGTCCTTGTCGAGTGCGGGAGCGAGGTCCTGGTCGGGCGAAGCCATGGGGCGCCTCCGATGGGTGCGGTCATCCGGGCATGCCTGCGGCATGCCTAAGTGACTGCACAGTAACCACCCGGCTGATCTGGGGTCCCCCCAGGGCCCCTCAAGGGCCCAGGGGGGAGGCCGACCGGGTGACCACCATCGAAGCCGATGGACCGCCCGGCGTCAGGACGATGCGGCCTTCTTGCCCCGGGTCGCTCCGCCACGCCCACGAAGCGTGACGCCCGACTCACTGAGCATCCGGTGTACGAAGCCATACGAGCGGCCGGTCTCCTCGGCCAGCGCCCGGATGCTCGCACCGGAGTCGTACTTCTTCTTCAGGTCTGCCGCGAGCTTGTCGCGCGCGGCGCCGGTCACCCGGCTGCCCTTCTTCAGAGTCTCGGCCACCCGTGCCTCCTCATGGGAAGTGCGCTCTGGTCTCCTCATGATCACCCCTCTTGGGCCTGATGGCCACCCATTCGGCAAGGTCCGTGAGACATCGTTGTGACGACAGGAGTGGACCCCCACAAGCGGAATCAAGGGTTCCATGGGGTGGTGTCGAGGGGGCCGAACGGATGGATTCGCGAAGTGCCAGGTCAGGGACGCGCGACGGCCGTTCCCTTGGCACGCAAGGGAACGGCCGGGAAATCCGTGTACGACACACCTCGATACGAGGAGATCTCACACAGATGATGGATCACGGATGAGCCGAATGATCCATACGCAATGGATCACGCCAGGGCGACGAGGTCCGCGTAGTCGGAACCCCACAGATCCTCGACGCCGTCCGGCAGCAGGATGATCCGCTCCGGCTGGAGCGCCTCGACGGCGCCCTCGTCGTGCGTGACGAGGACGACCGCGCCCTTGTAGGTGCGCAGGGCGCCGAGGATCTCCTCGCGGCTGGCGGGGTCGAGGTTGTTGGTCGGCTCGTCGAGCAGGAGCACGTTCGCCGAGGAGACGACCAGGGTCGCCAGGGCGAGACGGGTCTTCTCACCGCCGGAGAGGACTCCGGCCGGCTTGTCGACGTCGTCGCCGGAGAAGAGGAACGAGCCCAGCACCTTGCGGACCTCGACCAGGTCCATGTCGGGGGCAGCCGAGCGCATGTTCTCAAGCACCGTGCGGTCCGGGTCGAGGGTCTCGTGCTCCTGGGCGTAGTAGCCGAGCTTGAGGCCGTGACCGGGGACGACCTGGCCGGTGTCGGGCTTCTCGACCCCGCCGAGCAGGCGCAGCAGGGTCGTCTTGCCGGCGCCGTTGAGGCCGAGGATGACGACTCGGGAGCCCTTGTCGATGGCCAGGTCGACGTCGGTGAAGATCTCCAGGGAGCCGTACGACTTCGACAGGCCCTCCGCCATCAGCGGGGTCTTGCCGCAGGGCGCGGGCTCCGGGAAGCGGAGCTTGGCGACCTTGTCGGACATGCGGACCTCTTCGAGGCCGGAGAGCAGCTTCTCGGCCCGGCGGGCCATGTTCTGCGCGGCGACCGTCTTGGTGGCCTTGGCGCGCATCTTGTCGGCCTGCGCGTTGAGGGCGGCGGCCTTCTTCTCGGCGTTGACCCGCTCCCGCTTGCGGCGCTTCTCGTCGGCCTCGCGCTGCTGCTGGTAGAGCTTCCAGCCCATGTTGTAGATGTCGATCGTGGACCGGTTGGCGTCCAGGTAGAACACCTTGTTGACCACGGTGTCGACCAGGTCGACGTCGTGGGAGATCACGATGAAGCCGCCGCGGTAGGTCTTCAGGTAGTCCCGCAGCCAGATGATCGAGTCCGCGTCGAGGTGGTTGGTCGGCTCGTCCAGGAGCAGGGTGTCCGCGTCCGAGAACAGGATCCGGGCCAGTTCGATACGGCGGCGCTGACCACCGGAGAGGGTGTGCAGCGGCTGGCCGAGGACGCGGTCGGGCAGGTTCAGCGCGGCGGCGATGGTGGCGGCCTCGGCCTCGGCGGCGTACCCGCCCTTGGTGAGGAACTCGGTCTCCTGGCGCTCGTACTGCTTGAGGGCCTTCTCGCGGGTGGCGCCCTTGCCGGTGGCGATGCGCTCCTCGTTCTCGCGCATCTTGCGGATCAGTACGTCGAGGCCGCGCGCGGAGAGGATGCGGTCGCGGGCGAGGACGTCCAGGTCGCCGGTACGGGGGTCCTGCGGGAGGTAGCCGACCTCGCCGGAGCGGGTGATCTGGCCGGAGGCCGGGATGCCCTCGCCGGCCAGGCACTTCGTGAGGGTGGTCTTGCCGGCGCCGTTGCGGCCGACGAGGCCGATGCGGTCGCCCTTGGCGACCCGGAAGGTGGCGTTCTCGATGAGGACGCGCGCACCGGCGCGCAGCTCGATACCGGAGGCGGAGATCAAGGACAGACTCCAGGGCGTACAGGGGTTGGCGGGTGGGCGGCTGAGGACGTTCCCGCCGTCTAATGCGCGAGGAGAATGGCCATGGGAAGAAGTCTAACGGGGCCGTGCAAGCTGTTTTTCTACGTCCGCGTGTTCGGTCCGTGCGGCGCGCACGGCGCGGAAGATCGTTGCCGAGGGGCGTGCGGTCCGGGACGATCCGTCCGAGGTCGTCCAGGGCCACGAGGTGCCCGGTCCGGGCGCCCTGGGCGCACGGCCGGGCGATCAGCAGGGCCGTGCCGCGCCGTACGGCGCCCTCGGGCCGGAACGCACAGCTCCGGCCGGCGGGCAGCACCCAGCGCAGGTCGCCGTCGGCGACGCGGTACGCGGTGACGCGGTACGCGGTGACGACCCCGAGGATGCCGTGGCCGAGGAGTCGCAGCACGCCGGGGCCGCCCTGCGCGGGGAGCCACTCGGCCCAGTCGGGCAGGGCCCGGTGCCAGCACACCGAGCGCCCGTCGGTGTCGGTCAGCAGCCCGTCCTCCCACAGCGCGATGACCTCCGCGCGCGTGGCCAGCACGGCAAGAAGGCGATGCCCCACGCGCGCGTACCGCCAGCGCAGCGCGCCGGTACGGGAGTCGTAGGCGGCCATGCCGGCGCCCCGCGCGCGGAGGGTCCACGTTCCTGCGCCCGGCTGCGGTCGCCCCGACGCCGGGCGGACGAGACGGTCCTCGTAGGGGGCGGGGCGCAGGTGGTGGGCGACACCGAGAAGACAGAGCGCGAGCAGGAGGGCGACCGCTCGGCGGACGCGTGCGGGAGCGGGCACGCGTGCGGGAGCGGTCAGCGGGGGCGTACCGGATCGGGGCGCCCGGTCACGGGGACCGCCGCAACGACTGCCGGGGCCGAGGCCGGTGCCGCCGTTGTCCAGGCCGGACGCCGCCGAAGGCGCAGGCACGGCGGGTGTCGGCACGAGGAGCCCGCGGCCGGCACGGGGTGGTCGTGTCCCGTGCGGTGCAACGGCCACCTTCCCCCTTCGCTGTCCTCGGCCCTGGATCGGAGGGCGAGCGTAGTGAGGTCGGGCGGCGGGGGCCGGGCGGACCGTGGCCGGGAAGCCGCCCGTTCGGGGTCCGTCAGGGGATGGGCCCGGCGGGGCGGCCAGAGGGCATGAAGCAGCGCGACGCGTTCTGCCGAGGCTTGTCAGTGGCGGCTGCGAGACTGAACGAGGCGCCACAGAACCGACGCACGAAGGAGTGATCGGCATGGCAGGCACGGGCGGCGGACGGCCGAGCCTCTACCCCACGCTGCTGTACGCGGACGCGAAGGCGGCGATCAGGCAGCTCACGGAGGCCCTCGGCTTCACCGAGCTGTCGGTGTACGAGACGGAGGACGGCAAGGTGATGCATGCCGAGCTGGTCCAGGGCAACGGCGCGGTGATGATCGGCTCCAAGGGGCGCGGCGGCCTCTTCGACACGGCGATGAAGGACGCGGGCCCCGCCGGGGTGTACGTCGTCGTGGACGACGTGGACGCCCACCACCAGCGGGCCCTGGAGCACGGCGTGGAGATCCTGATGCCCCCGACGGACCAGGACTACGGCTCGCGGGACTACCTGGCCCGGGACACCGAGGGCAACATCTGGAGCTTCGGGACGTACGCCCCCGAGATCGGCGCCTGAGCGGCCACCGCGCCGCTCATCCCCCGGTGTGCACGTGGAAGGCGGCCCGGCGCACGGCCTTGGCCAGGGCCGGGTCGGGATGCGCGGCGGCGAGCGCCACCAGGACCTGCACGGTGCGCGGGTGCCCGACGGCGCGGACCTCGTCGAGCAGCTGGGGGACGGTGGGCTGCACCGCGGACTCCAGATGCCGGACCAGCATCGGCGACTCGCCGTGGTCGGCGACGGCGGCCGCCGTGTCCACCCACAGCCAGGTGGCCTCCTCGCGGGTGAGGACCTCGTGGGCGTCCTCGGGGTCGATCCCGTCGTGCTCGGCGAGCCACAGCAGGGCGTAGGGCCGCAGGGCCGGCTCGTCCACGACGGCGCGTACGTCGGGCTCGGCGGGGGCGCCGACGACGCGCAGCGCCTCGAAGGCCAGGCCGCGCAGCAGGGCGTCCTCGCCGCGGGCGGCGTGGATCAGCTCGGTGACGGCATCGCCGACGGTGCGGGCGGCGAGCCAGGCGCGGTATTCGGCGCGGGCGGCGTTGGGGCGCAGCTGTGCGCAGCCGCGGAGCATGTCCTCGGCGGACTGCTCGATGTTGCCGGCCGGGCTCTGCGCGGCCACGCAGATCTGCTCCAGCTTGACCCAGACCGCCCAGCTGCCCAGCGGGGTGAGGGTGGCCTGGCCGTCGCCGTAGGTCAGCGCGCCGACCGCGGCGAGGGCCCGCAGCGCCCAGTCGAGGAGGGGTTCGAGCGGGGCGTTGCCGGTGGGCGCGTCGCCCGAGACGACGGCCGTGAGTCCCGCCGGGCTCGGGGAGTCGGCCGCCGGGCGGACGGGCCCCGGCTCGGACGGCCGCCGCGCCCCCGCCAGGGCCGGCTGTGCGGATCCCGGCTCGGACGGCTGCCGGGCCGCCGGCACGGTCGGCCGCGCGGGCCCGGGCTCGGCGGGCTGCCCGGCGCCGTGCTCGTAGGGGACCTCGCAGCGCTCGGTGCGCAATTCGGTGACCCGCTGCTGGAGCAGGTCGAGCAGCTGCTCGACCGGGACGGGCCCGGCGGACAGCTGGAGGAAGGAAAGCACCTGGGGCATGGCCGAGACGACCTCGGCGACGGCGGCCGGCTCGTGCTCCTCGGGTTCCGGGGAGGCGAGCGACCAGGCGTCGAAGAGGGCGACCCAGCCGCGCAGTACGGCGCTGTCGTCGCGGTCCCAGGCGCGCAGCCGCCAGCCGGGGCGCGCGCTGTCGCCGTGTACCTCGACGAGTCCGGCGAGGCGGGCGGTGTCCCAGTCGGCGCGGATCCGGGCGACGCTCAGGCCCAGATCGGCGGCGGCGCGCCGGGCGGTGGCGTCGGAGAGGGTGGCCTTGCCGTCGGCGGTGGCGCTGTCGCTGCCGGGGCCGAGTGCGGCGTCGGCCCAGCGGGCGACGCGGACCGGACCGGCCAGCCCGGTGCGGGCCATTTCGGCCAGTTCCGCGGGTGCCGGGGTGCCCTCCGGCGGCCGGGGTGCGGGGCGGCGCGGGCGCCGCTGGTTCACAGCTCTGGGGGCGGCGGCCAGGGGTCGCGGTCGGACGAGTCGGAGCCTGGAGTCGCGCGGGATACGGGACGTCACGAGTGCAGTCTTCCGGTTGACGGTCCGAAAACCCAAACGGAATGTCACGGCGGGCGACGGGGCTGGCCAAGGCACGGGGGCCGGGGCGGGGCGAGGAGTGGTGTTCAGGCCAGTGGCACGGCCTTAAACGGAATGCCCGGCACCGGGCCTCCCGGCGCCTGCCGGAGGGTCAAGAGCGTCCCCGTACCGGCGGGGTGGGGTGGCGTGCTCATACCAGTGGGGTCAGGAAGCGGCGCAGCCGCTCCTCGTACTCCTTCGGGTCGGCGTTCCACATCGCCGCGTGCGGGGCCCGCGGGACGGTGTGCAGGGCGACCAGATCCGGGCGGCGGTGGGCGAGCCGACGGGAGAACTCCCAGGGCGCCACCCGGTCGTCGGGCCCGTGGAAGATCAGCGTCGGCACGGTGAGCACGTCGGGGTCGGTGATCTCGGGGACCCGGTCGGCGTACAGGCCGGTCCGGCCCTGCGCGGCGCGCACGGCGAGCGGCAGCAGCGGCTGCGGGGTGCGGCGGGCGCGGGCGAGGGCGCGCAGCGTGGCCTCCCAGCTGAGCACCGGCGAGTCGAGGACCAGTCCGGCGATGTGCTCGCGCACCGCGGAGCGCTCGGCGGCGCGCAGCGCCATGGTGGCGCCGGTGGACCAGCCGAGCAGGACGACCCGGCGGGCGCCGTAGCGGAGGGCGTAGCGGATCGCCGCGTCCAGGTCGCGCCACTCGGTCTCGCCGAGGTGGTTCAGTCCGTCCGGGGGGCGCGGGGCGCCGAGGTCGCCGCGGTAGGCGAGGGCGAGGACCGGTACCCGGCGGGCGTGCAGGGGGGCCATGAGGTTCATGGCCTGTTCCCGGGTGGTGCCGAGGCCGTGCACGGCGATCACCCAGGTGTCCCGGGCGCCGGGCACGAACCAGGCGGGCAGTTCGCCGAGTTCGCCGGGGACGTCGATGTCGGCGTGGTCGAGGCCGAGGGCGGTGCCGGGGTTGCCGACGTACAGGTTCGGGGTGAACCACACCGCGTCGCCGGAGGCGAGGGTGCCGTGGGTGACGCGTACCAGGCGGCGTACGACGGTGTCGGCCGCGTGCTCGGCCGCCTCCAGGACGGGGCCGACGACCGCGTGGGAGCCGTCGCCGGAGAGGCCGTAGGTGCCGGGGCGCAGCGAGGCCAGATCGCGGGTGAGCGTGATCTGGCCGGCGGCGGTGCCGTGCACGGTGAGCCGGGGTTCGGTGGGCAGGGGGCGGCCCGCGGGCGCCTTCAGCGCGGCGTCGCTGGCGATCCGGCCGGCGGCGACGGATGCCGCGCCGGCGGCGAGGATCGCGGTCAGTGCGGTGGCGGTCGCTTTGACTGGGCGCACGGGTCCAGTGTCGTGGGGGTCGGGCCTGCCGGCCAGTGGAAGGGCCGGGCGGTGAGCAGGGACCGGCGGGGAAGGGTGGGCGAGGCGGTCGAGGAAGCGCCGGAGCGAAGGACTGGGCAGCACGGTGTCACCTCCGTTGGCCGTACCCCTTCAAACGTTCCCCGACCTCCGCCAGTTGTGCCTCCGTCAGCAGGGACGGGTTCGGGCCCGGTACCGAGGACGCCGTCAGCCACAGGCGGCACATCCACTCCAGTTGGGCGGTGCGGTCGTAGGCCTGGTCGAGGGTGGTGCCGTAGGTGACCGTGCCGTGGTTCTGCAGGAGGCAGCCGGAGCGGTCGGTCAGGGCGCGGAGCATGTTCCCGGCGAGCTCGTCGGTGCCGTAGGTGGCGTAGGGGGCGACCCGGACGGGGCCGCCGAGGGCCGCCGCCATGTAGTGGACCAGCGGGAGCTCCGGGACGAGCGTGGAGACGGCCGTCGCGTGCACGGCGTGGGTGTGGACGACCGCACGGGCGTCGGTGGTGCGGTAGACGGCGAGGTGCATGGGCAGCTCGCTGGTCGGCACCAGCGTGCCGAGCACCTGGCGTCCGTCGAGGTCGACGCCGGTGATGTCGTCCGGGGTGAGCCGGTCGTAGGGAACGCCGGACGGGGTGACGAGCACCAGGTCGCCGATGCGCGCGGAGACGTTCCCGGAGGTGCCGACCACCAGCCCGTCGGCCACGGTCCGCCGCGCCGTCGCGACCAGTTCCGCCCAGACCCGTTCGTGTTCCGCGTCCCGCCGCTGTCCAGCCATGCCGTGATCCTGCCAGCCGCGACCGCGGAAGGAGGACGGCCGGTCGCTTCCGGCCGGAAGTGCGCACCCTCCGAACGAGCGAAAACATGGCGAACCGCCGCAAAGAGGCGCTGATTCGCTGTTCAGCGGGCCTTCAATGGTCTCTCTTGCCCGCCGGACGATCTTCCGTCCGCCGACCCGGGGAGACACATGGCCCGCGAACGCACCCTTCTCCGTCACCGCGCCGGTGTCCTCGCGGCGGCCACGGCGGCGCTCGCCCTCACCGCCACCGCGTCCGCGGCCGCCGGACCTCCGGCACCGGCCACGGGCCTGCCCCGGGGGCACGACGTCTCGTCCCACCAGGAACACGTGGACTGGGCGGCCGCCCGGTCCATGGGCGCGCGGTTCGTCTACGTCAAGGCGACCGAGTCCACGGACTACCTCAACCCCTACTTCGACCAGCAGTACGACGGCGCCCGTGCGGCGGGCCTGTACCGGGGCGCGTACCACTTCGCGCGGCCGAACAAGTCCTCCGGCGCCTGGCAGGCCGCGTACTTCGTGCGGCACGGCGGGGACTGGGTGGCGGACGGCCGGACGCTGCCGCCCGCGCTCGACATCGAGGACAACCCGTACAGCAAGAAGCACAAGTGCTACGGGCTGGGCAAGACGCGGATGGTCCGCTGGATCCGGTCCTTCAGCGATGAGATCAAGCAGGAGACCGGCCGCCGACCGGTGATCTACACGACGACCCAGTGGTGGCGGCTGTGCACCGGCAACAGCCGCGCGTTCGCCAAGGGCCACGCCCTGTGGATCGCCCGGCACGGCACCTCGCGGCCGGGGACGCTGCCGGGCGGGTGGCGGTACTGGACGTTCTGGCAGTTCGACACCGACGGCCGGCTGCCGGGTGACCAGAATCTCTTCAACGGCTCCACGAGCCGGCTGCGGACCTTCGCGCGGGGTTGGTAGCCAAGGGACGCCTGGGCCGCCCGCGCCAAGCGGAACCTCAACCCTCCTCTCCGGACACCCCTACGCCTGTCGCAGTTCACCTTCCGTTCACCCAGGTTGCCTACGGTCGTCCAGCCAATGACCTCGAACGATTGCCTGGGTAAATGGAAAGCTTCTCGCTGATCCTCGCGATAGTGGTGACAACCGCTCTCGCGTTCGATTTCACGAACGGTTTCCACGACACCGCCAACGCGATGGCCACGACCATCTCGACAGGCGCCCTGAAGCCCAAGATCGCGGTGGCCATGTCCGCCGCCCTCAATCTGGTGGGCGCCTTCCTCTCCGTGGAGGTCGCCAACACGATCTCCAAGGGTCTCGTCGACGAGACCGGCATCCGTCCCGAGGTCATCTTCGCCGCCCTGGTCGGCGCGATCCTCTGGAACCTGCTGACCTGGCTGGTGGGCCTGCCCTCCAGCTCCTCGCACGCCCTGATGGGCGGTCTGATCGGCGCCACCATCGCCTCCGCCGGCTTCGGCGCCGTGCACGGTGACGTCCTGGTCACCAAGGTGCTGCTCCCCGCGGTCGCCGCGCCGATCGTGGCGGGCGTCGCCTCGATGCTGGCCACCCGGTTCTCCTACGGCATCGGCGGCAAGGCCGAGGGCGAGGCCACCCGCAAGGGCTACCGAGCCGGCCAGATCGCCTCCGCCGGCCTGGTCTCCCTCGCCCACGGCACCAACGACGCCCAGAAGACGATGGGCATCATCACCCTCGCGCTGATCACGGGCGGCGCCATCGCCCCGGGCTCGAACCCTCCCACCTGGGTCATCCTCTCCGCCGGCCTGGCCATCGCGCTCGGCACCTACATCGGCGGCTGGCGGATCATCCGCACCATGGGCAAGGGCCTGACCGACCTGGAGCCGCGCCAGGGCTTCGCCGCCCAGACCAGCGCCGCGACCGCCATCCTGGCCTCCTCCCACCTGGGCTTCTCCCTCTCCACCACGCATGTCGTCTCCGGCTCGGTGATGGGCGCGGGCCTCGGCCGCAAGGGCGGGGTGGTCCGCTGGTCCACCGCGACCCGCATGGCCGTCGCCTGGGTGCTCACCCTCCCGGCCGCCGCGCTGGTCGGCGCGGGCGCCGAGTCCGTCACGGACCTCGGTGACTGGGGCACCGCCGTCGTCGCCGTCTTCCTGGTCGCCGCGAGCGCCGCGATCTGGAAGGTCTCCCGCCGCGAGGTCGTCGACCACACCAACGTCGTCGACGCGCCCGAGGAGCCGGCCGGCGTGGTGACCACCGCCATCGCCGCGGTGACCCCGCCCCCGGCGGGCACGATCACCGAGGACCTGACGGCCACGATCCCCGCCCCGGCCACCGCCGAGCCCGCCCCCGAGGCCGCGCCGCCGGCCGCCACCGTCTGACCCCGGCCACACCGGTAACCAAGGAAGCAACCCCATGAAGATCGACTGGTCGGCCCTCGGCTCCGTCTTCGGCGCCAGCCTCGTGTTCACGGTGGGCCTGGTGGCCCTGTTCACCCTCGGCATCAACGGTCTGGCGCGGCGCGAGAAGGCCGCGGCCGAGGGCGGCTCCGCCACCCTCGCCGTCACCGGCGCCTACCTCTGCTTCGCCGCCTGCGCGGCGGCGGTGTCGTACGGCATCTTCCTCATCGTCTCCAAGTCCTGACGGAACACCACGAACCAGGCAACCCGAAGGCTCCCCGCCGTCCGTGACGGAGGGGAGCCTTCGTCGTGCCCAGGAGTCACGTGCGCCCCGCGATGTGGGGATCGGCACACTCTCCCCGCGCAGGTCAACGGCAAGTTGACGGCCGTTCCGGGCGCGTGGTGGACTGCCCAGGCCATGTACGGCGGCAAGAGAGGAAGCCGGTGCGAATCCGGCGCGGTCCCGCCACTGTCACCGGGGAAGAACCCCCGGGAGCCAGGAACTCTCACCGCCGAATCTCGTCGAACCAGGGCGCGGACACCCTGAGTGAGGACACAGATCGCCATGCTCGGCTGCCGAAGGACCCGTACCAGGCCCGCTCCTGCACCCACGGCCGGCTGAGCCGATGGGTGCCGATCGCTCCTACGCGTACGGCGCCGCCGCCGGCCTTCTCGGTGACCTGCTCCTCGGCGATCCGCGCCGCGGGCATCCGGTCGCCGCGTTCGGGCGTGCGGCCGCTGCCGTGGACCGCGCGTTGTGGCACGACCACCGCGGCTGGGGCGCCGTGCACACCGTCGCGTGCGCCGGTGGCGCCGTCGCACTCGGCACGCTGGCCGCACGCGCCGTACGCCCCTCCCCCGCCGCCTCCGCCGCGCTGACCGCCGCCGCCACCTGGGCGGTCGTCGGCGGCACCTCGCTCGCCCGGGAGGCCCGCACGATCGGGCGCGCCCTGGAGTCCGGGGACGTCGAGGCCGCGCGGGCGCGGCTGCCGCATCTGTGCGGCCGGGACCCGCAGGCGCTGGACGCCGACGGGATCGCCCGGGCCGTGGTCGAGTCGGTCGCCGAGAACACCTCCGACGCCGTCGTGGGCGCTCTGGTGTGGGGGGCGGTGGCCGGGGTGCCGGGGCTGCTGGGGTTCCGGGCCGTCAACACCCTGGACGCGATGGTCGGTCACAAGTCGCCCCGCTACCGCCGCTACGGCTGGGCCTCCGCCCGGCTGGACGACCTGGCCGGCTGGCCGGGGGCCCGGCTGACCGCCGTCCTCGCGGCCGCGGCCGGACCGGACCCGCGGGGTGCGCTGCGCGCCTGGAAGGCCGACGCCCATCGGCACCCGAGCGCCAACGCCGGGCCCGTGGAAGCGTCGTTCGCGGGGGCGCTCGGCGTCCGCCTGGGCGGAACGCTCTCCTACGGCGGCCGGGTCGAGCACCGGCCCGTGCTCAACGGGGGCACCGGCCGGGCCGTCGGGGTCGCCGACATCGACCGGGCCGTACGACTCTCCCGCCGCGTCGGCCTGCTCGCGCTCGGCGGCACGGTCGCCGCGCGCCCCCTCGCCAAAGGTCTCGTCAAGGTCCTGAAGGGACGTGGGAAGTGAACGGGGGACTCCTCGTCGCCGGCACCACCTCCGACGCCGGAAAGAGCGTCGTGACGGCCGGGATCTGCCGGTGGCTGGTGCGCCGGGGCGTGAAGGTCGCGCCGTTCAAGGCGCAGAACATGTCGCTCAACTCCTTCGTCACCCGCGAGGGCGCGGAGATCGGGCGGGCGCAGGCCATGCAGGCCCAGGCGTGCCGGATCGAGCCGACCGCGCTGATGAACCCGGTGCTGCTCAAACCGGGCGGCGAGCAGAGCAGCCAGGTGGTGCTGCTGGGCAAGCCGGTGGGCGAGTTGAGCGCACGCGGCTACCACGGCGGGCGGCAGCAGAAGCTCCTCGGCACGGTGCTGGACTGCCTGGCCGAGTTGCGGGGCACGTATGACGCGGTGATCTGTGAGGGCGCGGGCAGCCCGGCCGAGATCAATCTGCGCCGGACCGACATCGTGAACATGGGCATCGCGCGGAACGCGCGGCTGCCCGTGCTGGTGGTCGGCGACATCGACCGCGGGGGCGTCTTCGCCTCCTTCTTCGGCACCGTGGCCCTGCTCTCGCCGGAGGACCAGGCGCTGGTCGCCGGGTTCCTGGTGAACAAGTTCCGCGGCGATGTCTCCCTGCTGGAGCCCGGATTGGAGATGCTGTACGGCCTCACCGGGCGGCGCACGTACGGCGTGCTGCCGTTCCGGCACGGGCTCGGCATCGACGAGGAGGACGGGCTGCGGGTGTCCCTGCGGGGGACGGTCCGCGAGTCCTCCGTCGCCCCGCCGGTCGGCGAGGACGTGCTGCGGGTCGCCGTGTGCGCGATCCCGCTGATGTCCAACTTCACCGATGTGGACGCGCTCGCCGCCGAACCAGGGGTCGTGGTGCGGTTCGTGGACCGCCCGGAGGAACTGGCGGACGCGGACCTGGTCGTCATCCCGGGCACGCGCGGCACCGTGCGGGCGCTGGAGTGGCTGCGCGAGCGCGGGCTCGCGGACGCGCTCGTCCGAAGGGCCGCCGAAGGACGCCCGGTTCTCGGCATCTGCGGCGGCTTCCAGATCCTCGGCGAGCGCATCGAGGACGAGGTCGAGTCGCGGGCCGGCGCGGTCGACGGGCTCGGTGTGCTGCCCGTACGGGTGCGGTTCGCGCGCGAGAAGACCCTGACCCGGCCGTCCGGACAGGCCCTCGGCGAGCCGGTCGAGGGATACGAGATCCACCACGGGGTCGCCTCCCTGGAGGGCGGGGAGCCCTTCCTCGACGGCTGCCGGGTCGGTCAGACCTGGGGCACCCACTGGCACGGCTCGCTGGAGTCGGACGGTTTCCGCCGGGCCTTCCTGCGCGAGGTGGCCGCCGCCGCGGGCCGCCGCTTCGTGCCCGCGCCCGACACCTCCTTCGCCGCGCTGCGCGAGGAGCAGCTCGACCGGCTCGGCGACCTGATCGAACAGCACGCGGACACGGACGCGCTGTGGCGGCTCATCGAGTCGGGCGCGCCGCAAGGACTGCCTTTCATCCCACCGGGAGCGCCTGCATGAGCACAGTGTTGTTGTTGTCGACCGCCGACACGGACCTGCTGGCGGCCCGGGCCTCAGGCGCGGACTACCGCATCGGCAACCCGACCCGGGTGGACGTCGGGCAGGAGCTGCCGGGGCTGCTCGCGGGCGCGGACCTCGCCGTCGTACGGCTGCTGGGCGGCAAGCGCGCCTGGGAGGAGGGGCTGGCCGTCCTGAGGGCGTCCGGCGTGCCGACCGTGCTGCTGGGCGGCGAGGCCGTACCGGACGCCGAGCTGATGGCCGAGTCGTCGGTGCCGGCCGGTGTCGTGGCGGAGGCGCTGAAGTACCTGGTCGAGGGCGGTCCCGCGAACCTGCTGGAGCTGTCCCGGTTCCTCTCGGACACCGTGCTGCTGACGGGTGAGGGCTTCGAGGAACCGCGCAAGATGCCGGAGTACGGCGTCCACGGCTCCCACGAGCTCCAAGGCGGCTGGCCGACCGTGGGCGTGCTCTTCTACCGGGCGCACGAGCTCAGCGGCAACACCGCCTTCGTGGACACCCTGTGCGACGCGATCGAGGCGAAGGGCGCCAACGCCCTTCCGGTGTACTGCGGTTCGCTGCGGGGGGCGGACGCCGGGCTGTACGCGCTGCTGGGACAGGCGGACGCGCTGGTCGCCACCGTGCTCGCGGCCGGCGGCACGCACGCCTCCGAGGCGTCGGCGGGCGGTGACGAGGAGTCCTGGGACATCGGCGCGCTCGCCGATCTCGACATCCCTGTGCTGCAGGGGCTTTGCCTCACCTCCTCGCGGGCCGCGTGGGAGGGGTCGGACGCCGCCCTCTCCCCCATGGACGCGGCGATGCAGGTCGCGATCCCCGAGTTCGACGGCCGGCTGGTCACCGTGCCGTTCTCCTTCAAGGAGCAGGGTCCAAACGAGGTCCCGGTGTACGTGGCCGACCCGGAGCGGGCCGCACGGGTGGCCGGAATCGCCCTGCGGCACGCGCGGCTGAGGCACAAGCCCAACGCGGAGAAGAGGATCGCGCTGGTCTTCACCGCGTACCCGACCAAGCACTCAAGGGTCGGCAACGCGGTCGGTCTGGACACGCCCGCGTCGGCGGTGCGGGTGCTCGACGCGCTCCGGGACGCCGGGTACGGGCTCACCGCGTACCCTTCCGGCGGCGACGAGTTGATCCACCGGCTGATCGAGGCCGGCGGCCACGACGTGGAGTGGCTGACGGAGGAGCAGCTGGCGGCGGCGCCCGCGCGCGTCCCGCTGGCCGACTACCGGGCGTGGTTCGAGAAGCTGGAGCCGGACCTCAGGGACGCCATGGTGGAGGCGTGGGGCGAGCCGCCGGGCGGCCTGTACGTCGACGGCCAGGACATCGTGCTGGCGTCCCTGCGGTTCGGGAACGTCGTGGTGATGATCCAGCCGCCGCGCGGCTTCGGCGAGAACCCGATCGCGATCTACCACGACCCCGACATGCCGCCCTCGCACCACTACATGGCGGCCTACCGCTGGCTGGAGAACAGCTTCGGCGCCGACGCGCTCGTGCACATGGGCAAGCACGGCACGATGGAGTGGCTGCCGGGCAAGGGGCTCGGCCTGAGCGCGGGTTGCGCTCCGGACGCCGTCCTCGGCGACCTCCCCCTCGTCTACCCGTTCATCGTCAACGACCCCGGCGAGGGCACCCAGGCCAAGCGGCGCGGGCACGCCACCGTGGTCGACCACCTCGTACCGCCCATGGCGCGTGCCGACACCTACGGCGACCTGGCCAAGCTGGAGCAGCTGCTGGACGAGTACGCGCTCGTCTCCGACCTGGACCCGACGAAGGCACCGGCCGTCCGCGCCCAGATCTGGACGCTGGTCAAGGCGGCCGAGCTGCACCACGACCTGCATGTGGACGAGCAGCCGGACGACGACGCGTTCGACGAGTTCGTCATGCACATCGACGGCTATCTGTGCGAGATCAAGGACGTGCAGATCCGCGACGGCCTGCACATCCTGGGCGGCGGCCCGGTCGGCGAGCCCCGCGTGAACCTGGTGCTGGCGGTGCTGCGGGCATCCCAGGTGTGGGGCGGCCGGGCGAACGCCCTGCCCGGGCTGCGGTCCTGCCTCGCCGCCCACTTCGGGCTGGACGAGAAGGAGTTGCTGGCCGAGCCCGGCGCCCCGGTGAAGGTGCCGGTGGAGCTGACGGACCTGGTGGAGGGGCCGGCCCGTACCGCCTCCGACGCGGTCGACCTGCTGGAGCAGCTGTGCCGGCGGATCGCGGAGGGCATGGAGGAGCGGGCCTGGGACCGCACGGCCGTACCCGCCGTCCTGAGTGACGCGCTCGGCACCGAACTCCCCGCCGCCGTCGCGGTGCTGGAGTTCGCCTGCGACGAGGTCGTACCGCGCCTCGCCCGCACCACCGACGAGATCGGGAACATCCTGCGGGCCCTTGACGGCGGCTATGTCCCGGCCGGGCCCTCCGGCTCCCCGACCCGCGGTCTGGTCAACGTGCTGCCGACCGGCCGGAACTTCTACTCGGTGGACCCCAAGGCCATCCCCTCCCGGCTGAGCTGGGAGGTCGGCCAGTCGCTCGCCGACTCCCTGGTGCAGCGGTACCTGCAGGACACGGGCGCGTACCCGAGGTCCGTCGGCCTCACGGTGTGGGGCACGTCGGCGATGCGCACCCAGGGCGACGACATCGCCGAGATCCTGGCGCTGCTGGGCTGCCGTCCGGTGTGGGACGACGCCTCGCGCCGGGTCACGGGCTTCGAGGTGGTCCCGCTCGCCGAGCTGGGCCGGCCGCGCGTCGACGTCACGGTCCGGATCTCCGGGTTCTTCCGGGACGCGTTCCCGCACGTCGTCGGCCTGATCGACGACGCCGTGCGGGCGGTGTCCGAGCTGGACGAGCCCGCCGAGAGCAACTTCGTGAAGGCGCACGCCGACGAGGACACCGCCGAACACGGTGACCGGCGGCGGGCGACGGCCCGGATCTTCGGCTCCAAGCCGGGCGCGTACGGCGCCGGCCTGCTGCCGCTGATCGACGCCCGCAACTGGCGCTCCGACGCCGACCTCGCCGAGGTCTACGCGGTGTGGGGCGGTTACGCCTACGGCCGCGGGCTCGACGGGCGGGCGGCGCGCGGCGACATGGAGACCGCGTTCAAGCGGATCGCGGTCGCCGCGAAGAACGTCGACACCCGCGAGCACGACCTGGTCGACGCCGACGACTACTTCCAGTACCACGGCGGCATGGTCGCCATGGTCCGGCATCTGACCGGCGCCAACCCCGAGGCATACGTGGGCGATTCGGCCGTGCCGGACCAGGTGAGGACCCGCACCCTGGGCGAGGAGACCCACCGTGTCTTCCGGGCCCGCGTGGTCAACCCGCGCTGGATGGCGGCCATGCGCCGGCACGGCTACAAGGGCGCCTTCGAGATGGCGGCGACCGTGGACTACCTGTTCGGCTACGACGCCACGGCGGGCGTGGTCGACGACTGGATGTACGAGAAGCTCAGCGCGGAGTACGTCTTCGACCCGGAGAACCGGGACTTCATGAAGAAGTCCAACCCGTGGGCGCTGCGCGGCATCACCGAGCGGCTGCTGGAGGCGGCGGACCGGGGCCTGTGGGCCGAGCCGGACGCGCAGACCCTGGAGCGGCTGCGCGCCACCTACCTGGAGCTGGAAGGCGACTTGGAGGGCGACCAGTGACAACCCCCTTCCCTTTTACGGCCGTTGTCGGTCAGGACGACCTGCGGCTCGCACTGCTGCTGAACGCCGTCTCCCCGGCGGTCGGCGGGGTGCTGGTGCGCGGCGAGAAGGGCACCGCCAAGTCGACGGCTGTGCGCGCTCTTTCGGCGCTGCTGCCGGAGGTCGCCGTCGTGCCCGGCTGCCGCTTCTCGTGCGACCCGGGGGCACCGGATTCCGGGTGCCCCGACGGTCCGCACGAGCCGGGGCCGGGTGCGCGGCGGCCCGCGCGGATGGTCGAGCTGCCCGTCGGCGCCTCCGAGGACCGGCTGGTCGGTGCCCTGGACATCGAGCGGGCGCTCGCGGAGGGCGTGAAGGCGTTCGAGCCGGGTCTGCTGGCCGACGCGCACCGCGGGATCCTGTACGTCGACGAGGTCAACCTGCTTCACGACCACCTGGTCGACCTGCTGCTGGACGCGGCGGCGATGGGCGCCTCGTACGTGGAGCGCGAGGGCGTCTCCGTGCGGCACGCGGCCCGCTTCCTGCTCGTCGGCACGATGAACCCCGAAGAGGGCGAGCTGCGCCCGCAGTTGCTGGACCGGTTCGGGCTGACCGTGGAGGTCGCGGCCTCGCGCGAGCCCGAGCAGCGCGTCGAGGTGGTGCGGCGCCGCCTGGCCTACGACGACGATCCGGCCGGCTTCGCCGCGCGGTGGGCCGCGGAGGAGTCCGCCGTACGGCAGCGGATCGTCGCGGCGCGGGAGCTGCTGCCGCAGGTGCGGCTGGGCGACGGCGCGCTGCGGCAGATCGCGGCGACCTGCGCGGCCTTCGAGGTGGACGGCATGCGCGCCGACATCGTGATGGCGCGTACGGCGGCTGCGCTGGCCGCGTGGGCCGGGCGGACGGACGTGCTCGCCAAGGACGTGCGGCAGGCGGCGCTGCTGGCGCTGCCGCACCGGCGCCGTCGCAACCCGTTCGACGCGCCGGGCCTGGACGAGGACAAGCTGGACGAGACGCTGGAGCAGTTCTCCGGCGAGGACGAGACCGAGAGCGACGACGATCCCGACCCCGACGGTCCCGGTGGCGGCGGTGGGCAGCCGGCGCCCGGCGGCGGCCCCCAGGGCGGCGGGGACACCGCCGCGCGGCCCGAGGCCGGGGAGGGCGGGGAACCACAGGCGCCCGGCTCGACGGAGCAGTCGGCCGTACGGGCCGCCGAGCCGTTCCGGGCCAAGGTGCTGAGCGTGCCCGGGATCGGCGAGGGTGCCGCGGGCCGCCGGTCACGGGCGCGTACCGAGCACGGGCGGACCACCGGCGCCCGGCAGCCTCGGGGCGCGCTGACCAAGCTGCACCTGGCCGCCACCGTGCGGGCCGCGGCCCCGCACCAGCGGGCGCGCGGCCGGTCGGGGCCGGGGCTGGTGATCCGCCGCGACGATCTGCGGCAGGCGACCCGGGAGGGACGCGAGGGCAACCTCGTGCTGTTCGTCGTGGACGCCTCGGGGTCGATGGCGGCGCGGCAGCGGATGGGCGCGGTGAAGGGAGCCGTGCTGTCGCTGCTGCTGGACGCCTATCAGCGGCGGGACAAGGTGGGGCTGGTGACCTTCCGGGGGTCGGCCGCGGAGGTCGCGCTGCCGCCCACGTCGTCCGTGGACGCGGCGGCGGCCCGGCTTCAGTCGCTGCCGACCGGTGGCCGTACGCCGCTCGCGGCCGGGCTGCTCAAGGCGCACGAGGTGCTGCGCGTGGAACGGCTGCGGGATCCGGCGCGGCGGGCGCTGGTCGTGGTCGTGACGGATGGACGGGCCACGGGCGGACCGGAGCCGGTCGCGCTGGCGGGGCGTGCGGCACGGCTGTTCGCCGCCGAACAGGTCGCCTCCGTCGTCGTGGACTGCGAGTCGGGGCCGGTGCGACTCGGCCTCGCCGGGCAGCTCGCCGGTGAGCTGGGCGGTACGGCCGTCACGCTCGACGAGTTGCGGGCCGACTCCATCGCCGGGCTGGTCAGGGATGTGCAGGGGACTTCGAGGAGGGCCGCGTAATGCCGCAGGGGCAGCCGAGTGTCGTACCCGACGACGGTTTGACGACCCGTCAGCGCCGTAACCGTCCGCTGGTCGTCATGCACACCGGTGTCGGCAAGGGGAAGTCCACCGCCGCGTTCGGGCTCGCGCTGCGCGCCTGGAACCAGGGGTGGCCGATCGGGGTGTTCCAGTTCGTCAAGTCGGCGAAGTGGAAGGTCGGCGAGGAACGCGCGCTGCGGGTGCTGGGCGACAGCGGTGAGGGCGGCTCGGTCGCCTGGCACAAGATGGGCGAGGGCTGGTCCTGGGTGCAGCGGGACGCCCAGATGGACAACGAGGAGAAGGCCCGCGAGGGCTGGGAGCAGGTCAAGCGGGACCTTGCCGCCGAGACGTACCGGCTGTACGTGCTGGACGAGTTCGCCTATCCCCTGCACTGGGGGTGGGTGGACACCGACGAGGTCGTGGACGTGCTGCGGAACCGGCCCGGCACGCAGCACGTGGTGATCACCGGGCGCAACGCGCCGGAGAAGCTGGTGGACTTCGCCGACCTCGTCACCGACATGTCCAAGGTCAAGCACCCCATGGACGTGGGCCAGAAGGGCCAGAAGGGCATCGAGTGGTGACGTCGTCGGTGCCTCGGCTGGTCATCGCCGCGCCCTCCTCGGGCAGCGGCAAGACCACCGTCGCCACGGGGCTGATGGCCGCGTTCGCCGCGCGGGAGCTCGCCGTGTCCCCGCACAAGGTCGGGCCGGACTACATCGACCCCGGGTACCACGCGCTCGCCACCGGGCGGGCGGGGCGCAACCTGGACGCGTACCTGTGCGGGCCGGAGCTGGTCGCTCCGCTGTTCCTGCACGGGGCGCGGGGGTGTGACATCGCCGTGGTCGAGGGCGTGATGGGGCTGTACGACGGGGCGGCGGGCGAGGGTGAGCTCGCGTCCACCGCGCACGTCGCCAAGCTGCTGCGGGCACCGGTGGTGCTGGTCGTCGACGCGTCGTCGCAGTCGCGGTCGGTGGCGGCGCTGGTGCACGGGTTCGCTTCCTGGGATCCGGAGGTGCGGCTCGGGGGCGTGATCCTGAACAAGGTCGCGTCCGACCGGCACGAGGAACTGCTGCGGGAGGCGCTGGACCAGGCAGGGGTGCCCGTGCTGGGGGTGCTGCGGCGGGTTCCTCAGGTGGACACGCCGTCGCGGCATCTTGGGCTCGTACCGGTCGCCGAACGTCGCTCCGACGCCGTGAACGCGGTGACGGCCATGGCCGCACAGGTCGAGCGAGGGTGTGATCTCGAGGCTCTGCTGGCACTGGCCCGGAGTGCGGGAGCGTTGTCCCATGCCCCCTGGGAGGCGCCCGTCGGCCCGACGCAGAAGCGTGCGGTGGTCGCCGTCGCCGGCGGGCCCGCGTTCACCTTCTCCTATGCCGAGCACACCGAGCTGCTCACCGCCGCCGGTGCCGAGGTCGTCACCTTCGATCCGCTGAGGGACGAGCAACTGCCCGAAGGCGTCGCCGGACTGGTGATCGGCGGTGGCTTCCCCGAGGTGTACGCGGCCGAGCTGTCCGCCAACGAGCCGCTGCGCAAGGCCGTCGCCGAGCTCGCGCTGAGCGGTGCGCCCGTGGCCGCCGAATGCGCCGGGCTGCTGTACCTGTCCCGGGAGCTGGACGGGCAGCCGATGTGCGGGGTGCTGGACGCCGCCGCGCGGATGACGCAGCGGCTCACCCTGGGCTACCGGGACGCCGTGGCCGTCGGGGACAGCGTGCTGGCCGTCGCGGGGACGCGGATGCGGGGGCACGAGTTCCACCGGACCGTCGTCGAGCCCGGGGCCGGGGCCGCTCCGGCGTGGGGTGTGCGGGCGCCCGTCCGACGGGTCGAAGGTTTCGTACAGCAGGGCGTGCACGCGAGTTATCTGCACACGCACTGGGCGTCCCGGCCCGGTGTCGCCCGTCGGTTCGTGGAGAGGTGCCGGACGTCATGAGCAGCAGGCTGGTCGGAGTCGGGGTCGGTCCCGGTGACCCGGAGCTGGTGACCGTCAAGGGGGTCAACGCGCTGCGGGCCGCCGATGTCGTCGTCGTACCCGTGATGGACACCGGGGAGCAGGGGCGGGCCGAGGCGACCGTGCTGCACTACGTGCCCGGGGACAAGGTGGTCCGGGTGGTGTTCGCGCTGAACGAGCGGACCGACCGGGCGCGCCGGGAGGCCGCCTGGGACGCGGCGGGCGAGCGGGTCGCCGAGCTGCTGAAGCGGCACGCGTCCGTCGCCTTCGCCACCATCGGCGATCCCAATGTGTACTCGACGTTCACCTATCTCGCGCAGACCGTCGCCGCCCTGGTGCCGGGTGTCGTCGTGGAGACCGTGCCCGGGATCACCGCCATGCAGGATCTGGCGGCCCGCTCCGGTGCCGTGCTGACCGAGGGCACCGAGCCGCTGACGCTGGTGCCGGTGACCGCCGGGTCCGCCGTGCTCAAGGAGGCGCTGGCCGGGCCGGGGACCGTCGTCGCGTACAAGTTCGGGCGGCAGGCCGCCGAGGTCGCCGAGGCGCTTGCGGAGACCGGGCGGCTGGCCGATGCCGTGTGGGGCTCGGCGCTGGGGCTGCCGGAGGAGTCGGTGCGGCAGGCCGCCGAGCTGGACGGGGCGCCGCTGCCGTATCTGTCGACGCTGATCGCGCCGCCGCGGCGGGACGGCGGACGGGGCGGGAAGCTGTGAGGCGGCCGGGGCGGCCGGCCGGGGCGGCCACCGGGGACGGCGGCCGCCGGGCACCGGTCCGTTCAGCCGCCGGACAGACCCACCACCAGCCAGATGAACGCCGCGCCCGCCACCGTGCACAGCAGGGTGGAGCGCGCGGGGTGCTCGTGGTGGGCCTCGGGCAGGATCTCGGCGGCGGCGAGATAGAGCAGGACGCCCCCGAAGAGGCCCAGGTAGCCGCCGAGGAGCGCTTCGGGGATGTGGAAGAAGGCGGTCGACAGCGCCCCCACCACGGGTGCGCAGGCGTCGGCCACCAGCATCGCGATCGCCCGGCGGCGGGCGTTGCCGTACAGGCTCGTGATGGTGAAGGTGTTGAAGCCGTCGGCGAAGTCGTGCGCGATCACGGCGAGCGCCACGGCGGCGCCCATGCCGCCGCCCACCTGGAAGGCCGCGCCGATCGCCACGCCGTCCATCGCGCTGTGGCCGACCATCGCGCCGGCCGCCGTCAGCCCCACCTCGGGCGCCCGGTGGTTGTGCCCCTCGGCGCCGCCGTGCGCGGCCTGGCGGGCGGCCAGGGTCCGTTCCACCAGGTGGGCCAGGAGGAAGCCGGCCACGAACAGCAGCAGGGCGGCGGGGACGCCGAAGATCTCGCGGCCGGCCGCGCGCAGCGCCTCCGGCAGCAGGTCCAGGCCGACCACGCCCAGCATCAGGCCGCCGGCCAGTCCCAGGACGAGATGGCGACGGTCGGTCACGCGCTGTGCCGTCCAGCCGCCGGCCAGCGTCATCAGGAACGCGCCGAGCGCGACGAAGACCGCCATAGGCCCTTGCTATCCGATGGAGGCACCTTCGCGCACATCCGGCGCCGCACACACCCCACCAGACCCTGACATTTCACCGATTCCGACTTGCGTTTCCGCAGTTTCCAGAGCTTCCGTACGAGAGGACCCTTCCCATGGCCGATGCCCCCACCGGCAAGGTGACGTTCGTCGGTGCCGGCCCCGGCGCCGCCGATCTGCTGACGTTCCGCGCCGCGCGCGCCATCGCGGAGGCGGACGTGGTGATCTGGGCGGCGAGCCTGGTCCAGGCGGAGGTCCTCGAACACGCGCGTGCGGACGCCGAGATCCTGGACTCGGCGACCATGGCCCTGGAGGACGTCGTCGCGGTCTACCGGCGCGCCTACGCCGGGGGTCTGAAGGTGGCGCGGATCCACTCCGGCGACCCGGCGCTGTGGGGCGGCACGCAGGAGCAGCTGGACCGGTGCGCGGAGATCGGGATCGAGACCGAGGTCGTACCCGGGGTCTCGGCCTTCTCCGCCGTCGCCGCTCTCGCGCGGCGCGAGCTGACCATTCCCGAGGTGGCGCAGTCCGTCGTCCTCACCCGGCTGGGCGGCGGCAAGACGCCGATGCCGCCCGGCGAGGAGGTGCGCGAGTTCGCCCGGCACGGTACGACGATGGCGGTCTTCCTCTCCGCCGCGCGCAGCGGGCAGCTGGTGCGCGAGCTGCTGGAGGGCGGCTACCCGACGGACACCCCGGTGGTCGTCGCGTACCAGGCGACCTGGCCGGAGGAGCTGGTCGTGAAGTGCACGATCGGCACGCTGGAGGAGACGGTCAAGGAGCACAAGCTCTGGAAGCACACGCTGTTCCTGGTCGGCCCGGCGCTGGACGCGCACGGCACCCGCTCGCACCTGTACCACCCGGGGCACTTCCACGGGTACCGCAAGGCCGACCCGGAGGCCCGGCGGGCCCTGCGCGAGCGGGGGGCGAGCAGTTGATCACGGTCGTCGGTGCGGGGACGGGGGCACCGGTTGCGGAGGACCTCCTCGCCGGGGCCGCCCTCGTCGTCGGCGGGCGCCGGCACCTGGACGCGGTACGGCTGCCGGAGGGCGCCGAGCGGGTCGTGCTCGGGCCGCCGGCGCCCGCCCTGGACACGATCGCCGAGTATGTCGACAAAGAGCTTCCGGTGGTGGTGCTGGCCTCCGGCGACCCGGGGTTCTTCGGGATCGTGCGGATGCTGGCCGAGCGGTTCGGGTCGCGGCTGCTCAAGGTGCGGCCCGGGGTCTCGTCCGTCGCCGCCGCGTTCGCGCGGGTGGGGCTGCCGTGGGACGACGCCGTGGTCGTCAGCGCGCACGGCCGGGAGCTGCGTACGGCGGTCAACGTGTGCCGGGCGCGGCCGAAGGTGGCGGTGCTGACGGGGCCGGGCGCGGGGCCGGCGGAACTGGGGGCGGCGCTGCTGCGCGACGCGCGCGAACCGGGCCGTGTCCTCGTCGTCGTCTCCGCCCTCGGCTCCGCAGACGAGCGCGTCGAACGGGTCACGCCCGCCGAGGCCGCCGCCCGGGACTGGGGTGCGGCGGTGAGCGTGGTGCTGTGCCTGGACCAGGCGCGGGCGCTCGGGCCGGTGCGTACGGTCGCCGGGGTTCCCGCGCGGCCTTCCCGGTGGGCCCTGGACGAGGGCGAGTTCGCCCACCGCGACTCGATGATCACCAAGTTCGAGGTACGGGCGCTGGCGCTGGCCCGCCTGGGGCCGGGCCTGGGCGACCTGGTGTGGGACGTGGGCGCCGGCTCGGGCTCGGTGGCGGTGGAGTGCGCCCGGCTCGGCGCCGCCGTCGTCGCCGTGGAGAAGGCGGCGGACGGGGTGGAGCGGATCCGCGCCAACGCCCGCGCCCACGGCGTGGACGTGGACGTGGTGCACGGCTCGGCGCCCGAGGCCCTGGACGCGCTCGACGATCCCGACGCGGTGTTCGTCGGTGGCGGTGGGCGCGAACTCCCGGACATCGTCGGGGCGTGCGCGCGCCGCGCCCGGCGGACGGTCGTGGTCGCCATGGCCGCGCTGGACCGCGTACCGGCCGCACGCGAGGCGCTCACGGCCGCCGGGTTCACCTGCGACGGGGTGCTGCTGCAGTCGTCGCGACTGACACCGCTGCCGGGAGATGTGACCCGGCTCGCGGCGACCAATCCCGTGTTTCTGCTGTGGGGCGTCAGGCGCCCAGCGGTAAGCGAAGGAGTTACCGATTGAATCCTCTCCCCCGTCGGCGGGGGAGATTCCCGGCTCACGCTGCTCGTCGGTTCGATGAACCGCCGAGTCTGACGCGATCGACACCAGCCGGGTTGAAACCAGCCCGGTTTATGAAGTTGTTGGAGGTTACTGCTGTGCTGGCTTGGTTCTCGCTCAGCGATTCGCGACCCTACCAGTCACCATCCGGAGGCACCCGGTGATTGGACTCATTTCCACCACCGCCGCCGGAACCGTCGCACGGGACCGGCTGGCCGCGGCCTGGCCGGGCCGGACGCGGGTGTACGAGGGGCCCGTCGGGGAGGCGGTGCGGTCCGCGTTCGCCGAGTGCGAGCAGCTGGTGTGCTTCCTGGCGACGGGCGCGGTGGTACGGCTGCTCGCACCGCTGCTCGGCGACAAGGCGGCCGACCCCGGTGTGGTGTGCGTGGACGAGGGCGGCCGGTTCGCGGTGTCGCTGGTCGGCGGGCACGGCGGCGGCGCCAACGAACTCGCCCGTTCGGTGGGCGACTTGCTGGGGGCCGAGCCGGTGGTGACGACCGCGACGGACGCGGTGGGGCTCGCGGGCCTGGACACGCTGGGGCTGCCGTACGAGGGCTCGGTCGCGACCGTGTCCCGGGCCCTGCTGGACGGTGAACCGGTCGCGCTGGAGGCCGAGTTGGCGTGGCCGCTGCCGCCGCTGCCGGTCTCGCCGTGGGGCGCCTGCACCATCCGGCTCACCGACCGGGACGTCGTGCCCGGCGAACGCGAGGTGCTGCTCAGGCCGCCGTCGCTGGTGGTCGGGGTCGGCGCGTCCAAGGGTGCGCCCGTGGAAGAGGTCCTCGGGCTCATCGAGGGGGCGCTGCGGGAGGCGGGGCTCTCGCCGAAGTCCGTGGCCGAACTCGCCACCGTGGACGCCAAGGCGAAGGAGCCGGGCCTCGTGGCCGCCGCCGGGCGGCTGGGGGTGCCGCTGGTGACGTACTCCGCCGGGGAACTGGCGGCGGTCGAGGTGCCGAACCCCTCCGAGGCGCCGCTGGCGGCCGTCGGCACGCCGTCGGTGGCGGAGGCGGCGGCGCTGGTGCGCGGAGGTGAACTCCTCGTGCCCAAGGCGAAGTCGCAGGGCCGGCCTGCCATGGCGACCTGTGCCGTCGTACGGCGTCCGGGGCGCGGGCGGCTCGCGGTGGTCGGGCTCGGACCGGGCGCCCGGGACCTGCTGACCCCGCGCGCGGCGGCCGAGCTGCGCCGGGCCTCGGTGCTGGTCGGGCTCGACCAGTACGTGGACCAGATCCGCGACCTGCTGCGGCCCGGCACCCGGGTGCTGGAGTCGGGGCTCGGCGCCGAGGAGGAGCGGGCGCGCACGGCGGTCGCCCAGGCCCGCGAGGGGCATGCGGTGGCGCTGATCGGCAGCGGGGACGCGGGCGTGTACGCCATGGCCTCGCCGGCGCTCGCCGAGGCCTCGGACGACATCGACGTGGTCGGGGTGCCCGGGGTGACGGCCGCGCTGGCCGCCGGGGCGGTCCTGGGCGCGCCACTGGGCCACGACCACGTGTCCATCAGCCTGTCCGACCTGCACACGCCGTGGGAGGTCATCGAGCGGCGGGTGCGGGCGGCGGCCGAGGCGGACATCGTCGTCACCTTCTACAACCCGCGTTCCCGGGGCCGCGACTGGCAGCTGCCGAAGGCGCTCGCGATCCTCGCCGGGCACCGGGAGCCGACGACGCCGGTGGGTGTCGTGCGCAATGCGTCCCGGCCGGACGAGTCCAGCCGGGTCACGACCCTCGCCGAACTGGATCCGGCGACGGTCGACATGATGACCGTCGTCACCGTGGGCAATACGGCCACCCGGATCGTCGCGGGCCGCATGGTGACCCCGCGCGGCTACCGCTGGCAGGAGAGCGCCCAGGAACGCACCCAGGAGGGCGCCCAGTGAACCCTGTGGCCCGTGTGGTCCATCCGATCGAGCAGGAGTCCTTCCGGCGGCTGCGTGCCCGTCTGGACACCTCGCACTTGCCGCCGCTGACCCGGGCGGTGGTGGAGCGGGTCATCCACTCCGCCGCCGACCTCGAGTACGTGACCGATCTCGTTATGGACGAAGGCGACCTGGTCAAGGCGCACGCGGCACTGCACGCCGGGGCGCCGGTCGTCGTGGACGTGGAGATGGTCGCGGCCGGGATCACCCGCCGGGAGACGGTCTGCCGGCTGAAGGACGTCAGGTCCGGTCCGGGACTGACCCGTTCGGCCCACGCCGTCCGGCTCGCCTACGAACAGGTCGGACCCGGCGCCCTGTGGGTGATCGGCTGTGCGCCGACCGCCCTGGAGGAACTGCTCGCCCTGGACGCCTCCCCCGCGCTCGTCATCGGCCTGCCCGTCGGTTTCGTCGGCGCCGCCGAGTCCAAGGCCGCGTTGCGCGCGAGCGGGCTGCCCGCCGTGAGCAACGTGTCCGAGAAGGGCGGCTCGGCGGTCGCCGCCGCCGCGCTCAACGCCCTGCTGTACTACCCCGTTTCGTCTGAGGAGGCCTCGTGACCACCCCGCCCGCCCTGCTCATCGCCGGCCACGGCACCCGTGACGACGCCGGAGCCGAGGCGTTCCGCGACTTCGTGCGGCAGTTGCAGCTCCGCTCCGACATGCCGGTCGCGGGCGGCTTCATCGAGCTGTCCGCGCCGCCGCTGGGCGAGGCCGTCGCCGGACTGGTCGCGCGGGGCGTACGGCGGTTCGCCACCGTGCCGCTGATGCTGGTGTCCGCCGGGCACGCCAAGGGCGACATCCCGGCCGCGCTGGCCCGCGAGAAGGAACGGCACCCGGGGATCTCGTACGCCTACGGCCGTCCGCTGGGCCCGCACCCGGCGCTGCTGAGCGTGCTGGAGCGGCGGCTGGACGACGCGCTGGGTTCCTCCGGGCGGAGCCCCGGGGACCGGGCCGATGTGACGGTGCTGCTGGTGGGCCGCGGTTCGACCGACCCCGACGCCAACGCCGAGGTGTTCAAGGCGGCGCGGCTGCTGTGGGAGGGCCGTGGGTACGCCGGGGTGGAGACGGCGTTCGTGTCGCTGGCGGCGCCGGACGTGCCGAGCGGCCTGGACCGGTGCGCGGCGCTGGGGGCGCGGCGGATCGTCGTCCTCCCCTACTTCCTGTTCACCGGGATCCTGCCGGACCGGGTGCGGCAGCAGACCGAGGGGTGGGCGGCCGCGCACCCGGAGATCGAGGTGCGGTCGGCTGATGTCATCGGGCCCGAGCCGGAGCTGCTGGATCTGGTGCTGGAGCGGTACGAGGAGGCTGTCAAGGGCGATCTGCGCATGAACTGCGACTCGTGCGTGTACCGGATCGCGCTGCCGGGCTTCGAGGACAAGGTGGGGCTGCCGCAGCAGCCGCACTTCCACCCGGACGACGACGGCCACCACGGCCCCGGGCACGGTCACGGGCACCATCACGGGGGGCACTCGCACAGCCATGCGCACTGAGGGCACGGGACAGGATCTACGGCACCACGGGGACGCCGAGGTGCGGGACGACGGGGCCGCGCTGGTCGACCTCGCCGTCAACGTCCGTGCGGACACGCCTCCTTCGTGGCTGCGGGAGGAGATCGCCGGCTCGCTGTCGTCCCTCGCGGCCTACCCGGACGGGCGGGCCGCGCGGGCGGCGGTGGCGGCGCGGCACGGGCTGCCCCTGGAGCGGGTGCTGCTGACGGCGGGCGCGGCGGAGGCGTTCGTGCTGCTCGCCCGCGCGCTGAAGGTACGGCGACCGGCCGTGGTGCACCCGCAGTTCACCGAACCGGAGGCGGCGCTCAGGGACGCGGGGCACACCGTGGACCGGGTGCTGCTGCGGGAGGAGGACGGGTTCCGGCTGGATCCGGCGGCGGTGCCGGAGGAGGCGGACCTGGTGGTCATCGGGAATCCGACGAATCCGACGTCCGTGCTGCATCCGGCGGGCGCGATCGCCCGGCTCGCCCGGCCGGGGCGGGTGCTGGTGGTCGACGAGGCGTTCATGGACGCGGTGCCGGGTGAGCGGGAGGCGCTGGCCGGGAGGACGGATGTGCCGGGGCTGGTCGTGCTGCGCAGTCTGACCAAGACGTGGGGGCTGGCCGGGCTGCGGATCGGGTATGTGCTGGCTCCGGCGGAGATCGTCGCCGAACTGGAGCGGGCCCAGCCGTTGTGGCCGGTGTCTACGCCGGCGCTGGCCGCGGCCGAGGCGTGTGTCACGTCTCGCGCGCTGGCGGAGGCGGGGCATGCGGCGCATCGCATCGCGGCGGACCGGGCCCACCTGGTGGCGGGGCTGTCGGAGTTCGCTTCGCGGGGAGTGCGGGTGGTGGAGCCTGCGGAGGGGCCGTTCGTGCTGGTCCGCATGCCGGGGGCGGCGGCTGTACGACACCGGTTGCGTGACCTTGGCTACGCGGTGCGGCGGGGGGACACGTTCCCGGGGCTCGGCGTGGAATGGGTGCGGGTGGCCGTGCGGGACCGGGTGACGGTGAGCGGGTTTCTCTCGGCGCTGTCCGTTGCGCTCGGCTGAGAGGTTCCGCTACGAGATCGCCCTCAGCCTTCCTCGCGTGCGTGCCCGGAGTCCGGCCAGCGCCTCGCTCGTCTCCTCGTCCGCCGGCAGGAACACCACGAGTTGCTGGGCGTCCGCCGGGGCGTCCAGCGTTTCGCGGGTGAGGCGGAGTTCCGGACCTGCCGGGTGGTTCAGGCGGAGCACCCCGCGGCGCGGCACCGCGTGGCGGTTGATGCGGCGGGTGAACTCGGGGCCCGCCACGGGGGCCAGTTCCGTGCTGAGCCATTCCGAGCTCTCCAGCGACGGGCCGAGCCACAGGTCGAAGGCCTGCTCGTCGGCGACCTCGTCCCAGTCGGCGAAGAAGGCACGTGCGCGGGGGTCGGTGAAGACGTACCGGGTGAGGTTCGGGGCGTAGCCGTCGAGCAGCCCGGTGCCGGCGGTCACCAGCTCATAGCCGCTGGTGTGGGCCAGGATGTCGCCGAGGCGGTTGGTCACGACGGCGATGCCCGGTTCCAGCAGGCCGAGGGTCTGGCGGAGAGAGGGCCGGACGTCCCGGCCGGGCGGGGCCGGCGGGCGGTGGGCGGTGCAGACGCCGCCGGTGATCTTCGCGAGGTAGCGCAGGTGGTTGCGCTCGTTCGGGTCGAGGCTGAGCGCGTCGGCGAGGGCGTTGACCACGGACACCGAGGGCTTGCGGTCGCGGCCCTGTTCGATGCGGGTCAGGTACTCGACGCTGATGCCGGCCCGTGCGGCGAGGTCCAGCCGGCGCAGGCCCGGGGAGCGGCGCCGGCCGCGTTCGGGCAGCCCCAGTGTCTCCGGCTGGATGCTGTCGCGCTTGGCCCGGATGAAGTCCCCCAGTGGCGTACCCATGGGCCGAGGATAGGTCGGCGGCCCACGGTCGGTGGAGGGCTCAGGGTGGCCCTCCGGGGGCCAGCCTGGGCCCGGCCTGGTTACCTCGTGCCCGGCGGCCGATCGTGAGGGGCATGGAGAACACGCACAAGTTGCTGATCATCGTCGGAAGCGTCCGGGAAGGCCGGTTCGGGCCGGTCGTGGGTTCGTGGGTGGCCGAACAGGCCCGCGAGCACGGTGGGTTCGAGGTCGACGTCGTCGATCTGGCCGACGTCGACATTCCGTTGGCGCTGCCGGTGGAGTCGCCGAAGTTCGCCGGGGACGCCTACCCACGTCCGGCCGGGATGGCCCGGCTGACCTCGGCGCTGGAGGAGGCCGACGCGTTCGTCGTCGTCACCCCGGAGTACAACCACAGCTACCCCGCCTCCCTGAAGGCGGCCATCGACTGGCACTTCACCCAGTGGACGGCCAAGCCGGTCGCCTTCGTCAGCTACGGCGGCGCGGCCGGTGGCCGGCACGCCGTGCTGCACCTGGAGAACGTGCTGACCGAGCTGCACGCGGTGACCATCCGGGACGGTCTGGCCTTCCCGAACTACTTCACCGCGTGGCGGGACGGCCGCCCGCTGGACGAGCAGGCCCCGGGCTACGCCAAGACCCTGCTGGACCAGTTGTCCTGGTGGGCGGCCACGCTCCGGTCAGGCCGTAAGGCCGCTCCCTACCCGGCGTGAGCCGGGCCCACCGCCGCACGGCCGGGCGGGGAGCGGCACAGGGAGGTGGTGTCAGCCCTTGCGGCGCCGGGCCACCGTCACCGCTCCCCCGCCGAGCAGCAGCAGTGCCAGCGCGCCGCCCGCGATGTACGGGGTCGCGGAGCTGCCGCCGGTCTCCGCGAGGTCGGCCTGGGATCCCTGGGGCTTCACGTCGGCCGCCGGGTCGTGGCTCGGCACCGGGTGGCGGGTGGGCGGGACCGCCGGGGTCTCGCAGGTGGCCTTCGCCAGGGTGACCGTGCCCTCGACGTCGGCCACGTTGAGCTTCAAGGGGTTGACGGAGACCTTGAGTTCGAGGGCGGTGGCGGCGGCCGTGCGGGTCGTGGTGCGCCGCTGCGCGAGGTCGAGGCGGACCTCGCCGACGCCGGGCACCTTGACCTCGGTCGGGCCGCCGGCGGTGAGGGTGACGCGCTTGCCGAGGACCGTGACGGCGCCGAGGACGTTCGCGTCGGCGACGGGTGCCTTGCCGGCCTCGCAGGTGGCCTTGGCGGTGACCGTGCCCACCTCGATCAGGGACAGCAGGGGCAGGCCGGGGACGTGCATCCTGGCGCCGACGAGCCTGACCGAGCCCTCGGCGCGCCCGGCGGTCACGGTGGCCTTCGCCGACGCGACGTCCGCGCCGAGGACCGTGAACGGTCTGCCGCCGGCCACGCCGTCGAGCCGGGCGGACAGCGCGGTCCTGTCGGCGCTCTGCGGTGCCTGGACCTCGTTGAGGGAGACCGCGAGCGGGACGTCGACGGTCTTGTTGAGCAGGGACACGTCGAGCCCGGTGCGCAGGACGACGGCGGAGGCGCGACCGTGGTCACCGGTCGCGTGCGCGGCGCCCGCGCCCAGGACCGCGGGTGCCGCGGCGAGGGCGGTGACCGTCGCCGCGGCGGCGAGACGGCGTGCGGGCATGCGGGAGTTGTTGCTGTTCAAGGCGGTGGGACCCCCAGTGGAAACTTGCTTGGGACCCGTCAACCTTGTACGCACTGTGGGTGAACGGTCAGCGATCCTGCGTCACTTCACTCAAACGTGGATTTGCCGCACACCGATTCGAATCGGCAGGCACAGCCGTTCCCCTGCCCCCTGCGCGCACCTAGTCGATCACGAGTCCGTTCAGCACCACCCGGCGCGGTGCCGCCAGTACCCGTACGTCCGTACGCGGGTCGTCCTCGTACACCACGAGGTCGGCCGGCGCGCCCTCTTCCAGACCGGGTCGGCCGAGCCAGGCGCGGGCGCCCCAGGAGGCCGCCGACACGGCGTCCACGGCGGGGATGCCGGCGGTGACCAGCTCCGCCACCTCGTCCGCGACCAGACCGTGGGCCAGCGAGCCGCCGGCGTCCGTGCCGACGAACACCGGGATCCCGGCGTCGTAGGCGCCGCGCACGGTGTCGTAGCGGCGCTCGTGCAGCCGGCGCATGTGCGCGGACCAGCGCGGGAACTTGCTGTCGCCGCCGGCCGCGAGCTGCGGGAAGGTGGCGATGTTGACGAGGGTGGGGACGATCGCGACGCCGCGCTCGGCGAACAGTGGGATCAGGTCGTCGGTCAGGCCGGTCGCGTGCTCGATGCAGTCGATGCCGGCCTCGACCAGGTCGCGCAGGGAGCTCTCGGCGAAGCAGTGCGCGGTGACGCGGGCGCCCAGCCGGTGGGCCTCGGCGATGGCCGCCTCGACCGCCTCGCGCGGCCAGCAGGCGGACAGGTCGCCGAGGTCGCGGTCGATCCAGTCGCCGACCAGCTTGACCCAGCCGTCGCCGCGCCGGGCCTCCTGGGCGACGTAGGCGACCAGGTCCTCCGGCTCGATCTCCCAGGCGAAGTTCCTTATATACCGGCGGGTGCGGGCGATGTGCCGGCCGGCCCTGATGATCTTCGGCAGGTCCTCGCGGTCGTCGACCCAGCGGGTGTCGGAGGGCGAACCGGCGTCCCGGATCAGCAGGGTGCCGGCCTCGCGGTCGGTGAGCGCCTGCTTCTCGGCGGTGGCGGCGTCGACCGGGCCGTGGGCGCCGAGGCCCACATGGCAGTGCGCGTCGACCAGGCCGGGCAGCGCCCAGCCCTCGACGGTCCGGACGTCCCCGGCCCCGGCGGGGCGGTCGTAGGACACCCGGCCCCCGACCACCCACAGCTCGTCGCGGACCTCCTCGGGTCCGACGAGGACCCGCCCCTTCACGTGCAGCACCGCGCCATCGCTCATGTCCTGCACCCTAACGACCTACGGCCGGTCCTTCCCCACCTGGTCGGAGGTCTCCTCCTCGACCTCGGCCATCGCCGGGTCGAGCAGCCGGGACAGGAAGTGGCGGGTGCGCTCGTGCTGCGGGGCGCCGATGACCTGCTCGGGGCTGCCGTCCTCGACGATCACGCCGCCGTCCATGAAGACGACCCGGTCGGCGACCTCGCGGGCGAAGGTCATCTCGTGGGTGACGACCATCATGGTCATGCCCTCGCGGGCGAGCATGCGCATGACGGCGAGGACGTCGCCGACCAGTTCCGGGTCGAGGGCGGACGTCGGCTCGTCGAAGAGCATGACCTCCGGGCCCATCGCCAGCGCCCGGGCGATGGCCACACGCTGCTGCTGGCCGCCGGAGAGCGAGGAGGGGTAGGCCTCCGCCTTCTCGGCCAGGCCGACGCGGGCCAGGTTCTCGGCGGCGATCCGCGCGGCCGCCGCCTTGTCCCGCCCGAGCACCCTGCGCTGCGGGAGCGTGAGGTTCTCGGTGACGCTCAGGTGCGGGAAGAGGTTGAACTGCTGGAAGACCATGCCGATCCGGCGGCGTACGGCGTCGATGTCGACGTCCGGGTCGGTGAGCTCGGTGCCGCCGACGAAGACCTGGCCCTTGGTGGGCTCCTCCAGCAGGTTCACACAGCGCAGGAGGGTCGACTTGCCGGAGCCGGAGGGGCCGATGACGCAGACGACCTCGCCCTGATTGATCTCCAGGTCGATGCCGCGCAGGACGTGGTTGTCGCCGAAGGACTTGTGCAGGTCCTGGACGCGGATCTCGGGGCGGGTCACTTGATCTCCTTCTGGGCCTTGGCCTCCAGACGGCGGGCGACGAAGCCGAGCGGGATCGTGACCAGCAGATAGCACAGGCCCGCGACCAGGATCGGCGTGGAGTTGGCGGTGGTGCTCGCCAGGTCCCGGCCGAACTTGGACAGTTCGCGCTCCTCCAGGGTCACGCCCAGCAGCAGCACCAGGGAGGAGTCCTTGAAGAGCATGATCAGCTCGTTGGTGAGCGGCGGGAGGATGATCCGGAACGCCTGCGGGATGATGATGGAGATCATCGCGCGGGCGGGCGAGAAGCCCAGCGAACGCGCCGCCTCCATCTGCCCCTTGGGGACCGCCTGGATGCCGGCGCGGAACGTCTCCGCCATGTAGGCGGCACCGATGAGTCCGAGGCCGAGGGCGCCCTTGCCGTAGGTGCCGCCGGGGATCTCCGTGCCCGGGAAGGCCAGCGGGACGGCCACCGCGATGAAGACGAAGATCAGCAGGGCGGGCAGGCCGCGGAAGATCTCGATGTAGATGCCGGCCACCCAGCGGTACGGCCCCACGGAGGACAGCCGCATCAGCGCGATGACCAGGCCGAGCACCAGTCCGAGGACGAAGCCGGACACCGTGTACAGGACGGTGTTCTTCAGCGCCAGCGTGATGACGTCCGGCCACATCTGCTTCGCGATGCCGCCCTGCGCGAACTGGTTCTGCAGCCGGCCCCAGTCCGCCGTGACCGCGATGGCGATCACGGCGGCGACGAAGACGGCGTACTGGATGCCGCGCGACAGCCGGCGCTTCTGGCGTCGTGTCAGCCCCTGCTTCTTCGGCTGGAGTCGTACGTCCGTGTCGGTCATGAGGCGGCGGGAGAGGCCACGGAGGGGTTGTACGGGCCGATCCACTGCTCGTAGATCTTCTTGTAGGTGCCGTCGGCCTTGGCGTCCTTCAGGGCCTTGTCGATCGCCTCGCGCAGCGCCGTGTTGCCCTTCTTGACCGTGAAGCCGTACTGCTCGCCGGTCTTGAGGTTGTCGACGACCTTGAACTTGTCCGCGTTGGCCTTGTCCTTCAGCCAGCCCTGGACGACCGGGTAGTCGATGACGACGGCCTGGACCTGGCCGGTGCGCAGGCCGTTGAGGACCGCGTCGGAGGACTCGAAGGAGATCGGGTCGTAGCCCTTGCCCTTGACGTAGTCCTCGCCGGTGGTCTGCGCCTGGGCGCCGAGCTTCTTGCCCTTGGCCTTGACGTCGGCGAGCGAGTCGACGCCGCTGTTCTTGGCGGCGAGGACGGCCTGGGTGGCCTCGAAGTACGGGTCGGAGAAGTCGACGTTCTTCTTGCGCTCGGGCGTGATCGTCATGCCGGCGGCGGCCAGGTCGCACTGGCCGGAGTTCAGGAAGGCGCCGGTCTTGAAGTTCTCGAACGGCGTGTCGACGATCTGCTGCTTGACGCCGAGGTTCTTGGCGACGAGGTCGATGAGGGAGACGTCGAAGCCCTGCACCTTGCCGTTGATCTCCGACTGGAACGGCGGGTAGGGCAGGTGGGTGCAGGTGGTCAGCTGTCCGGCCTTGACGAGGTGGACCCCCTTGACGGTGGCACCGCCGCTCCCCCCGTCGCCGTTCGAGGAGCAGCCGGCCACGACGAGGACGAGCCCGGCGGTCGCGGTGGTGGCAGCCAGGAGGCGGGTCCGGCGTCCGAGGAGGGTTTTCATGGGGGGATCTTCTCTGTGGGGGAACTGTGGGTTCCGATTATAAGGAAGCATTTGAGTCTCTCAAATCAAACCGATGGTTACGGAGCCGTTGGACCTAAGATCGGTGGAGTTGCCCCCCGCGTTGACGCCGAGAACGAAGAGAGCACCACCGTGACCCACCCCTTCCTCGACCTGCCCCCGCTGAGCGCCGAGCGCTTCGCCGCCATCGAGGACGGGGTCGCCCGGCTGCTGGACACCCGGCAGGACGTGCTGATCACGCAGGGTGAGGCGCTGCTGCCGCTGGAGGGCGCGATCCGCGCGGCGGCCGGTCCGGGCACGGTGGCCCTGAACGTGATCACGGGCCCCTACGGGCAGACCTTCGGCAACTGGCTCAGGGACGCGGGTGCCACGGTGTACGACCTCTCCGTGCCCTTCCACACGGCCGTGACCGCGGACCGGATCAGGGAGGCGTTCGCCCGGCACCCGGAGATCGACTTCGTGTCGCTGGTGCACGCGGAGGCGGCGACCGGCAACACCAACCCGGTCGCGCAGATCGGCGAGGCGGTACGGGAGCAGGGCGCGCTGTTCTACCTGGACGCGGTCGCATCCGTGGGCGCGGAGCCGGTACTGCCGGACGCGTGGGGCGTGGACCTGTGCGTGATCGGCGCGCAGAAGGCGATGGGCGGCCCGGCGGGTGTGTCGGCGATCTCGGTGAGCGAGCGGGCCTGGGCCCGGATGGCGGCGAACCCGAACGCGCCGCGCCGCTCCTATCTGTCCCTGCTGGACTGGAAGGAGCGCTGGATCGACACCGGCCGCGCGGTGCTGCCGCACGCGCCGGCGCAGTTGGAGATGCTGGCGCTTCAGGCGTGCCTGGAGCGGATCGAGTCGGTGGGGCTGGATGCGGTGATGGCCCGGCACCGCGACGCCGCGCTGGCCACGCGGGCCGGTGCGGTGGCCCTGGGCGGTGGCCTGGAGCCGTATGTGTACGAGGAGAAGGACGCGGCCCCGGTGGCCACGACGCTCCGGGTGCCGGCGGGCGTGGTCGCCTCGGAGCTGGTGGCGCGCGCCCTGGCCGACGACCCGACGCTGCCGATCGCCGCCGGTGGCGGGGCGCTGGCCAGGGAGATGATCCGGGTGAACCATTACGGGGCGGACGCTTCGCCGGAGACCGTGCAGAGGTGTCTGGCGGCGCTCGGGGCGGCGCTCGGCGTCTGACGCCGGGTCCTGGGGGCCCGGCCCCCGGACCCCCGTTCGTGCCGGGTGGATGTCAGTGGCCCGTGCCATCCTCCCCGCATGACCACACCACGGACATCCCAGGCCCCGCACGCCCTCCCCGACGGCCGGCCCATCCCCCCGATGACCGGGTCCGAGCACGCCCTGCTGGAGGGCTGGCTGGACTTTCACCGGGCCACGCTGGAGCTGAAGTGCCGGGGGCTGGACGACGCGCAGGTGCGGCAGGCCCCGGCCGAGCCCTCGGAGCTGACGCTGCTCGGGCTCGTGCAGCACCTCGCCGAGGTCGAGCGGAACTGGTTCCAGCGGGTGCTGGCCGGTCGGGAGGTGCCGCCGGTGTTCGAGGAGGAGACGGGGTACGCCCTCGATCCGGAGCGGGGGCTCGAAGAGGCGCTGGCCGTGTGGCGGCGGGAGATCGCGTGCGGCCGGGAGCTTCTCGCCGGGCTGCCTCTGGACGGTACCGGGCGGATCGTCGACGAGCCGATGGCCGGTGTCGAGGTCAGTGTGCGCTGGGTGCTGATCCACCTCATCGAGGAGTACGCCCGGCACAACGGACATGCCGACATTCTGCGTGAACGAATCGACGGGGTCACCGGAACATGAATTCAATTTAGCTTCACAATTTCCGCCATTTTTCCGGGTGGCAGCTTCCCATCCTCTTCTGCCCGCTTTTTCCAGGGCTAAACGGGGAAGTTTCCTGGCGGTTTTTTGACGGTTTCAAGCATGTGACGCACTCCACAATGCGGTAACTTTGTCCCGATTTAACGCAGGTCAATCCGGGCATTTCAACAGACCCTCTGTGCGGCGCAGTGAGAGTGGCCGTGCATTTCCTAATTCACCTCGCTAAATTCGTGCCGCATGACTGCCGCACCCGCAGACCTGCTCATCGATCAGCCGGCGGTGACCGACGGAGCCGCGCTCTGGCGTCTCGCCAAGGACTCGAAAACCCTCGACCTGAACTCCTCGTACAGCTATCTGCTGTGGTGCCGGGACTTCGCCGGCACCTCGGCGGTGGCGCGTGGTGCGGACGGGGAGCCGGTCGGTTTCGTCACCGGCTATGTGCGGCCGGAGCGCCCCCGCACGCTGCTCGTCTGGCAGGTGGCCGTCGACTCCGCCCACCGCGGTCTCGGTGTCGCCGCCGCGCTGCTGGACGGGCTGATCGCACGGCTCACCGCCGAGCGCGGCATCACCGACGTGGAGACCACCATCACTCCCGGCAACACCGCCTCCGAGCGGCTGTTCACCTCGTTCGCCGCCCGGCACGGGGCGTCCCTGGAGCGTGCGGTGCTGTTCCCCGCCGAGCTGTTCCCGGACGGCCCGCACGACCCCGAAGTCCTCTACCGCATCGGCCCGTTGACCGACACGACCGCCCACTGAGGAGCGATTCACCGTGACCATCACCCAGCCCGACCTCAGCGTCTTCGAGACACTCGAGTCCGAGGTGCGCAGCTACTGCCGCGGCTGGCCCACGGTCTTCGACCGCGCGCAGGGCAGCCGGATGTTCGACGAGGACGGTCATGCCTACCTCGACTTCTTCGCCGGTGCCGGCTCACTCAACTACGGCCACAACAACCCGGTGCTCAAACGGGCGTTGATCGACTATCTGTCGCGGGACGGGGTCACCCACGGCCTGGACATGTCGACCACGGCCAAGCGGTCCTTCCTGCAGACCTTCCAGGACCTGGTGCTGCGCCCGCGCGATCTGCCGTACAAGGTCATGTTCCCGGGCCCGACCGGCACCAACGCCGTGGAGTCGGCGCTGAAGCTGGCCCGGAAGGTGAAGGGGCGCGAGGCGATCGTGTCGTTCACCAACGCCTTCCACGGGATGTCGCTGGGCTCGCTCGCGGTGACCGGCAACGCCTTCAAACGGGCCGGCGCCGGGATCCCGCTGGTGCACGGCACGCCGATGCCGTTCGACAACTACTTCGACGGCACGGTCCCGGACTTCCTGTGGTTCGAGCGGCTGCTGGAGGACCAGGGCTCCGGCCTCAACAAGCCCGCCGCCGTGATCGTGGAGACCGTGCAGGGCGAGGGCGGCATCAATGTCGCCCGGCCCGAATGGCTGCGCGCGCTGAAGGAGTTGTGCGAACGGCAGGACATGCTGCTGATCGTCGACGACATCCAGATGGGCTGTGGCCGCACCGGCGCCTTCTTCTCCTTCGAGGAGGCGGGGATCACGCCCGACATCGTCACGGTGTCCAAGTCGATCAGCGGCTACGGGCTGCCGATGTCGCTGTGCCTGTTCAAGCCGGAGCTGGACGTCTGGGAGCCGGGCGAGCACAACGGCACCTTCCGGGGCAACAACCCCGCGTTCGTCACCGCCACCGCGGCGCTGGAGACGTACTGGACCGACGGCTCTGCCATGGAGAAGCAGACCCGCGCCCGTGGCGAGCAGGTCGAGCAGGCGCTGATCGCCATCACCGAGGAGAACCTCGCCGATGTGAAGGAGTACCGCGGGCGCGGCCTGGTGTGGGGCATGGAGTTCCACGACAAGGACCGGGCCTCGCGGATCGCGCGGCGGGCCTTCGAGCTCGGGCTGCTCATCGAGACGTCCGGCCCCGAGGGCGAGGTGGTCAAACTGCTGCCCGCGCTCACCGTCACCTCCGACGAGCTGGACGAGGGCCTGAGCATCCTGGCCCGCGCCGTCCGCGAAACCGTCTGACCGACCCCTCTGATCGACCCTCTGATCAACCGGAGAGAGAACACACCGTGATCGTCCGATCGTTCAAGGACATCGAAGGCACCGACCGGCACATCAAGTCGAAGTCCGGCACGTGGGAGAGCAAGCGGATCGTCCTCGCCAAGGAGCGGGTCGGCTTCTCCCTGCACGAGACCATCCTGTACGCCGGCACCGAGACGTCGATGTGGTACGCCAACCACATCGAGGCCGTCGTCTGCACCCAGGGCGAGGCCGAACTCACCGACCACGAGGCCGGGACGACGTACACCATCACGCCCGGCACCATGTACCTCCTCGACGGGCACGAGCGGCACACGCTGCGCGTCAAGGAGGACTTCCACTGCATCTGCGTGTTCAATCCGCCGGTGACCGGGCGGGAGGACCACGACGAGAACGGCGTCTACCCGCTGCTCACCGAGCCCGAGGAGGTGTGAGAACCCATGACCACCGCACCCGTGAAGGATCTCTACCCGACCCGCGGCACCACCGAGGTGACCGTCCCGCGCCAGGACCCGGTCGTCTGGGGCTCGCCCGGCACCCCGGGCCCGATCCCCGCGGCCGACCTGCAGGGGTACGAGCGTGACGGCTTCCTCGCCATCGAGGAGCTGATCACCCCGGACGAGGTCGCGGTCTACAAGCGTGAGCTGGACCGGCTGGTCACCGACCCGGCGATCCGCGCCGACGAGCGCTCCATCGTGGAGCCGAAGTCCAAGGAGATCCGCTCGGTCTTCGAGGTGCACAGGATCAGCGAGGTGTTCGCGAACCTGGTGCGCGACGAGCGGGTGGTCGGCCGCGCCCGGCAGATCCTCGGGTCGGACGTCTACGTCCACCAGTCCCGGATCAACGTCAAGCCCGGCTTCGGCGCGAGCGGCTTCTACTGGCACTCGGACTTCGAGACCTGGCACGCCGAGGACGGTCTGCCGAACATGCGCACCGTGTCCGTCTCGATCGCGCTGACCGAGAACCACGACACCAACGGCGGCCTGATGATCATGCCGGGCTCGCACCGGACGTTCCTGGGCTGCGCCGGCGCCACGCCCAAGGATAACTACAAGAAGTCGCTGCAGATGCAGGACGCGGGCACGCCCTCCGACGAGGCGCTGACCGCGCTGGCGGGCGAGCACGGCATCCGGCTGTTCACCGGCAAGGCCGGCTCGGCCACCTGGTTCGACTGCAACTGCATGCACGGCTCGGGCGACAACATCACGCCGTTCCCGCGCAGCAACGTGTTCATCGTGTTCAACAGCGTGGAGAACACGGCGGTCGAGCCGTTCGCGGCCCCGGTGCGGCGGCCCGAGTTCATCGGGGCGCGGGACTTCACCCCGGTGAAGTAGCCCCCTTCCGGCACCGGGCCGGGGCCTCCTCGTGTGGGACGGGGGGCTCCGGCCCGGTTACGTCGTCAGCCGGCCAGGACGTCCAGCAGGCGGTCCACGTCCGCTTCCGTGTTGTAGAGGTGGAAGGACGCGCGCAGGTTGCCGGCGCGGTTGGAGACCTCGATGCCCGCGCGGCTCAACTCCCCTTGGCGCGCGCCCAGTCCGGGCACGGAGACGATGGCCGAGCCGGGTGCGGGCAGCGGTTCGTGACCGAGTGAGACGAGCCCGGCGCGGAACCGGTCGGCCAGCGCCAGGTCGTGCGCCTGTACGACGGCCACGCCCAGCTCCTCGATCAGGGCCAGCGACCGCGCCACCCCGGTGTAGGTGAACAGGGCCGGGCTGACGTCGAACCGCCGGGCGGAGTGGGCGAGTTCGGTCACCGGGCCGTAGCAGCTGTTCCACGGTTCCTCGGCCGCGACCCAGCCCGCCAGCAGCGGGGACAGCCCGCCGAAGTCCTCGGGGACGACGAGGAAGGCCGCCCCGTGCGGGCCGAGCAGCCACTTGAAGGTCGTCGCGACGGTGAAGTCGTGGGCGTCCGCCTCCAGCGGCAGCCAGCCGGCGGCCTGGGAGAAGTCGATGTAGGTGCGCGCACCGTGCGCCCGGGCCGCCGCGCGCAGGGCGGGCAGGTCGGCGATCCGTCCGTCGGCGGACTGCGCGGCGCTGACCGCGACCAGTGCGGTGCCCGGCCGGATCGACTCGGCGAGCCGTTCCAGCGGGACCGCGCGCACCTTGAGGTCGCCGCGCACATGGAACGGGTTCAGTACGGAGGTGAAGTCGTCCTCCGCGGTGAGCACTTCGGCGCCCGCGGGGAGCGAGGCGGCGATCAGCCCGGTCTGGGCGGAGACCGACGGGCCCGCCGCCACCCGGGTGACCGGCACCCCGGCCAGCCGGGCGAACGCGGCCCGGGCGGCCTCGACGTCGTCGAACAGCGGATCCAGCGGACGGCCCTCGGCCCGGATGGCGACCGCCTCGTGCAGCGCGGCGGCCGTACGGGCCGGGAGCAGGCCGCTGCTCGCGGTGTTCAGGTAGGTGTTCTTCGGGGCGAACTCGGCGCGGACGAGGCTCTCGAACGTCTCCGTGGTCTCCATGGGTCCACTCTGCGGCCCCGTGAAGTCCCCGTCCATTGCGAATTTTTACGTGGATCCGCTTAGGCCTTCTTATACGTCCGCCCCGACCTGCGGTTTCAGCCCTGCTGCGGCACGGCGCACCCGCCGGGCCCGCAGGCCGCCCCGTCCCCCTGGTCCCCCTGCTCGACCAGCTTCAGCGGGGAGCGCTCGCCCCAGGCCTGGCTGAGCGCCTGGGTGAAGACCTCGGCGGGCTGGGCGCCGGAGACTCCGTACTTCCGGTCGAGGACGAAGAAGGGCACGCCGCTCGCGCCGAGCTCGGCGGCCTCGCGCTCGTCGGCGCGGACCTCGTCGGCGTAGCGGGAGGGGTCGGCGAGCACCGCGCGGACGGCCTCGGCGTCGAGACCGGCCTCCACGGCCAGCTCGGCGAGCCGCTCGTCGCCCTCGGTGAACACGGACCGCTCCTCGGCGAAGTTCGCCCGGTACAGGATCTGGATCAGCTCGTCCTGCCTGCCCTGCTCCTTGGCGAAGTGCAGCAGCCGGTGCATGTCGAAGGTGTTGCCGTGGTCGCGGCCCCGGGTGCGGTAGTCCAGGCCCTCGGCGGCGGCCTGCGCGCCGAGGTTGTCCTCGCCGGCCTGGGCCTGGGCCTCGCTCATGCCGTACTTCCTGGTCAGCATGGTGATCACCGGCTGGACGTCGCCCTTGGCGCGGCCCGGGTCCAGCTCGAAGGAGCGGTGCACGACCTCGACGTCGTCGCGGTGCGGGAAGGCGGCGAGCGCCTTCTCGAAGCGGGCCTTGCCCACATAGCACCAGGGGCAGGCGATGTCGCTCCAGATCTCGACGCGCATGTCTTCGGCCTTCTTCGGGTCGTACGGGCACGGAGGCTCTCTCCGCCCGGTACGTGAACGTTCAAACAGCCGGCCTCATTCCCGGGGCACGGAGAAGCGCAGGACGAGGTGGTGGTCGCCCTCGGCCGGCGGGTTCTCCGGATCCGGGACCCAGCCCTGGCGGGCGTAGAAGGCCTGGGCGCGCCGGTTGTCCACGTGGACGTCGAGGACCGCCGTGCGCTTGCCGTCGGCGCGCCACTCCTCCACGCAGGCGGCGTGCAGGGCCCCGCCGATGCCGGAACGCCAGTGGCCGGGGTCGACATGGAACTGGAACAGCTTGACCGTTTCCGCGGGGGCGCCGTCCGGGGTGCGGAAGGAGGCGACGGCGACGATCCGGCCCTGTGCGACGGCGCACAGCACATGGCCGTCGGGGCGCTCGACGGAACCGCGCCAGGCCTCGGTCCAGTCGACGTCGGCCTGCGGGACACCCTCCGGGTAGTACGTCGAACGGGCCCGGAAGTGCAGCTCGGCGATGACCTCGGCCTCGGCGGGGAGGGCGGTGCGGATCACCGGACCGGCCGTCACACGTTGACTGATCACGCAACGAATGACGTGACCGCGCCGGACCCGGTTCCGAGGCGGCTGAACTGGGCCCGGTACGCGCTCGGTGTGAGGCCGGTGCGGCGCACCACGTGGGTGCGCAGGGAGTCGGCGGTGCCGAGGCCGCAGGCCGCGGCCACCTGGTCCATGGGCAGCGTGGTGGTCTCCAGCAGTTCCCTGGCCCGCTCGATGCGCTGGTGGAGGAGCCACTGCAGGGGGCTGACGCCGGTCTCCGCGTGGAACCGGCGGGTGAGCGTGCGTACCGAGACCCCGGCGTGCCGGGCCAGGTCGGTCAGGGTGAGCGGCTTGTCGAGGTTGCGCATGGCCCAGCCGCGGGTGTCGGCGCACGCGGTGCCGCGCTCGGGCGGCAGCGGGGTGTGGGTGAACTGGGTCTGGCCGCCGGGGCGGACCGGGGCGACCAGGGCGAGGCGGGCGACCTCGTTGGCGACGGCGGCGCCGTAGTCGGTGCGGATGATGTGCAGGCACAGGTCGATGCCGGCGGCGTAGCCGGAGGAGGTGACGTAGGGCCCGTCCTGGACGTACAGGACGTCGCCCTGGAGTTGCACCTGCGGGTACCGTCTGCGCAGCTCGTCGGCGTGCGCCCAGTACGTGGTGGCCTTGCGGCCGTGCAGCAGGCCCGCCTCGGCGAGCTGGAAGGCGCCGGTGCAGATGGAGGCGATCCGCTTGCCGTCGGCGGCGGCCGCACGGACGGCCGCCACGATCCGGGGCTCCGGCTCGAACGGGGCGCCGGTGCCCGCGACGACCACCGTGTCCGCCTCGCACACGGCGTCGAGCCCGTGGCGTACGTGCAGGTCGAGACCGCCGGTGGTGGGGACCGGGCCCGGGTCCGCGGCGCAGACGAACACCTGGTAGCCCGGTCGGCCGTCCACCTCCACCTTGCCGAACAGCATCTCGGGGATGGCGAGGTTGAACATCGACACCGGTGAGGGCGCGATGACGGCGACGCGGTGCGGCATGGCCAGAACCTCCGGGTGCATGGCATTCAGGCCACTACTGTACGACGCCGGCGATCCGCAGCATGGGAGCATGTCAACGAACCAGATGCCCGGGGTCCGACAACTCGGCTCCGAGGAAGGTGACTTGGAGCCCGCAGGGTCCTCCGCCGCGCTCACCCTCACCGCCGCCCTGCTCGGCTTCGCGCTGATCTGTCTCGACGCGTCCGTGGTCAATGTGGCCCTGCCCGCGATCGGCTCCTCCCTGGGCGGCGGGATGTCCGGCCTGCAGTGGGTGGTGGACGCCTACACGTTGGCGTTCGCGGCGCTGATGCTGTCGACCGGGGCCTTCTCCGACCGGGCCGGGGCGAGCCGGGCGTTCGCCCTCGGCACCGCGGTGTTCACGCTCGCCTCGGCGGCCTGCGGACTGGCGCCGAGTCTGCCGGCCCTCATCGGCGCGCGGGTGGTCCAGGGTGCCGCGGCGGCGGTGGTGCTCCCGGCGTCGCTGGCGCTGGTGCGGCAGGCGTACCGGGAACCGGCGCGGCGGACCCGCGCGGTGGCGGCCTGGGCGGCGGGCGGTTCGCTCGCCGTGGCCCTCGGCCCGGTGGCGGGCGGTGCGCTGACCACCGTCTGGGACTGGCGTGGCATCTTCTTCGTCAACCTGCCGGTGGGGGCCGCGATCCTGGCCCTGCTCGTCCGTGCCCCGCGCTCGCGGCCCCGCCCGGCACCGCTGGATCTGCCCGGCCAGCTGACGGCGGTGGCGGCCCTGGTGTCCCTGACCTTCGCGGTGATCGAGGGCGGGACGGCGGGCTGGGCGGCACTGGCGGTGGCCGTCCTCGCGGGCGCGGCGTTTCTGCGCGTCGAGGCGCGCCGGCCCCACCCGGTGGTGCCCCTCGGCCTGTTCCGCGACCGGACCGTGGCGACGGCGGTCGCGGCGGGCTCCGCGGTCAGTGTGGCGTTCTACAGCATGGTGTTCGTCTTCTCGCTCTTCTTCCAGCAGGTCCAGGGCCACTCCGCGCTGTCCGCCGGGCTGATGTTCCTGCCGATGACGGGCCTGATCGCGGTGACGAACGTGGTGGCGGGCAAGCTCGCGGGCCGCTACGGCGCCCGGCTGCCGATGCTCGTGGGGCAGCCGATCGCCGTCGCCGGCCTGCTCCTGCTGCTGTACGTCGACGCCGGCACGCCCCCGGCCCTGGTGTCGGTGCTGCTGGTGCCGCTGGCGCTGGGCTGCGCGCTGACGGTGCCGCCGCTGACCGCCGCGATGATGGACGCCGTACCCGCCGAACGGGCGGGCCTTGCCGCCGGGGTGCTCAACTCGGCCCGTCAGGTGGCCGGCGGCCTGGGCATCGCGGTGTTCGGGGCGCTGCTCGGCCACGGCTTCCAGGCCGGCATGCGCTGGAGCCTGGCCGTCAGCGCGGCCCTGCTCACGGTGACGTTCGCGCTCAGCTTCCGTCTCGCAGGTCGCTCGGCCAGGACGTCCTGAACTCCAGGTGGTCGTAGGTGACCACGCAGCCCTCCCCCAGCGGCGACTGGGTCATGAAGCCGACCAGCGCCTCACCGGTCTCCTTCTCGTCGCCGAGGGTGAACAGCCGGACGAAGGTCCAGCGCTCGCCGTCCCGGGAGGCGTGGAAGGCCAGGGCCCGCCCGGTCCTGCTGACCCGCAGCCAGACCGAACTCCCCTCCACCGTGAAGGAGTTCGCGTCGTCGGAGTGTCCCCGGGTGACCACCGTGCAGACGGTGGGCACGTCCGGGGAGTACTCCAGGCAGAGCTTGGCCCAGGCCCGGTCGCCGACGTGGACGTAGAGCACGCCCGCGTCGAAGGACGCGTTGAACCCGACGGTGACCCGGGCGATCAGCTGGAAGTCCCCTTCCGGCGCCCCCAGCAGCCGGGGCGCGTCCGAGGCCGGGTCCAGGGCCTCCCCGGTGGGCGTGACGAACCGGTCCTGCCGGGGGCCGGCCCAGCCGGTGAGCACACCGTCCTCGTACGACCAGTGCCCGTCGGGCCCGTAGGTGCGGAGAGGGAAGGGGAGTTCGGGGAGTTCCACGTCCATGGTCCGATCGTCTCAGCTGTCCGGGCGGTAAGGTCCGGGTTCTCGGCTACCGCTCCAGAACGCCGTTGAACCTCCGGGGAAGCCCCAGCGGGTTCTCGTCCTTCAACTCGGCCGGCAGCAGGGCCGACGGCGCGTTCTGGTACGCGACCGGCCGCAGCCACCGCTCGATGGCCGTGCCGCCGACAGAGGTGGACGTCGAGGTCGTCGCGGGGTAAGGCCCTCCGTGATGCTGGGCCGGCGCCACCGCGACGCCCGTCGGCCACGCGTTGACCACCACACGCCCGGCCAGCGGAGTCAGCTCGGTGAGGAGCTCCGCACCGCGCCCCTCCCCCGCCGCCTCCTCGGCGGACAGCTGCACCGTCGCCGTCAGGTTGCCCGGCAGCCGGGACAGCACCGCCGCCGCCTCACCCTCGTCCTCGTAGCGGACCACCACGGTGACCGGCCCGAAGCACTCCTCCAGGAGCCGGTCGTAGGCCCCCTCCCCGGCCAGCCTATTCGCCGGCACCGTGAGGAACCCGGCGCTGACCGTGTGCTCGCCGCCCGCGCCCGGGGTGACCGGGGAGTCCACCTCGGGGAGCTCGGCACGCTCGGCCACCCCGGCGATGAAGTTGTCCCGCATCCGGTGGTCGAGCAGCACCCCCGCCTCGGTGTTGCTCACCGCGGCCGTCAGGGCCTTGACCAGGCCGTCGCCCGCCGCGCCGGACGGCACGAGCACCAGACCGGGCTTCACGCAGAACTGCCCGACCCCCAGCGTCATCGACCCGGCGAGCCCGGTGCCGATCTCCTCGGCGCGCTCGGCTGCGGCGGCCTCGGTCACCAGGACCGGGTTCAGCGAGCCCAGCTCACCGTGGAACGGGATCGGCACCGGTCGGGCGGCGGCCGCGTCGAAGAGGGCGCGCCCGCCCCGCACCGAGCCGGTGAAGCCGGCCGCGGCGACCAGGGGGTGCTTGATCAGTTCGACGCCCGCCTCGAAGCCGTGCACCAGGCCGATGACGCCCTCGGGGATGCCGTGCTCGGCGGCGGCCCGGCGCAGCACCTTGGCGACCAGCTCGGACAGGGCCGGGTGGTCGGGGTGGGCCTTGACCACGACCGGGCAGCCCGCGGCGAGCGCGCTCGCGGTGTCGCCGCCGGCGACGGAGAAGGCGAAGGGGAAGTTGGAGGCGGAGTAGACGGCGACGACGCCGAGCGGCACCTTGTAGCGGCGAAGGTCCGGGATGGGCGGGGTCGCCGTGTCGTCGGGGTGGTTGATGACGACGTCGAGGAAGGCGCCCTCGTCGACGATGCCGGCGAAGGCCCGCAGCTGGTAGCTGGTGCGGGCGAGTTCGCCGGTCAGCCGGACCGGGCCGAGGGCGGTCTCGGCGTCGGCGGTCTCGACCAGGCCGTCCTTGGCCGCGTCCAGGCCCGCGGCGGCCGAGCGCAGGAAGGCGGAGCGCACCGCGCGGTCGGCGAGGGCCCCGCGCGCGGCGTGGGCCGCCCTGACCGCCGTGTCCACCTCCTGGGCTGTGGCCTCCACCGCAACCTGTTCACGCTGCTTCCCGGTACGCGGGTCGACACTCCAGACTGGTGCTGCTGCCACCGCGGGTCCCTCCAGTAAGGCCGCAAGAACTAGGGTCACCGATCAGCCGCGTTCGATATACTGAACACTGTCTCCGATGATGAATATGCTGCTCGGAGACTATTTCCCGGCGATTGAAGGGGTCAAGGGCGATGTCGGCTGGCGAGACAGGCGGGGCCCAGGTCAAGTCCGCGGTGCGGACCGTTGAATTGCTCGAGTACTTCGCCGGCAAGCCCGGCATGCACTCCCTCGCGGCCGTACAGGAGGCCGTGGGGTACCCCAAGTCCAGCCTGTACATGCTGCTGCGCACGCTCGTGGAGCTCGGCTGGGTGGAGACCGACGCGACGGGCACGCGATACGGCATCGGGGTGCGGGCGCTGCTGGTCGGCACCTCGTACATCGACGGCGACGAGGTGGTGGCCGCGGCCCGGCCGACCCTGGACCGGCTCTCCGACGACACCACGGAGACCATCCACCTGGCCCGGCTCGACGGCACCAACGTCGTCTATCTGGCCACCCGCCAGTCCCAGCACTACCTGCGCCCCTTCACCCGGGTCGGGCGCCGGCTGCCGGCCCACTCCACCTCCCTCGGCAAGGCGATCCTCGCCACGTACACCGACGAACAGGTGCGCAAGCTGCTGCCGGAGACGCTGCCCGCGCTCACCGAGAACACCCTCACCGACCGGGAGAAGCTCATCGAGGAGCTGCACCAGGTGCGGGAGCAGGGTTTCGCGGTCGACCGCGAGGAGAACACCCTCGGCCTGCGCTGCTTCGGCGTGGCGATCCCCTACCGCACCCCGGCCCGGGACGCGATCAGCTGCTCGGTGCCGGTGGCCCGGCTGACCCCGGCCCACGAGCAGATGATCAGGGACGCGCTGTTCGACGCCCGCGACCGGCTGACGCTGGCGACCCGCAGGCTCTGAGGCGCACGGTCGTGGGCTTGGCGCCCGGGCCGTCGTAGGCTCGGGCACCATGGAGATCGCGCTGCGGGCCGTCGAGGACGGCGACCTGCCGGTGTTCCACCGGCAGATGACCGACCCGGAGGCCGTCCGGATGGCCGCGTTCGGACCGGAGGACCCGTACGACCCGGAGGCCTTCGCGGCCTACTGGCAGCGCGTGCGCGACTCCGCCCACGTGCTGCGCGCGGTCCTGGCCGACGGCGAGGTGGCCGGTAACGCGGCGGTCTACGGAGTGGCCGGCGAGCGCGAGGTGACCTACTGGATCGACCGGGCCCACTGGGGCCGCGGTATCGCCACCGCGGCGCTGCGGGCCCTGCTCGCCGAGGTGCCCGAACGTCCGCTGTACGCGCGGGCGGCGGCCGACAACACCGCGTCGCTGCGGGTGCTGGACAAGTGCGGCTTCCGCGAGACGGCCCGGGCCCAGGGGTACGCGAACGGGCGCGGCAAGGAGATCGAGGAGGTCGTGCTCGTCCTGCGGGACTGAGCGCCTCCCCCGTGCGGCGGAGACGGATCGTCGGGGCGCAGGAGGTGAACACCCCGGGCCGCGCGGGAGCGTGGGGCCATGACGACCTCAACGGCCCCTGTTCCCCTGGGTGTCTGCGCCCGGCGGCGCTTCCTCCGGCTCGCCGCCATCGCGGCCTGTCTGCCGTATCTCTCCCTCAAGCTCGCCTGGATCGCCGGAAGCCACCTCGGCATCCCGGACGGCAGCCCGCTGCTGAAGCACCGGCTGCCCCTGGCGCTCGCCAACGGTCTCACCGTGCTGATGGACACGGCCGTCGTCGTCCTGGCGCTGCTGCTGACCCGGCCGTGGGGGCGGCGCGTGCCCGCCTGGCTGCTCGTGGTGCCGATGTGGCTCGCCGTGGGACTCATCGCCCCGATCATGGTGGGCTTCCCGCTGCAACTCGTCCTGCACGGCGGCGGTGGCGGCCACAGCGACGGCCGGCCCTTCCTGGCCGACTGGGTGTTCGGGGTGGTGTACGGCGGGTTCATCGTGCAGGGACTGGCGCTGGGCGCGCTGTTCACCGGGTACGCCCGCGAGCGCTGGGGGCATCTGTGGCGGGGGCCGGTACGGGAGCTGCGGGCCGGAGGCGCCGGGCGGGCGCAGCGGCGGACGGCCGTGGCGGCGGCGCTGCTCGCGCTGTTCCCGGGCGCGGTGCGGTTTCTGCGCGGCTGCGGGGCGATCGGGCTCGACGGCGAGGGGGACCGGTCCATGGAGTTCGTCTACGTCCTCTTCCTCGCCGCCGCCGTCATCGGTGCCTGGCAGCTCGCCTTCCGCAGGGGCGGTACGCTGCCCGTCGCCGTGCCGCTCGCGCCGGCCTGGATCGGCTCCGGCGCGGTGGCCTGCTGGGGCGGATGGATGTCGCTGGCGGTGCTGGTGACGGGCGACGAGCTGGCACCGCCGACCGCCCTCACCTACGCTGGGCAGGTGATCACCGGCTTGCTCGTGGCGAGCGTCATCGCCCGCTTCCTCAGGGACCGGTCCGCCAAGGCCCTCAAGTGACAAGGATGTTGGGGCTGCTCGTCGGCGGACGGGCGCGGCGCCGCTGGATCCACCTGATCCTGGGCGGCGCCCTCGCCATGCCGTACGTCCTCGTCGGCTCGGTGATCGTCGGGCCGGTCACGGGCGTGGACGACGTCTTCCAGTCCCTGCCCCTCCAACTCGGCTCGTTCGCCGTCGGGTTGCCGATCGCGGCCGTCACCTCGCTGTTCCCGCTGACCCGGCCGCTGGAGTCGGCGGCGGTGCGAGCCCTGTGCGGGATCGACGCGGACCTGCTCGCCCACGGCCCGGCCCGGACGCGCGCCGAACGGACCCGCACGGCCGCCTGGTTCACGCTGCACCTGGGCTTCGGCGGGATCGTCGCCGGGATGTCACTGGCCGTGCCGCCCTTCGCGGTGGTGCTGATCGTCCTGCCGCTGTTCGCCGGGCTGCGCCACTCCCCGCTCGCCCTGCCCGAAGTCCTCGACCACTCCTGGGCGCTGGCGCTCTCCCCCGTCGCCGGCCTGGCCGCGCTGCTCGCGCTCGCCGCCTGCGCCGCCGGCTGCGCAGCCCTGCTGGCCCGCTGGGCGCCCGCGCTGCTCGGGCCCACCCCCGAGGACCGGCTGGCCGCCGCCGAGGCCCGCGCCGCCGACCTCGCCGTACGCAACCGGCTCGCCCGCGAGCTGCACGACTGCGTCGGCCACGCCCTGAGCGCCGTCACCCTCCAGGCGAGCGCGGCCCGCCGGCTCCTCGACACCGACCCGGAGTTCGTCCGCGAGGCGCTCGCCGCCATCGAGGAGACCACCCGGCGCACGGTCGGCGAACTCGACGCCGTGCTCGGCGTGCTGCGGGACGGAGACGCGCCGGGCACCGGGCCCGCGCCGACCCTGGAGAGCGACCTGGACGGGCTGCTGCGCCGCACCCGGGCCGCCGGGCAGCCCGTGACGGCCACCCTCGGCACCGACCCCGCCGCGCTGCCGCCGCTGGTCTCCCGGGAGGCGTACCGGATCGTGCAGGAGGGACTGAGCAACGCGCTGAAACACGCCGGCACGGCCGTCGCCGTCCGTATCGCCACCGCCGCCGGTCATCTGGAGATCACCGTCGAGAACCCGCTGGGCGCCGCCCCGGCTGCCCGCCCCGGCGGCGGCCACGGGCTGCGGGGCATCGCCGACCGGGTGCGGCTGCTCGGCGGCACGGTGCGGGCGGGACCGTCGGGAGACACCTGGCGGCTGTCCGTACGGCTGCCGTTGAAGGCCACGTGACCGTCGAAAGGACTCGTATGCCCCAGCCCGCGATCCGGATCGTCCTCGCCGACGACGAGCGCATGGTCCGCACCGCCCTGCGCGCCATCCTCTCGGTCGAGCCCGATGTGGAGGTGGTCGGTGAGGCGGCCACCGGTGCCGAGGCCGTGTCCGTCGTCCGGGAGCTGCGGCCCGATGTCGTCCTCATGGACGTGCGCATGCCTCAGATCGACGGCATCCAGGCCACCGAGCAGATCCTCGCCACGCTCGACGAGCCGCCTCGGGTCGTGGTCGTCACCACCTTCGAGAACGACTCCTACGTGTACGACGCGCTGCGCGCCGGAGCGTCCGGGTTCCTGCTCAAGCGGGCGGACGCCGACGCCCTCGTGCAGGCGGTGCGGCTGGTCGCGCGCACCGACAGCCTGCTGTTCCCGTCGGCCGTCCGGGCCCTCGCGGCCGAGCACGCCCGCACGGCGCCCGCGCCGCCCGCGTGGGTGAGCAAGCTCACCGGACGCGAGCGCGAGGTACTGCGGCACCTGGCCGACGGGCTGACCAACGCCGAGATCGCCCGGCGCCTGGACGTCGGCCCCGCCACCGTGAAGTCGCACGTCGCGGCGGTGCTGGCCAAGACGGGCGCCCGCGACCGCACCCAGGCGGTGATCGCCGCGTACGAGGCCGGTTTCCTGAGCGCGAGATGAGAAAACGGGGCGTACGGGAACGATCGACCCCCTCCCGATCGTCTTCGGGGCGGGATGAACAAGACGATCAGGCGGGCGTCCGTCTTCACGCTGCTGCTCGTGCTCGCTCTGCTGGTCAGGGCGACCTGGGTGCAGTTCTACGACGGCAAGGCCCTCGCCGACGACAACGACAACCGGCGGAACGCGATCCGGACGTACTCGCAGCCGCTCGGCAACATCATCGTGGCCGGAAACGCGATCACCGGTTCCACCCGGACCAAGGGGAGCGACCTCGCGTACAAGCGGACGTACACGGACGGCAGGCTCTACGCGCCGGTGACGGGCTACGCCTCGCAGGCCTATGCCCCCACCCAGCTGGAGGGCATCTACAAGGACCTGCTCAACGGCACGGACACCCGGCTGAAGAACGTGCTGGACACGCTCACCGGAAAGCGCGCCGACCCGGGTGACGTGCTCACCACGATCGACCCGGACGTGCAGAAGGCGGCCTACCGCGCGCTCGGCGGCACGAAGGGCGGGGCCGTCGCGATCGACCCGAAGACGGGCAGGATCCTCGCAGCCGTGTCCACGCCGTCGTACGACCCCGACGCGCTCACCGACGCCAACACGGCCGGGTCCGCGTGGAAGCGGCTCAACGCGGACAAGGACAAGCCGCTCACCAACCGCGCGCTGCGCCAGCCGCTGCCGCCCGGCTCGACGTTCAAGCTGGTCGTGGCGGCGGCCGCGCTGGAGGACGGACTGTACGGGAACGTGGACGAGCGGACCGACAGCCCGGACCCGTACACCCCGCCGGGCACGACGCACGTCCTGGTGAACGAGAACAGGTCGGCGCCGTGCAAGAACGCCTCCATCCGCGTCGCCCTGCAGTACTCCTGCAACAACGTCTTCGGTCACATGGCCGTCCAGCTCGGCCAGGACAAGGTGAAGGCGATGGCCGAGAAGTTCGGCTTCAACGACGACAAGCAGGACGTGCCGGTGCGGGCCTACGCCAGCGTGTACCCCTCCGGCATGGACCAGCCGCAGACCGCGTACTCCGGCATCGGCCAGTTCGACGTCACCGCGACCCCGCTGCAGATGGCCATGGTGTCCGCGGCCATAGCCAACGGCGGCAAGCTGGTCTCGCCGCATATGGTGTCGCAGATCACCGACAGTGGCGGTGATGTGTTGCAGAACTACGACGACAGCGCGGACACCAAGGAGATCGTCAGCTCCTCCACCGCCGAGCAGCTCCAGTCGGCCATGGAGACGGTGGTCAAGGACGGCACCGGCACGAACGCCCTGATCGACGGCGCCACCGTCGGCGGCAAGACCGGCACCGCCCAGCACGGCGAGAACAACAGCAAGACGCCGTACGCCTGGTTCACGTCCTTCGCCAAGTCCGACACCAACGGCAAGGAAGTGGCCGTCGCCGTGATGGTGGAGCAGTCGGACGCGGCGAGGTCGGAGGTCAGCGGCAACGGTCTGGCGGCGCCGGTGGCCAAGGCGATGATGGAGGCGGCGTTGAAGTAGGCCCCCCTTACTTCACCCCGAGAATCTGCTCGACGGGGTCGATGGCGAAGTACACGAGGAACAGCGCCGACACGGCCCACAGCAGCCAGTTGACCTCCCTGGCCTTGCCCAGCACCGTCTTGATGACGACGTAGGACAGGAAACCGGCCCCGATCCCGTCGGTGATGGAGTAGGTGAACGGCATCGCCGCGATGGTGAGGAACGCCGGGATGGCGATCTCGTACCGGTCCCAGTCGATGTGCTTGACGTGGGTCATCATCAGGAAGCCCACCGCGATCAGCGCGGGCGCCGCCGCCTGGAGCGGGACGATGGTGAGCAGCGGGGTGAGGAAGAGGGCGAGGCCGAACAGGCCGCCGGTGACGAGGTTGGCGAGGCCGGTGCGGGCGCCCTCGCCGACGCCGGCCGCGGACTCGATGTAGGCGGTGTTGGAGGAGGCGGAGCCGATGCCGCCGACGGCGGCCGCGGCGCCGTCGATGAACAGCACCCGTCCGATGCCGGGCACCTGGCCCCGCTCGTCGAGCAGTCCGGCCTCCGCGCTGATGCCGACGATCGTGCCCATGGCGTCGAAGAAGTCGGACAGGATCAGGGTGAAGACCAGCAGGACGGCGGTGAGCACGCCGGCCTTGGCGAAGCCGCCGAACAGGCTGAAGTGACCGATGAGCCCGAAGTCCGGTGCGGCGACGAGCTTGTCGGGGACCTTGGGCGTGGTCAGGCCCCAGCTCTTGATGTCGGCGACGGCGTTGATGATGATCGCGACGATCGTCATCGTCACGATGCTGATGAGGATCGCGCCCTTCACCTTGCGGGCGATGAGGGCGATGGTCAGCAGCACACCGAGGCAGAAGACGAGCACGGGCCAGCCGGTGAGGCGTCCGACGGCGCCCAGTTGCACGGGCACGGTGGTGTGCGCGGCGTCCGGCATGCGGCTGACGAACCCGGCGTCGACGAAGCCGATGAACGCGATGAACAGGCCGATGCCGACGCCGATGGCCTGCTTCAGCTGCTGCGGGATCGCGTTCATGATGGCCTCCCGCAGTCCGGTGAGGACCAGCAGGCAGATGATCAGGCCCTCCAGGACCACCAGGCCCATCGCGTCGGGCCAGCTCATCAGCGGGGCCAACTGGAAGGCGACGACGGCGTTGAGGCCGAGGCCGGCGGCGATGGCGAGCGGGAGGTTGCCGCCGACGCCCATGACGATCGTCATCACGCACGCCACCAGCGCGGTGGCGGTGACGAGTTGGCCGGTGCCGAGGGTGTGCCCGAACTTGTCCTTGGCGCTGCCCAGGATGATCGGATTCAGGACGAGGATGTAGGCCATGGTGAAGAACGTGGCGAAGCCGCCGCGTATCTCCCGGCCGAACGTGGATCCCCGCTCGGAGATCCTGAAGTACCGGTCGACGCCGTTCCGGGCGGGTGGCCCGGCGTACGGCCGCTGGTCCACCGTCTGCGTCTCGGACATGGTCCAACTCCTCGTTGCCTGGTGAGCGGTGTGCGGATGCTGGCTGGATTGTTCCCCCGTCCAACCCGTTTCAGGTTTTCCCCGTGTTACGGAATTTCGGTCCGGCCCCGCACCCGGATCCGCAGCGCCGGTGCGCTCTCGTGAAAACAGCCGAAACTTTCGGTCGCCCAAGTCGCCCGCGCATCGATTGACGCCCTGTCCCCCGCTGGCCACACTCCGAGAACGCACAGCCCTCAACAGAAACCCTCACGATCCCCCAGGACTGTCATGCGTCGTCTCAGAGCTCTGCTGGTCCCCCTGTTCACGCTGCTCCTGACCCTGCCGGCCGCCCCACCGGGCTCGGACCACACCCCGCGCACCCGGTACGCCGGTTACCTCTTCGTCTACTTCACCGGCGAGGGCACGGCCGACGGCGAGCAGATCCGCTACGCCCTCAGCCAGGGCAACGACCCGCTGCACTGGCGGGAGTTGAACGCGGGCAGGCCGGTGCTGACGTCGACCATCGGGGAGAAGGGGCTGCGCGATCCGTTCGTGATCCGCTCCCCCGAGGGTGACAAGTTCTACCTGATCGCCACCGACCTCAGGATGTACCAGAACAGCAGCGGCAGCTGGGACTACGTCCAGCGGCACGGCAGCAGGTCCGTCATGATCTGGGAGTCCGCCGACCTGGTGCACTGGACCGACCAGCGGCTGGTGAAGGTGGCACCGGACAACGCGGGCAACACCTGGGCGCCGGAGGCCTACTGGGACGACCGGCTGCACGAGTACGTCGTCTTCTGGGCGTCGAAGCTGTACGCCGCCGACGACCCCGACCACACCGGCTCGACGTACAACCGCATGCTGTACGCGACCACCAAGGACTTCCGCGCCTTCGGCGCGCCGAAGGTCTGGGACGACCCCGGCCACTCGGTGATCGACTCGACGGTCATCAAGGACAAGGGCACGTACTACCGCTTCACCAAGGACGAGCGGGACCCGGGCTCCGGCTCACCGTGCTCGAAGTTCATCACCGCCGAGAAGTCGCGGGACCTGACCGACACGTCGTACGGCTTCGTCGCCGACTGCATCGGCAGCGGTGCCGTCCAGCGCGGCGAGGGCCCGACCGTGTTCCGGTCCAACACCGAGAAGAAGTGGTACCTGTTCATCGACGAGTACGGCCTGCGCGGTTACGTCCCCTTCGAGACGACGGACCTCGCCTCGGGCGCGTGGACCCCGTCCACGGACTACGCGCTCCCGGCCGGCCCCCGCCACGGCACGGTGCGGCCGGTGACGGGGGCCGAGTACGAGCGGCTGCTCAGGACGTACGGTCAGGACCTCAGCTGACGAAGTACGTCGGGTTCGGCAGCTTGTAGGTACGGTCGGCGTAGCCGCCGTCGAGGTCCGAGTACTGGTCGCCGAAGTTGGCGATGATCTCGTACCCCAGGTCGTCCTCGATGTGCTTGCGCGTCCCGGACTTGTACTGCACGGTCGTGCAGTTCCAGGCGTTCGGGGTGGCGCAGTCGCCCAGGTAGGCCGGCGGGTTGGCCTTGTCCTTGAGGAACATGTGGTCGGCGTCGAGGTTCACATCGGCGCCGATCTTCTTCAGGTTCTCGACGGCGGCGGTGCGCTGGGCCTCGCTCAGACCGGAGTTGTAGAAGACCTCGACGCCCTGGGACTCGGCGTACCGCACCAGCTCGGGGCTGCCGAAGACGGCCGGGCGGTCGGCGCGGTTCACGTAGTCGTTCCACGTGGTGGGGTTGTACGTGTAGTTGTAGCGCTTCTCGTAGTCGAGGCTGAGCAGCAGCGTGTCGTCGATGTCGAAGACGACGGCCGGCTTCTCGCCGTGGTGGTGCGCCTTGCGGGCCGCCTTGTCGATGTAGCGCTTGGCGTCGGCGTCGATGTCGGCCAGGTCCTGGGCGTACGGGCTGTCCGGGGAGGCCTGATAGACGCCGTTGCCGTCGGCGTGGGTGCCGTAGTAGGTGTCGATGTCCTTCACCAACTGCCCGATGTTGTAGGGCTCGTGGGTGGAGTTCGCCGTCGACTGCCCGGCGGTGGCCGCGCCCGCGCCGTACAGCGCGACACCGGCGAGAGCACAGGCGGCACCGGCGGCGACGACTCTGTGGGACTTCCGCATGGATTCTCCGGATCTGGTGGGATGAGAGTGATGTACCAGGTCGGGGACTATCTACGCGCATAACACCCCGCGCTGCGAGGCCTGTTATCCGATCGATACACTATTCTCCGTGATCGCTGCACGCCCCGCGCTGCTCCGACGGCAGCCCCTCGTCTCATGACGACCGAGCGTCTCCCCGCGCCGAGTCGGCGGCTCCTCACCAAGCTCCTCGCGGCCGGGTTCCCGGGCGCGGCCGAGCTCAGGGACCAGGTGGCAGAGGCCCGCGTCGCGGGGCACTGGGGTGCCGCGTCGCCGAGCGTGGACCTGGCCGTGCCGTCGCGGGTCCCGGCGGCACCGGTCGAGGACGGCCTCCTTCCGGTCGTCGGCACGGTGCGGGACGGCTCCGGGGAGCTCGTCGGCGAGTTGCTCGTCTGGGTGAGCGGAGGAAGGCTGTCCGCACTCGAGTTCACCTGGTACGGCGACGCCGCTCCGGCGGAGCTGCCGGGGCCCGGGCTTGTCACCGTGACCGTCGAGTGAGGCGGCGATGACGCCGGGCCCGGACGGCGCTCCCGACTGCCCGGACCTCGACCGGAGAGGACCGAGGACGTGAAATTCGTCAAGGCCCTTTGGCAGGACCACGGTTTCCACGTCGATCCGACGGCCTACCTCGCCGAGCTGCCGCGCCTGCGCGGAGTCCTCCCCCCGGGGGCTTGGGCGTTCGCGTCCGATCCGGGGCACTACGACATCCCCGGCGCCGTCCGCTGTGTGAAGGACCTGGAGCTGGCCGGGATCCATCCGGCCACCGACAAGAGCGGGCGGCTGGTGCTGGAGTTCGCGCCGAACCGGTTCAAGCACGACTCGGGGCTGCTCGTCAGCTACTCGGGCGTGCGGCACTTCTCCGTCGACTACCACCGTGCGATCGACTGGATGCGGGTCGACACCGTGCTGCTCGACGAGATCCTCCCGGACGAGGAAGCCGGCGAGGACGGTGTCGAGGCCGGCGGCTGTGTGCACGAGATCGCGCTCACCGACGCGTCGATCACCGTCCGGTGCCAGGATCTCCACGCGGAGTGGGGCGCCGGCAGCTGACGCCGGCGGCCAGTTCGCCGTCGCGCCGACCGCCGTGCTCCCCGTCGTCAGTCCACCCGGGCCCTCCACCCGGGCCCGGTGACGGCGTCCGGGGTGCCGGGAGCCGTCGCGCCATCGACGAGGAAGCCGGGGAGCGTGCGTCTGCACAGCGTCAGCACTCCTCCCACGGCGCCCAGTCCCCCAGATAGGCCTCCCGGGTCGCCGACTCGGCCTGCTCGTCGGTGAGCTGGGGGCGGTTCTCCGGGACGGTGACGACCGCCCCGGGACCGGTGTCGCGGTACTCGGCGAACCGCTGCCGCTGCCAGGGGTAGGCGTCCGACATGTTCGTGTAGGGGGCGGCCGCGTCGATGCCGGGGCCCAGCCAGGTGTCGCGGACGGTGAGCATCGGGCGGGAGGTGGGGTCGGAGCCGGGCACCCAGGGGCGGGCCAGCTTGTAGTACGCGTCCGGGGCTGCCCACGGGGAGAGGACCAGGGCCCGGCCCAGCGCCCGCCCGGCGAAGGTCTGGTTGACGATGAGCGCCAGCGCCAGGCCGAGCAGCAGCTGCAACCCGACCTCGGCCACGACCCACTTGGCGCTGAAGGTCAGCGTGTCCCAGAACTGGGGGTCGTGGGCGAAGATCTGCGTGAAGTTGTCGAGGCCCGCGAAGCCGTTCCGCCACGGCTTGGTCGGGTTGTAGTTCTGCAGGCTGTAGCAGAAGACGCTGAGCACCGGGTAGGCGATGAAGCCCAGCATCAGCAGGGCCGCCGGGGCGATCAGCAGGTACGGCAGCCTGCGCGGCGTCGCGGAGGCATGCCGCCGCCGGGGTGGCGCGGGCGGTTTCGCCACGGCTGCGGCTTGGGCCATGACTGATCTCCGGTCGCAGTGGGACAATTACAGTGGGTGTGGGAAGCGCTTGCTATGTACACGTGAGTCAAGCGCTTCACCTCTCTGGATGCGGGGTCGGCTCTCTGCTGTGCTCGGTCAGCCGGCGTACGGGTCCGGCACGTGGCCCGGCCGGGCCAGGAACTCGAAGTCGCAGCCGGTGTCGGCCTGCGTGATCTGTCCGTTGTAGAGGACGCCGTAGCCGCGCTGGTAACGGGCGGGCGGCGGCGTCCACGCGGCGCGCCGGCGCTCCAGCTCCGCGTCGTCCACGTGGAGATGGAGGCTGCGGGCCTCGACGTCCAGGGTGATGAGGTCACCGGTGCGCACGAGCGCCAGGGGTCCGCCGACGTACGACTCCGGGGCCACGTGCAGCACGCAGGCGCCGTAACTCGTACCGCTCATCCGGGCGTCGGAGATCCGGACCATGTCCCGTACGCCCTGCTTGAGCAGGCGGTCGGGGATGGGGAGCATGCCGTACTCGGGCATGCCGGGGCCGCCCTTGGGACCGGCGTTGCGGAGCACCAGCACGCTGTCCGCGGTGATGCCGAGCGCGGGATCGTTGATGGTGCGCTGCATGGTCTTGTAGTCGTCGAAGACGACCGCGGGGCCGGTGTGCTCGAGCAGGTGCCGCTCGGCGGCGATGTGCTTGATGACCGCGCCGTCCGGGCAGAGGTTGCCGCGCAGAACCGCGACCCCGCCCTCGCTCGCGACCGGGTTGTCGCGGGGGCGGATGACGTCGTCGTGGTGCACCTGGGCGCCCTGGAGCTGCTCGCGCAGGGTGTCGTGCGACACCGTCGGCCGGTCCAGGTGGAGCAGGTCGGTGATCCGGGACAGGAAGCCGGGCAGGCCGCCCGCGAAGTGGAAGTCCTCCATCAGGTACTTGCGGCCGCCGGGGCGGACGTTGGCGAGGACGGGCACGGTCCGGGCGATGCGGTCGAAGTCGTCGAGGGTGAGCTTCACCCCGGCGCGGCCGGCCATGGCGATCAGGTGGATCACGGCGTTGGTGGAGCCTCCGAGGCCCAGCACCGTCGTGACCGCGTCCTCGAACGCCTCGCGCGTGAGGATCCGCGACAGCCTCCGGTCCTTGCGTACCAGCTCCACGGCCGTCATCCCGGCCTTGGCGGCCATCCGGTCGTGCCCGGAGTCGACGGCGGGAATGCTCGACGCGCCCGGCACGGTCACGCCGAGGGCCTCGGCGGCGGCGGTCAGCGTGGACGCCGTCCCCATGGTCATGCAGTGCCCCGGGGAGCGCGCGAGCCCGCTCTCCAGCTCGCTCGTCTCGCAGTCGCCGATGAGACCGGCCCGCTTGTCGTCCCAGTACTTCCACATGTCCGTACCGGACCCGAGCACCTCGCCGCGCCAGTGCCCCGGCAGCATGGGCCCGGCGGGCACGAAGAGGGCGGGCAGATCGGCGCTGGCCGCGCCCATCAGCAGCGCGGGCGTGGACTTGTCGCAGCCGCCCATCAGCACGGCCCCGTCGACCGGATAGGAGCGCAGCAGCTCCTCGGTCTCCATCGCCAGCAGGTTCCGGTAGAGCATGGGCGTCGGCTTCTGGAAGGTCTCGCTCAGCGTCGAGACCGGGAACTCCAGCGGAAAGCCGCCGGCCTGCCACACCCCCCGCTTCACGGCCTGGGCGCGGTCCCGCAGGTGCACATGGCAGGGGTTGATGTCGGACCAGGTGTTGAGCACGGCGATCACGGGCTTGCCCAAGTGCTCCTCGGGCAGATACCCGAGCTGCCGGGTCCGGGCCCGGTGACTGAACGACCGCAGCCCGTCGGTCCCGTACCACTGATGGCTTCTCAGCGTCTTCACACCGTTGCTCATATGGACCATCCGGCGACGATGGCGGCGACCTCGGCGCGCTCGTCCTCGGGCAGCGGCCTGCTCGGCGGGCGGACGTCCCGGCGGCACAGGCCGAGCGTGGCGAGGGCCTCCTTGACGACGGTGACGTTGTTCGCGGAGCCGTGGGCGGCGCGGAGTTCCTCGAAGCGGCGGATCTGCTCCCAGACCTTCATGGCGGCCGGGTAGTCGCCGGATCGAAGCGCTTCAATCATGTTCAGCGAAACGGCCGGAGCGACGTTCACGAGCCCGGAGGTGAAGCCGGTGGCGCCCGCGGAGAAGTAGGAGGGGGCGTACGGCTCGGCGAGGCCGGCGACCAAGACGAAGCGGTCGAGGCCCGCGTCACGCGCGAAGGCGGCGAACCGTGCGGCGTCCGGTACGGCGTACTTGACGCCGATGACGTTCGGGCAGTGGTCGGCGAGTTCGGCGAGCCGGGTGCCGGGCAGCTGGGCGTTGCGGATGTAGGGCACCACGCCCAGCTCGGGCACGGACTCGGCGATGGCGCGGTGGTAGTCGACCCAGCCGGCCGCCGAGACGTACGGGTGGACGGGCTGGTGGACCATGACCATCCGGACGCCGAGCTCGCGGGCGTGCCGGGCGGAGGCGACGGCGGTGGGCAGGTCGTGGCCGACGCCGACGAGGACGGCGGCGCGGTCCCCGGCCTCCTCGACGGTCGACTCGGTGACCAGGCGGCGCTCCTCGGGGGTGAGGGCGTAGAACTCGCCGGTGTTGCCGTTCGGGGTGAGGGTGCGGATCCCGCCGTCGAGCAGGCGACGCAGCAGGGCCCGGTGGGTGACGGTGTCGACGGAGCCGTCCGCGGCGAAGGGGGTCACCGGGATGGCCACCACGTCGGCCAGGGCCGCCCGTTGGGTCTCGAACGTCACGCTGCTCATGAATGACCTTCCTGTGCGTGGGGGGCGACCCCGGTGTCCCCGGTTGCCCCGGTGTCCTCGGTGTCCTCGGTGTCCGAGGGGAACGCGCGCCGGACGAAGGAGGCGGTGTGGGCGTGCAAGGCGCTCGCCGCGCCGTCGGCGTCGCCGGCGAGCGCGAGCCGGAGGATCTCGCGGTGCTCGGCGGCCTCCCGCTCCCAGGAGGGGTCGGCGGCCCAGGCGACGGCGGAGACCAGCGCGGCCTGGTCGCGGACCTCGTCCAGCATCCGGCCGAGCAGCGGGTTGCCGCAGGGCAGGTAGAGGGCGCGGTGGAACTCCCGGTTGGCGAGCGACCGTTCGGCGGTGTCGTGGGCGGCATCGGCCCGGCCCAGCGCGTCGCGCGCGGCGTCGAGGGAGGCACCTCGCCGGACGGCCCTGCGCAGCGCCTCGGGCTCCAGCAGCAGCCGCACGTCGTAGACCTCGCGTGCCATGTCCGCGTCCACCATGCGCACCGTGACGCCCTTGTACTGGTTCATCACCACGAGACCGGTCCCGGCGAGCGTCTTCAGCGCCTCCCGCACCGGGGTCTTGGACACCCCGAACTGCGCGGCCAGCTCCGTCTCGACCAGGGCCTGACCGGGCGTCAGCTGCCCGGTCAGGATGCGGTGTTTGATCGCGTCCAGCACGAACTGCGTGCGGGACGGGATCGGGGTGGGCACAGAGGTCATGCGGCCCTCTCGGATCTCACGTATCGCGTCTCATATATGACGTACGAAGTACGACGCGTTGAAGGTAGGAGGGAGGCCGTGTTTCGTCAATGCTTCTGACAAAGAAGTCGGGTGGCGACCTCAGACGGTGCGGGTGTGGCCCTCCACGGCGGTGTGCGTGGGCCGGCCGGAGACCGCGGCGGCGCGGGCGGTGGCCTCCTCCCGGGTGAGCGTGGGTCCGACATGGGTGACGAGCAGTTCGCGCACCCGCGCCTCGAGGGCGGTACGGCCCGCGTCCTCCGGCGTCAAATGGACCCGCCGGCCGTCGTGATGCGCGTCGATGTCCGCCTCGCACAGGAACAGGTCGGCTCGGGCGGCGAGTTCGCCGAGCGCGGCACAGGGCCCGCTGTCCCCGGAGTAGGCGAGCACGCTCCCCTGGCATTCGGCGCGCAGCCCGTACGCCTCGGTGTCGTGGGCGACGGCGCGGGCGGTGAGGCGGAGGTTCCAGTGCCGCACGTCATGGCCGTCGTACAGGGCGCGGAAGTCGAAGACGCCCTTGAGGAAGTCGACGTCCGCCCGCCCGAGGAAGCCGGCGAGCCGGCGGGCGCAGTCCTGCGGGGCGTACACCGGGATCGGTGCTGCCGGGGTCATGCCGCCGAAGGCGAAGGCGTAGGCGGCGGACAGCAGATCGGCGCTGTGGTCGGCGTGCAGATGGGAGATCCAGATCGCGGTGAGCCGCGCGGGGTCCGTGTGCCGCTGCAGCGCGGCGAACGTACCGGGCCCCGCGTCCACCCACACCTCGGCACCCCCGCCGGACAGCAGGTATCCGGAACAGGGCCGGTCGGGGCCGGGGTGCGGGGAGGCGGTGCCGAGGACGGTGAGGGTGAGTGGCATGGGGGGAGAGTACGACGGCCCAGGACCCCGCTTCGGCCCACTCGGACAAGCAGAACCGGCGGTGTCCGGCGCGCCGTCCCGCCGCGGCCGGCACACACGCGCCTCGGTGGCGGCCGCGTCGACAACGCCGTGCTCGATACACCTAGGGCGCGGGCAGGGTGAAGACCAGGAGCAGGATGCTCAGCGGTGGCAGCAGGGCGACGAGGGACGCCGCGGCGCGGGCCGCCGTCCAGCGGCGTTTCCAGGGCAGCAGCCAGGCGGTGAGCAGTGCCGCGGTCGAGACCGCGCCGCCGTAGGTGAGCAGGCGGTAGATCCAGGCCAGCGCCGTGTCGAGGGCCGCCGAACAGTCGTCGGGGCCGCAGCTGTCCGTGGCCATGGCGGACAGCCCGCCGAAGAGGAGGGCGGCCGGGCCGAGCACCACCATCAGGGCGGTCGCGATCGTCGGGGCCACCCAGCCCCTGGGGTCACGCGCGTTCCCGTCCACCGGGCCCGGAACCGTCACGAAGTGCTGTGTCATGCGCTCATTGAAGGCTCCCCTCCCTGAAGGGAGGGGATGCGTCACCCTCCAGGGCTGAGCGGGGATTTACGGCTCAGGCCGCCACCGGAGCCGGCGGCTCGGGTGGTCTTACGCCCTCGGCACCGTCCGGGTTCCAACCTGCCCGGACCAGCATCACGCGGGCGGAGTTCTTGTCCCTGGGGGACACGGCTGCGCACGCGGTGCAGGTATACGTTCTCATCGACAGAGGCAGTGCGTGCTTGGTTCTCGCTCCGCACGTGGCACAGTCCATCGTGGTGTGCGCCGGGCGCACGAGACGGACCTCCCGCCCGTGTTTGCGGCCCATCTCGACCAGGGCACGCTTCGTCGCGGCGATGGCGGCATCGGCCGCCTTGCGGGCCATGGTGGTCTTCGCCAGGAACCTCGGCCTGAAGTCCTCCACCGCAACCCCGTCGTGGCCGCGCATCACGGACTTGGCCCACTTGCGGCCGGTGTCCTCACGCTGCCTCGCCACCTTCTTGTGCAGCTTCGCCGCCCGTGCCTGCGCCTTGCGGTAGCCGGCGGATGCGGGCTGTCCCTTCGGACGCCGGCGCCGGGCCATCATCCGCTGATACCTCGCCAGCCGCTGCGCGGCCCGCCTGCCGTGCTCGGCATGCGGCAGATCGTAGGCGTCGTCGGTGGTGGTGGCGGTCTCCTTCACACCCCAGTCCACCCCGAGCACGCGCCCCGTGGCGGCGAGCGGTTCGCTCTGCGCGGCAACGACGAAGGACACGTACCAATGTCCGAGCGTGTCCTGGAACACCCGCACACTCGACGGGTCGGCCGGAAGGGGCCGCGACCACACCACCCTCAGCACAATCCCGCCCGCAAGGTGCAGGCGGCCGTCCCTGAGGCGGAAACCGCGCTTGGTGTAGTTGAGGCTGGGCCGCGCCTCCCGCTTCTTCTTGAAGCGGGGCATCCCGGCCCGCCGGTGCATCGGCAACCGGTCCTTGATGTCCTTCAGCGCTTTCGCCCTCGACCTGGCGAAGTCCCGAATCACCTGCTGCTGAGGCACGCTCGCGCCCTCAGCCAGCCAGGGCGTCGCCCCGCGGGCCTCGGTCAGCATCTTGTCGAGCTGAGCCGGACCGCAGGTCAGCTTCTCGCCACCCGCTGTGCCCTGCACGTGGACCTGCCGGGACTTGGCCACGCATTCGTTCCAGATCCAGCGGCAGCGATCCCACTCGGCTTCGAGCCGGCGCCTGGCCGTGTTCGACAGGCGCACACGGAAGGTGTACCGGGCATGCCCGGTGTCCTTCGTGGTCGCCTCTGTCGTCATGCATCCGAACCTACCTGAGAGCACTGACAGTTGAGAGTTCTTGATCATCGTGGGCGGCATCACCGCCGTGCGGGGTGGACGCCGGATCGCCCTGACGGCGATCCGGCTACCCCTGCCCTGCTCCGCAGGAGTCCGATTCCTCCCCGGCCTGAAGGCCGGGGCATCCTCGGAGGAACCCGGTGAACCGGCAGGGGGATGCCCGGCACACCGGCGCAGGTACTCACGCCGCACCGGACCACCTACTCAGTGCCCGACGGGAGGCCAGGCGCCCGGTACGGAGGCGTGCTGGGCGGCCTGATCCATTTCCGCGACGATGCGGTGACCGATGTTTCTTCGAGGTACTTCCGTTACGGACGCCACCCCGGGTCCCGCCCGCTCAGCCCCACCGCCCGGTCCAGCAGGGGCGCCTCCGCGGGCACCAGGACGACCGGGCTGAAGATGCCGCCACCGCGGTGCGGGTCCTCGGCGGCAGCGAGCAGGAAGCCGTGGGCCGAGTCCAGGGCCGCGGGGTCGGGAGCGTAGGGCCGGCCGACGGCGCGGGCCAGGTCCCAGCCGTGGACGACCAGTTCGTCGGTGACGACGGCGCCGGCGACATCACCGGGCAGGTCCACCCCGCCCGCGCGGGTCATGCCGGTCCAGGCGTCCGGGTCGCGCCAGGCGTCGGCCAGTTCGTCCAGGACCTTGGCCAGCTCCTCGCGCCAGCCGGGGCCGATGTCCGGGACGGCGGCGTCCGGGGCGGTGTCCGTCGTCGTACCGAGGTCCTTGCGGGCCGCGTCCCGGAAGGCGATGGACAGGTGCAGCAGGTGGCCCAGCAGATTCCGCACCGCCAGGTCGGGGCACGGTGTGCGGGCCGACAGCTGCTCGTCGGCCACGGACTCGGCAAGCCGCGCCACGATCTGTGTCTGCGGGCCGAGGTCGATCACGGTCATGCCGCTACTCCTTCACGGTTGCGCTCCTCGTACGAAGGACTGACCGGCCGGCCCGCGAAAACTCATCGGTGCCGTGCGGCCGCCGCCACGGGGATCGCCCGCCGCCCAGGCACCACACCGCGATCACCGGGTCGCACAGCGCGCAGCCGAAGGAGGAGTCGTGGGCGAACGGGACGATCGGGTGGCCCTTGAGGTGGTGCACGACGTCCCAGGCCGTGTGCAGCAGCCAGCCGGCGCCGATCCAGGCCCAGGAGTCGAGGCCCTTGTAGGCGACGCAGGTGGCCGCCGCGGTGAACGCGAACTCCCAGCCGCCGAGTCCGCCGCCGCTGAGATAGGCGGCGCCCGCGCCGGCCACCATGACCGCGTTCAGGCGGCGCCGGTGGCGTTCCGGGACGAGGGACATCAGCAGGACGTAGACGAGACCGATCAGGATCGGGGCGATGTAGCGCATGGCGCCGACGGTAGGTTCGGGCGGGCGCGCGCCCCAGGGGCATTACCGACAGGTTCCGACGGATTGCCGCCGTCCGCCGGCCCGGCGGGATAAGGCACCTTACCGATCCGCGCCCGCCCGCCTCAGACCCACGATGAGCAGGCATGACGACTTCCTGGACCCTGCGGCGCGTGCTGCGGGACCGCAACGCGGGGCTGTATCTGACGGCGGTGGTGGTGTCGGGCTTCGGCAACTCCGCGCTGTTCCTGGCCTCGGGTGTGTGGGTGAAGGACCTCACCGGGTCCGACGGCCTGGCCGCGCTGTGCATGTTCGCCATGTGGGCCCCCACCCTGGCCGGCCCGCCGCTGGGCACGATCGCCGACCGCCTGCCGCGCAAGCCGCTGCTGGTGGCTCTGAACACCGGCCTGGCAGCCCTGCTGCTCACCCTGTGCACCGTGGACTCCCCGGGCGGCCTGTGGCTGCTCTTCACCGTCCTGCTGGTCTACGGCGCCGCCGAGGTCGTGCAGGACGCGGCCGAGTCGGCCCTGGTGAGCGCGGCGATCGCCGCGGAGCGCCTCGGCGACTTCAACGGGCTGCGCATGGCCGTCACCGAGGGCATGAAGCTCGTCGCCCCGCTGACCGGGGCGGGTCTGTACACCGCCTTCGGCGGCCTGGCCGTCGCCTGCCTGGACGCGGGCACTTTCGTGGTCGCCGCCGGGCTGTACGCCCTGCTGCGGGTGCGCGAGGAGCGGCCCGCACGGTCCGGCGGCGGCTGGCGCGAGGAGACCGCGGAGGGCGTCCTGCACCTGTGGTGCCACCCGGGGCTGCGCCCGCTGGTCCGGGCGGGCGGCACGACGATGCTCCTCACCTCCCTGGGCAGCACCACGCTGTACGCCGTCGTCGACGGTCTCGGTCACTCCCCCGCGTACACCGGCGTGCTGTACGCCGTCCAGGGCGCCGGTTCGGTGACGGCCGGGCTGGTCTCGGGCGCCGCGCTGCGGCGGCTCGGCGCGCGCCGGCTCGCGGCGGCGGGGATCGCGCTGACGGCGCTCGCGGTGGCCGCCCGTGCCGTGCCGTCGGACCCGGTGGCCCTCACGTCGTCCGCGGCGGCCGGTCTCGGCCTGCCCTGCGTGCTCGTCGCGGTCTTCACCGCCGTGCAGCAGCAGACGCCCGGCCCGCTGCTCGGCCGGGCCACGGCCACCGCCGGCACCCTGCTCCTCACGCCCAACGCCGTCGGACTGGCCGGCGGCGCGGGGCTGGTCGAACTGGCCTCACCCCCGCTGCTGTTGCCGGTGTACGGCCTGGCGCTGCTCGGGACGGCGGCATCCCTGGCTCAGCGCGCCGACAGCGCCTCGCGTACCGCCGCCAGGTCACCGTCGGACGCCAATCCGGCGTGATAGAGCCGCAGTTCGGTCGCGCCCCGCACACGCGCGCGTGCCGCGTCCGCCGCGAGCGTGCGGGGGCTGCCGCCCATCCCGGAGACGACGGTGAGGTTGGCGGCCAGCACCGTCCGCTCCAGGGCCTGTTCGGCGAAGGGCGCCAGCAGGGCCGCACCGCCGGTGCAGGGCACCACCACGCCGTCGGCGACGGCGAGGACGCGGGCGGGGTCGACGCCCGCGTTGGCGCCGCAGTGGTAGGAGACCGGGTCGGCGTGCAGCAGGACCTGGAACCCGGCCGGAGCGGTGGTGCGTACGGCGGCGACGGCCTCCTCCTGGAGCGTGCCGGCGGTGTCGTCGCGCCACGCGCGCGTGCGGGCCGTCTTCTCCTCGCCGAGCAGCTTCTGAACCGTCGGCCAGCCCTCGTCGCCGGTCGAGCCCCGCCACAGCGGCTCCAGCGCGGCGCGCACGGAGGCTGCCAACTCCTCGGGATCCATGCCCTGTCCGGCGTACCCGGCGCGGCAGGACGGGCAGAAGCACAGGGACATCAGGTACTGCCCGGCCTCGCCGAGGCCGACCCCGGAGATCTTGTCGTGGGCGTGCAGGTGCTGGAGCCCGTACCAGCCGAGGGACTCCAGCTCGGTGCCGTGCGCGCCGGGGCGTACGGCGGCCTCGGCGGCCAGGTCGACCAGGTACGCGCGCGTGGCGGGCTGGGCGATGCAGGGCGCCCACGGGTAGCGGTCGCCGTAGGCGTTGACGACGGAGGTGTCCGGGTGTTCGGCGCCCAGGCGGGAGTTGTGGGCGAGGACCACCCAGGTGTGCACCTGAAGGCCCGCGGCGGTCAGGGCCGCCGCCGCCTCGCCGTAGGCGTCGCCGGGGGCCCAGCGGCCGGCGGGGTACGGCCTCAGGCCCCGGCCCGCCCAGCGGTCGCCCGGCGGGTAGAGCACGGCCGCGTACTCGGCGGTGACGATGCGGTGGCGGGGGTGGCGCGGGGTCAGGGCGCGCGTGGAGTGGTAGGCGGCGGCGAGGGTCACCTGCTCCACGCCGAGCCCGGCGATGCGTGCGGGGGCCTCGGGATCCCCGTTGACATCCCAGGGGTAGACGAACGCCGACGCCTTCACGCGGCCCCCTCCAGGCCGTACCGACGCTTGCTCACGCCTCCTCCTCCAGCAGCGCGTAGCCCCGCTCGATCAGCTGGGCGAGTTGTTTGACGTGGTCCTCGGCCGGTTCGTGCAGCGGGGGCCGGACCTCGCCGACGTCCAGGCCGCGCAGCCGTACGCCCGCCTTGACGAGCGAGACGGCGTAGCCGCGGCCCTGGGCGCGCAGCTCCACGAACGGGCGGTAGAAGCCGTCCAGGAGGCGCCGCAGGGTCGCGGTGTCGCCCGCGGTCAGGGCCCGGTAGTAGGCGAGGGCGATCTCGGGGGCGAAGCAGAAGACGGCCGAGGAGTACAGGGGGACGCCGAGGGCGTGGTAGGCGAGCTGGGTCTGCTCGGCGGTGGGCAGGCCGTTGAAGTACAGGAAGTCGCCGGGGACTTCGGTGCGTACGGCGCTGATGATCCGCTGCATGAGATCGAGGTCGCCGAGGCCGTCCTTGAGACCGATGATCCCGTCGGTGCGGGCGAGCTCCACCACCGTGCGCGGGGTGAAGACGGCGTTGTCGCGCTGGTAGACGATCACCGGCAGGGCGGTCGCGGCGGTGACCTCCCGGTAGTGCCGCAGCAGCCCCTCCTGACCGGCGAGGACGAGGTACGGCGGCATGGCGAGGAGGCCGTCGGCGCCCGCCCGCTCGGCGAGACGGGCGTAGCGGACGGCGAGCGCGGTGCCGTAGCCGGCGCCCGCGACGACCGGGACGCGGCCCTCGGCCGCCTCCACGGCCGCCCGGACGCAGGCCTCGAACTCCTCGGGCAGCAACGCGTGGAACTCCCCGGTGCCGCAGCAAGCGAACACGGCGGCGGCACCGGCGGCGACGCCGCGGCGGACGTGGGTGCGGTAGACGTCGAGGTCGAGCGAGCCGTCGGGGCCGTAGGCCGTGACGGGGAAGAAGAGCGGCCCGCTCGGTTCGCAGAGCCGTTCGGTGAGGGGGGCTGGCGTCACGGGCTCTCCCTTGAGACACGCCGGTGCATGTTTCTGATCCACGTCTATATTTCTGAACGCGACCACGCTAAGGGGCCTTCTTATGACAGGTCAAGCAGGCAAACTCGCAACGCCGGGAGCGGATTCACCAACATCACGGGACACTTGACGGTGCACGGCGAAACTCTCTAGCGTGTCCACGTATGTGAATACCGGCCACAAGGAGAACCGAGGATGCCCGCTCCCCGCACCGTTCTGCTCACCGGCGCCGCCGGCGGACTCGGCACCCTGATGCGGTCCCTGCTGCCGGAGTACGGCTACACGCTGCGCCTGTTCGACGTGCGCCCCATCGAGGACGCGCCGGACGCGATCACCGCGGACCTCACCGACACCGGGGCACTGCGCGAGGCGGTGCGGGGTGTGGACGCGGTCCTCCACCTCGCGGGCATCTCCCTGGAAGCGCCCTTCGAGAAGATCCTGAAGTCGAACATCGAGGGCACCTACAACCTGTACGAGGCCGCCCGCCAGGAGGGCGTACCCCGGATCGTGTTCGCCTCCTCCAACCACGCCGTCGGCTTCACCCCGGCCCCGCGCGCGGGCGAGCCGCTGATCCCGATCGACACCCCGCGCCGCCCGGACACCTTCTACGGCCTGTCCAAGTCCTTCGGCGAGGACCTCGCCCAGCTGTACTGGGACAAGCACGGCCTTCAGACCGTGTCCGTGCGCATCGGCTCCTGCTTCCCGGAGCCGACCAGCGTGCGCATGCTCTCGGTGTGGATGAGCCCGGCCGACGGCGCCCGCCTCTTCCACGCGGCCCTGACCGCCGAGGAGGTCGGCCACACGGTCGTCTACGGCTCCTCCGCCAACACCCGGCTGTGGTGGGACCTGACCACGGCGCGGGCGCTCGGCTACGAGCCGCAGGACGACTCCGAGCCGTACGCCGAGAAGCTGATCGCCGAACAGGGCGAGCTGGACCCGTCGAACCCGGCGCACGGCCACCTCGGCGGGCACTTCGTGAACGACCCGCCGATCTGGCCGTACTGAGCCTCCCGGGCGCCTCGGGCACCTGCCCGAGGACCCTCGGCGGCGCGAAACGATCGCTCACGCGCGCGGGCGGGCACCGAACGGGCCCGCCCGCCGCCGTGTTCGGGCATCCACGGCGCCCGCTCCCACCCCGCCGGACACGGCCTCGCAGGTCCGCGCCGGGCACCGCCCTCGGTAAACGGGCACAAGCGGGCAGCATCGAGCCCGCAACAAGCCTGGTCAGTGCCGCACACCCGCTGTAGAACTTCCCCCATGGGCCCGAACGGGCAGTTCCGCGGGAAGGTGGGTGACGAGATGAGCACGAGGACGGCGGAAGAGCGCCAGCGCGCGATCGTGCGGGCCGCGCGCGCCACCGGCTCGGTCGACGTCACCGCGCTCGCCGCCGAGCTGGGCGTGGCCAAGGAGACCATCCGGCGCGATCTGCGCGCCCTGGAGGACCACGGACTGGTCCGCCGTACGCACGGCGGCGCCTATCCGGTGGAGAGCGCCGGCTTCGAGACGACGCTCGCCTTCCGCGCCACCAGCCATGTGCCCGAGAAGCGCCGGATCGCGACCGCCGCGGCCGAGCTGCTCGGGGACGCGGAGACGGTCTTCGTGGACGAGGGCTTCACCCCGCAGCTCATCGCCGAGGCCCTGCCTTCCGGCCGGCCGCTGACCGTGGTCACCGCGTCCCTGCCGGTCGCGGGCGCCCTGGCGGAGGCCGAGCATGTCTCGGTGCTGCTGCTCGGCGGCCGGGTCAGGGCCGGCACGCTGGCCACCGTCGACCACTGGACGACGAAGATGCTCGCCGGCTTCGTCCTCGACCTCGCCTACATCGGCGCCAACGGCATCTCCCGCGAGCACGGCCTGACCACGCCCGACCCGGCGGTCAGCGAGGTCAAGGCGCAGGCGATACGGGCCGCCCGCCGCACGGTCTTCGCGGGCGTGCACACCAAGTTCGGCGCGGTCAGCTTCTGCCGGTTCGCCGAGGTCGGCGCGCTGGAGGCGATCGTGACGAGCACCCAGCTCCCGGCCTCCGAGGCCCACCGCTACTCCCTGCTGGGCCCGCAGGTCATCCGGGTCTGAAAGTCCACCCCACTCCCTTGGCGGCCCTCCATACCGCCGAGCGCCCCTTATCTCCCGATATCTCCAGGAGCGATCCATGCGAACCCAGAGCCGACGGAGGCCGCGAGCCACGCTCGCCATGGCCGCCGCAGGGACGCTGCTCGCCCCGCTGCTCTCCGGCTGCTGGGTCGGTGCGGGCGGGACCGGTTCCGGCGGCGACTCCATCAACGTGCTGATGGTCAACAACCCGCAGATGACCGAGCTGCAGAAGCTCGCCCCCCGCTTCACCGAAGAGACCGGCATCAAGGTCAACTTCACGGTCCTGCCCGAGAACGACGTCCGCGACAAGATCAGCCAGGACTTCGCCAACCAGGCGGGCCAGTACGACGTGGCGACGCTGAGCAACTACGAGATACCGATCTACGCCCGCAACGGCTGGCTGCACGAGATGAGCTCGTACGTCGCCAAGGACCCGTCGTACGACGAACAGGACGTCCTGGGCCCCATGCGCCAGTCCCTGACCGCCTCCGACGGCAAGCTCTACGGCCAGCCCTTCTACGGCGAGTCGTCCTTCCTGATGTACCGCAAGGACGTGTTCGCGGCGAAGGGTCTGACGATGCCGGCGCATCCGACCTGGCAGCAGGTCGCCGACCTCGCCGCACGGGTGGACGGCGCGCAATCCGGCATGAAGGGCATCTGTCTGCGCGGCCTGCCCGGCTGGGGCGAGATGATCGCGCCGCTGACCACCGTGGTGAACACCTTCGGCGGCACCTGGTTCGACAAGAACTGGAAGGCGCACCTCGACTCCCCCGAGTTCGAGAAGGCGACGAAGTTCTATGTCGACCTGGTCCGCGCGCACGGCGAGTCCGGCGCCGCCCAGTCCGGCTTCGCCGAGTGCCTCAACGACATGACGCAGGGCAAGGTCGCCATGTGGTACGACGCCACCTCAGCGGCCGGCCTGCTGGAGGCGAAGGGATCCCCCGTCAAGGGCAAGCTCGGCTACGCCCCCGCCCCCGTGGAGAAGACCCCGTCCTCCGGCTGGCTCTACACCTGGGCCTGGGGCATCCAGCAGGCCTCCCGCAATCCGGACAAGGCCTGGAAGTTCGTGTCCTGGGCGTCCGGCAAGGAGTACGAGCGGCTGGTCGGCGAGACCAGCGGCTGGCCGAACGTCCCGGCGGGCAAGCGGGCGTCGACGTACACCAACGCCGAGTACCGCGCATCGGCCGCCGCCTTCCAGGACATGACCAAGCAGGCCATCGAGAGCGCCCGCCCGAACGACCCCGGCGTACAGCCGCGCCCCGCGCCCGGCATCCAGTTCGTCGGCATCCCCGAGTTCACCGACCTCGGCACCAAGGTCTCCCAGGAGATCAGTGCGGCCATCGCCGGACGCCAGTCCGTCGAGTCGGCCCTGAAGAAGTCTCAAGCGCTCGCCGAGAAGATCTCCAAGGAGTACGAGGGACGATGACCGCGACGACAGCACCCCTTGCGACCACACCGGTACGCGCCACGCGGCAACCCTCCGCCCGCCTGCGCGCCTGGGCCACCCGGGCCCCCCTCATGCCCGCCCTCGTCTTCATGATCGTCGTGACCCAGCTGCCGTTCGTGGCCACGCTGGTGGTCTCCTTCTTCGACTGGAACGCCCTCTATCCCAAGGCCCGCCACTTCACCGGCCTGGACAACTACCGCCAGGTCCTGACCGACGCGGACCTGCGCCACTCGGTCTGGACGACCGTGCTGCTCACGGTGACGGTGGTGCTGGTCAGCCTGGTCCTCGGACTGGCGCTGGCCCTGCTCCTGGACCGGAGGTTCCGCGGCCGGGGCGTCGTCCGCACCCTGCTGATCGCCCCGTTCCTCGTCGTCCCGGTGGCCGCGGCCCTGCTCTGGAAGCATGTGCTCTATAACCCCGAATACGGACTGCTCAATGGGTTGTTGCACTATGTGGGCGGCCCACAGCCCGACTGGATCTCCAACACTCCGCTGCTCGCGGTCGAGGCCTCCCTGGTGTGGCAGTGGACGCCGTTCATGATGCTGATCCTGCTCGCCGGCCTGCAGAGCCGTGACCACGAGCAGATCGAGGCCGCGCGGGTGGACGGCGCGAACGACTGGCAGGTCTTCCGCCATCTGACTCTCCCGCACCTGCGCCGCTACCTCGAACTCGGCGCCCTGCTGGGCTCGATCTACATCGTCCAGAACTTCGACGCGGTCTTCACGATCACGTCCGGCGGACTCGACACCGCCAACCTGCCCTACACCGTCTACCAGAGCTTCTACCAGGCCCACGAGAACGGCCTCGCCTCGGCCGCCGGCGTCCTGGTGGTCATCGGCTCGATCATCATCGCGACCTTCGCCCTGCGCGTGGTGTCGTCCCTGTTCCGCGAGGAGGTGTCCCGCGCATGAACGCCGTGCGGAGCCGAGGCGGCCTGGGTCTCGTGGCCTGGCTCGTCGGGATCGTGTTCTTCCTGCCCATCGCCTGGATGGCGCTGACGTCCTTCCACTCCGAGGCGGACGCGGCGACCAACCCGCCGTCCTTCGCCGCGTCGCTGACCCTCGACGGCTACCGCGAGTTCTTCGGGTCGGGCGGCGGCGCGAGCCCCTGGCCGGCGCTGATCAACTCCACGGTGGCGTCCGTGGTGTCGACGATCTGCGTGCTGCTCCTCGCCCTGCCGGCGGCGTACGCGCTGTCCATCCGGCGGGTCCGCAAGTGGACGGACGTCCTGTTCTTCTTCCTGTCCACGAAGATGCTGCCAGTGGTGGCCGGTCTGCTGCCGATCTACCTGTTCGCGAAGAACACCGGGATGCTCGACAACATCTGGCTCCTGGTCATCCTCTACACCTCCATGAACCTGCCGATCGCGGTGTGGATGATGCAGTCGTTCCTCGCCGAGGTCCCGGTGGCGGTGATCGAGGCCGCCCAGATCGACGGCGCCCGGCTGCCGACCATCCTCGCGCGCGTGGTCGCCCCGATCGCCCTGCCCGGCATCGCCGCCACCGCACTGATCTGCTTCATCTTCAGCTGGAACGAGCTGCTGTTCGCCCGAGTCCTGACGGGCGTGGTCGCCGAGACCGCCCCCGTCTTCCTGACCGGCTTCATCACCAGCCAGGGCCTGTTCCTGGCCAAGGTGTGCGCCGCGTCGCTCGTCGTCTCCCTGCCGGTGCTCGCCGCGGGGTTCGCCGCCCAGGACAAGCTGGTCCAGGGCCTGTCGTTGGGAGCTGTGAAATGAAGGCCGCCGTCATCGAGTCCGTGGGCCGCGCCGTCGTCACCGAGGTGCCCGACCCGACTCCGGGCCCCCGCGAGGTCGTCGTGGAGGTGGCGGCCTGCGGCCTGTGCGGCACGGATCTGCACATCCTCCAGGGCGAGTTCGCGCCCAAGCTGCCGATCGTCCCGGGGCACGAGTTCGCGGGCGAGGTGGTCGGCGTCGGCAGCCAGGTCACCGAGGTCGCGGTCGGCGACCGGGTGGCCGTGGACCCCTCCCTGTACTGCTACGAGTGCCGCTACTGCCGCGACGGCCACAACAACATGTGCGAGCGGTGGGGCGCGATCGGCGTGACGACGGCGGGCGGGGCGGCACAGTACGCGGTCGCCCCCGTGGCCAACTGCGTGAAACTGCCCGAGCACGTGCGCACCGAGGACGCGGCCCTGGTGGAGCCGCTGTCCTGCGCGGTGCGCGGCTACGACGTCCTGCAGTCCCGCCTGGGCGCCCATGTGCTGATCTACGGCTCCGGGACCATGGGGCTGATGATGCTGGAGCTGGCCAAGCGGACCGGCGCGGCGAGCGTCGACGTGGTCGACGTCAACCCGGCCCGGCTGGAGACCGCCCGCAAGCTCGGTGTCTCGGGCGCGGCCGGAAGCGCGGACGAGCTGGACCGCCCGCGGGGCTGGGACGTGGTCGTGGACGCGACCGGCAACGCGGCGGCGATCCAGGACGGCCTGGAGCGGGTGGCGAAGGCGGGCACCTTCCTGCAGTTCGGGGTGGCCGACTACGCGACCCGGGTGACGATCGACCCGTACCGCATCTACAACCAGGAGATCACCATCACCGGCTCCATGGCGGTGCTGCACAGCTTCGAGCGGGCGGCCGAGCTGTTCGCGAACGGCGTGCTGGACCCGCAGGTGTTCATCAGCGACCGGATCCCGCTGGCCCGCTACCCGCAGGCGCTGGAGCAGTTCGCGGCCGGGGTGGGACGGAAGATCGTGGTGGTGCCCTGAGGCGAATCGGGGTCGGGCCCCTGAGCCGATCGGGGGCCGGACCCTGAGCCGATCGGGGGTCGGGTAAGGGAACGGTAAAGCGGTGTCGTTCGTTCACCCGGCATGACAGCTATGACCCCTGGCTCGAACATCGCTCTCCCTGCCGCACGCGTGACGGTGGACGTCGCCGCTCCGGTGCGGCTCGACGTGTCGGGCCTGCTGCTCACGGCCGACGGCAAGGTGCGCTCGGACGACGACTTCATCTTCTACAACCAGCCGGCGGGGCCGGGCGTGACGTACACCTCCGGCGGCGGTGCGGCGCCGGACGCGATCACGGTCGACACCGCCGCCGTCCCGCCGGACATCGAGAAGATCGTGGTCACGGCCAGCCCGGACGCGGCCGGCCAGACCTTCCAGGGCATCGAGCCGACGGCCACGATCCGCGACGCGGACGGCGGCACGGTGCTGGCCACGTTCACCCCGCCGCAGCTCGGCGCGGAGACCGCGCTGGTCGTCGTGGAGATCTACCGCCGGGGCGGCGTCTGGAAGGCCCGCGCGGTCGGCCAGGGGTACGCCGACGGGCTGGCCGGCATCGCGACGGACTTCGGGGTAACGGTGGAGGAACCGGCGGCCACGCCCGCGGCACCCCCGCAGCCGGCCGCCGCCCCCGCGGCCCCGCCGCAGCAGCCGGTCGCCCCGCCGCCCGCCATGCAGCCGCCGGTCACCCCTCCGGCCCCGCCGGTGTCCGCTCCCCCGGTCCCGCCCTCCCCGGCGCCGGGCGCGGGGAAGATCAACCTCGACAAGGGGCGGGTCAGCCTCCAGAAGAACCAGACGGTTTCCCTCATCAAGGGCGGCCGCCCGCTGCTCTCCCAGGTCAAGATGGGGCTCGGCTGGGAGCCGGCGTTCCGCGGTGCGGACATCGACCTGGACGCCTCGGTCATCGCCTACGGCCCGCAGCGCAACCACCTCGACAGCTGCTACTTCGGCAAGCTGACGATCCTGAACGGCGCGATCAGGCACTCCGGCGACAACCTCACCGGTGAGGGCGCGGGCGACGACGAGGTGATCACGGTCGACCTCGGCCGTCTCTCCCAGGAGGTCACCGGCCTGGTCTTCACGGTCAACTCCTTCTCCGGGCAGAAGTTCACCGAGGTCGCCAAGGCCTACTGCCGTCTGCTGGACGCCACCACCGGCGAGGAGCTGGTCCGCTTCGACCTCACCCACGCCGAGCCCCAGACGGGCGTGATGATGGCCAAGCTCGTCCGTCAGTTCTCGGGCGAGTGGGACATGACGGCGCTGGGCGACTTCGTGAAGGCCCGGACGGTGAGAAACATGGTGGAGCCGGGGGCACGGGCCCTGTAGCTCGCGGGGTGCGGGGAGCTATGCGGCCAAAGGCCGCCGTCGGGATGCGGACCCTCGCCGGGTGCGGGTCCGTGGTGGCCGGCCGAGCCCGCGCGGCGGGGCCGCATGGTCAATGCGGCCCCGCGCCCCTTCAGGGCGCCAGCCCCTCCATCAGCAGCGCCAGGTACCGCCGGATCTCCCGCCCCTGCCCACCCCCCAGTTCCGAAGCCGTCGCCACCCCGTGGGCCAGCCGCAGCAGCTCGATCGGCCGCAGGTCGGCCCGCAGGGCACGCTCCCTCTGAGCCGCCTCCACCAGCCGGCCCGCCGCCCGCTGCACCGTCGTGGCGCACGCCGTCGACGCGGCCGAGCTGCCGTCCGTGACCGCCGACCCCAGCAGCGCCTTCATCCCGCGCACCTGGATCGTGGCCACGCACAACTCGTTCAGCCACTCCATCAGCGCCTCACCCGGCGGCAGTTCCTCCGCCAGCTCGTCGGCCCGCGCCCCCAGCGCCTCCATCCGGTCCACGTACGCGGCCTCCAGCAGCGCCTGCCGGGTCGGGAAGTGCCGGTAGAGGGTGCCGGAGCCGACGCCCGCCCGCTTGGCGATGTCGTCCAGCGACGCGTTCTCCCCGTGCTCGGCGAAGGCCTGCGCCGCCACCTTCAGCAACCGCTCGTAGTTGCGCCGGGCGTCCGCGCGCATGGGCCTGACCTGCGGCATCCAGCAACTCCTCGCACCCGGGGATCGTCTCCACAGCCTAGCGAGACCCGGTTCGCCCGGTCAGTGCCGCTCCGGTGGCTCGTATCCGCCGCTCGCCGGGTCCGGACCGAGGTGGCGGCGTACCTCACCGGTGCCGAGGCCGACCGTGGCACGCGTCCGCATGGGGCCGTCACCGCGGCGGGACAGCACGGCGATCTCGTCCACGCGGGCGTGCAGCACCCCGAGCCGGGCGGCGCATTCGGCCGCGAGGACACGCGGGGCGCGGGTGCGCCCGAGCGAGAGGTGCGGGGTGAAGCGCGGGAAGCGGTCCGTGCAGGCCGGGAAGGGCTCCGCCAGCAGGCGCCTCAGCTCGGTCCAGGGCGCGGCGCCGGCCGCCGCGGGGTCGAGCCACACGGTGGAGTAGGACCGGTGACGGAAGAAGCGGACCCCGTCGAGCCGGATGTCGAAGGGCTCGCACTCCGTGGCCGCGGCGGCCAGCAGCGGGAGCGCCGCCGCGAAGTCCTCCTCCGGTACGAAGCCGAAGATCAGGTTCACATGGGGCGGCCAACGGCGGATCTGCGGGTCGTGCTCGGCACGGATGCCCTGGATCGCGGGCCACAGCCCGGCCGGCGGCAACCACGCCACGGCGCTCCGCGGCGTGGGCTCCGCCCCCAGCCGGCCGGGGGCCGCAGCCGGGAGGGGGGTCTTGGGCGGACCGGGGGCCTCGGAGGGTCCAGCGACCCCAGCCGGGCCTGGGGTCTCGGAGGGACCGGGGGCCTCGACTGGTCCAGGGACCTCGGGAGGGCCAGAGACGACCTGAGCCGAGCCGGGGGCCTCGTGCGGGCCGGGGACCTCGGCTGCTCCAGGAACCCCAACCCGGCCGAGAACCTCAACCGAGCCGGGAACCTCCAGCAGACCGGAAACCTCAACCGAGCCGGAGATCTCAGCCGAGCCGGAGACCCCCGCAGGACCGGACTTCGTGGGGTGGGGCACTCTCCCATCATGGCCCCGCCCTCCAAGCGGGGCGTCGGTGCGAGCTCGGTCGGAGCGGGGTTAGAACAGGGCGCTGTAGGCGTTCAGCGCCGGCTGGCCGCCGAGGTGGGCGTAGAGCACGGTGGAGTCCGCGCCGATCTCGCCGCGCCCGACGAGATCGATGAGCCCGGCCATCGACTTCCCCTCGTACACGGGGTCGGTGACCATGCCCTCGGTCCGCGCGGCCAGCCTCATGGCCTCCAGGGTCGACGCGTCGGGGATGCCGTACGTCCCCGCGTGGTACCGCTCGTCCAGCTCGATGTCCGCCTCGGTCAACTCGCCCTTCACACCGATCAGTCGGCCCGTGGCGTGGGCGATGCGGGCGATCTGCGCACGGGTGGCGGCGGGTTCGGCCGACGCGTCGACGCCGATCACCCGGCGCCGCCGTCCGCCCGCCTCCTCGAGCGCCCGGAACCCGGCGACCATGCCCGCCTGCGTGGACCCGGTCACCGAGCACACGATCACCGTGTCGAAGAAGACACCCAACTGCGCTTCCTGCTCGGCGACTTCGTAGGCCCAGTTGGCGAAGCCGAGGCCGCCGAGCGGGTGGTCGGAGGCGCCGGCCGGAATGGCGTACGGCTTGCCGCCCGCCGCCTCGACGTCCCTGAGCGCCTGCTCCCAGCTCTCCTTGAACCCGATTCCGAACCCGGCCCGCACCAGCCGCACCTCCGCCCCGGCGAGCCGGCTGATCAGGATGTTGCCCACCTTGTCGTACACGGAGTCCGGCCACTCGACCCAGCTCTCCTGCACCAGCACGCACCCGAGTCCGGCGCGGGCGGCGACGGCCGCGACCTGCCGGGTGTGGTTGGACTGCACCCCGCCGATCGACACCAGCGTGTCGCAGCCCTGGGCGAGCGCGTCGGCGACCAGGTACTCCAGCTTGCGGGTCTTGTTCCCGCCATAGGCGATCCCGGAGTTGCAGTCCTCCCGCTTGGCCCACAGCGAGGCGCCGCCGAGGTGCGCGGTCAGGCGTGGGAGCGGGTGCACCGAGGAGGGGCCGAAGAGGAGGGGGTAACGGTCGTACGACGCCAGGGACACGGGACCTCCAGGGACGGAGAAGGGATCAGTCGGGGTCGGCCAGGTCGGTGAGCGTGCGCCAGATCTGCTCCGTGACGCGGACCGCGCCGTCCACGTCACCGCCGGCGCAGGCCTCGATCAGCCGCTCGTGCAGTCCGGCCGAGCGGCACGAGCCGCCCTCGCCGAAGCGCTGCCGCTCCAGGCGGCGGATGAGCGGGGTGTAGCGGGCGACGGTGGCGGCGGCCGCGCGGTTGCCGGCCGCCCGGACCAGCACGTCGTGCAGGTCGTCGTCGGCGCGCAGGGCCTCGTCCACGTCGCCGGAGCGCACGGCGGCGGCGAACCGGTCGTTCGCCGCGCGCATCTCCGCGACGTCCGCCGGCCGCAGTCGGGGGACGGCGACCCGGGTGACCAGCTCGTGCATGGCGCCGACCACGGCCGCCGCGTCCCGTACGTCGGCGGCGACGAGCGGGGTGACCCGGGTGTAGCTCTGCGGCTTGCTCTCCAGCAGCCCCTCGTCCACCAGCCGGGAGAAGGCCTCGCGCACGGGCGCACGGGACAGCCCGAGCCGCTCGGCGAGGTCGGCGTCGCGCACCACCGCGCCGGGCTCGATCTCCCCGGCCACGATGGCGTCCCGGATCGCGGCGTAGGCGCGGTCCCGCAGCAGGGTGCGGGGAACCGGTCGTAGGCTCTGCACGAACTGAAATGTTAGATGTCAAGTCCGTGCCCGACAATCCCCGGGCACGGATGTGGCCCGCACCCCCCGTAGAAGTGCGGGCCACGCTCAGGGCCGGATGCCGCTCAGGCCTGCCACGGCCAGCGGCTGTCGTCGGCCGCCTCAAGGAGGGGCACCATCCGGAAGGCCGCGTCCGAGAGGCCGCCGAAGGTGTGCCTGTTCCCCGTGCCCGACGGTCCGTGGCCCGCCCGGTATCCCTCCAGGTTCCAGGTGTAGACGGGCACATGGGCCGGGATCTGGTCGGTCGGGCCGCCGTGCCGGCTCGGGGCGTACTGCTCGTCGGTGACGATCAGCACCCGGTCGTGCTTGCGGTAGTGCCGGCGCACCGCGTCGGTGGTGTCGGTGCCGCCCAGGCTGCCGAAGCGCTCCAGGATCCTCAGCACCGACTCGCCCTTGCGGAACCTCACCGTGTCGCTGGTCGTACCGAACTGCACGAGGTCGGCGTCGGCCGCCCGCAGCGCGAGCGCGGTACCGAAGATCGCCGCCGCGTCGGCCCGGGTGAGCCCCGAGCGGTCCTGGGACGGGGACCAGAACATCGAGCCCGACCGGTCGACCAGGACCAGCGTCCGGCCCGGCAGCGCGGGCACGTTGGCCAGCGAGTGGCCGAGCGCCTGCTCCAGCGGGTAGGACCAGCGCAGCGACGGCGCGTGCCGGTGGGCGGCGAGGTAGCGGAAGGGGAACTGCCGCGAGCGCGCCACCTGCTCCGGGTCGCTGATCTTCGCCGCCACCCGGGCCGCGACCTCGTCGGACACCCCGGCCTCGTCGAAGTTGCGCAGGTTGCGGACGAGCGCCATCGCACCCATCGACGGGATCACGGCCTCCCAGGCCGCCTTGTCCATGGGGCCCTGGAGCCACCCGGCCAGCGCCTCCCAGGTGATCCCGGCCGCCGCGAGCCGTTCGGCGCCGCCGGGCGAGGTGACGACCGCCCGCCGGTCCCCCAGCGGCAGTGCCATCAGCTCGCGGTGCGCCGTGAGCACCGGCAGGGACGCGGGCGGCACGGCGGCGTCCGGGCGGTGCCGGCGGTCGAGCGCGTACTGGAACAGCTCGCCCTGCCACGGCTTGTCCGGGTCCGGCGCCGCGTGCACCAGGTTGAGGATGTCGCCGAAGCGGTAGCCCTTGGACGCGGTGTCGTACTTCAGCAGCGCCTTGGCGTGGTACAACCGCCGCACGGCGTCGGCGACCCCGCGCTTGACGGGCTTGGGTACGGCGCGGCCGTGGACAGACGTCCAGTACGCGAGCAACTCGCCGGGCTCGTCCGGGCGCTGGAGTACGCGGTCCACGACCTGCCGGTTCGACGGGCCGTCGCTCGCGCCGGCCGTCAGACGTGCGTGCACGTACTCGGCGGCGCCGACGAGCGAGGCCGTCCGCAGCTGCCCGTCACCGCGCAGCCAGCCGAGCAGGCCGGCCGTCCAGTCGGGGTCGCGGACGGCGAGCTCGCGCACCAGCCGGGCGAACCGGTCGTCACGGTCGGTGCCGGACTCGTAGAAGGTGCTCCGCGTGACGAAGTTGGAGACGGCGAGCAGAAAGAGCTCGGAGCGTGCGTCACGCTCGTGCCCCCGGCCGCCCTCGTACGTCGGCAGGATCCGGCCGGTCGTGGTGACGGGCGAGACCGGCTGTGCCTTCGCGGCACGCGTGTTGAATCGCGCCATGGCGAATTCCCCCGAATTCTCTGCTGTTTCGGAGGGAGGCGCAGCAAGTGGAGGGTGCCCGAGGTCGGAAGTCGGCGACGGTCCTTAGTCAGATGCTCTATCCGTTAAGCTACATCGACCCGTGGTCGATGACGGGATTCGAACCCGCAGCCTTCTGATCCCATGAAGTATCCGCTGCCTGCGCACCGGACACCCACCATGAGCTGCGCCTCCCGAGATCAAGTCGGCTGCGGCTGTTGTTTCATTCCTGGACAGGGAAGTAGCCGCTGCCATCGCACCGGGAGGTGCGTGACGTTGTGATCTCACTGTAGGAGGCGCAGCTCTGGGGGTGCGAGCGAATTAATCCCCGCTTCCGGCGTTACCGCTGCTGCCGCTTCCACGGCCCGGTGATGGCGAGCATGATGCCGGGCGTCTGGATGTTGGCGAACAGGATCCGGCCGTCGGGCGAGAAGGTGACGCCGGTGAACTCGCTGTACTCCGGCTCCGCTTCGGTGCCGATGTTGAGCTCGTTGCGGGCGATCGGGTAGGTGCGGCCGCTCTCGGTGGCGCCGAACAGGTGCTGGACGCCCTCGCCGTCCTCGGCGATGACGAGGCCGCCGTACGGGGAGACGGTGATGCTGTCGGGGCCGTCGAAGGCGCCGTCCTTGGCCGGGTCCGGGTTCACACCGAGCAGCACCTTCAGGGTGAGGGTCCGGCGCCGCGGGTCGTAGAACCAGACCTGGCCGTCGTGCTGGACCGGGCTCTCCGCACGGGCGAAGGAGGAGACGATGTAGGCGCCGCCGTCGCCCCACCACATGCCCTCCAGCTTGCGGGCGTGGGTGACCTGGCCGTCGGTGAACTGCTTGCGGACCGACACCGTCTTGGCGTCGCGGTCGGGGACGTCCACCCAGTCGACGCCGTAGACCGTGCCGATCTTCGTGGCGCGGGAGAGGTCGTCGACGAACTTGCCGCCGGAGTCGAAGCACTTGAAGGCCTGCAGCACACCGGCGTCGTCGGCGAGGGTGCGCAGCTTGCCGCGGCCGTGGCGGAAGCCCTCCGGCGGGGTCCAGCGGTAGAGCAGGCCGTTGGGGCCGGCCGCGTCCTCGGTCAGGTAGAGGTGGCCGCGCTTGGGGTCGACGACGACGGCCTCGTGGGCGTAGCGGCCGAGGGCCTTGATCGGCTTGGGGTCGCGGTTGGCCCGGCGGTCCTCCGGGTCGACCTCGAAGACGTAGCCGTGGTCCTTGGTGAAGCCGTTCTTGCCGGCCTTGTCCTCGGTCTCCTCGCAGGTCAGCCAGGTGCCCCACGGGGTGCTGCCGCCCGCGCAGTTGGTGGCGGTGCCGGCGATGCCGACCCACTCGGCGACCTCGCCGCCGTGGCGGACCTCGACGACGGTGCAGCCGCCGGCCGCGGCCGGGTCGTAGACGAGGCCCTCGGTGAGCGGGACCGGGTGCGGCCAGTTGGCGCGGGCACCGGCGAGCTCGTGGTTGTTGACGAGGAGGGTGGTGCCGCGGGGGCCCTCGAAGGTGGCGGTGCCGTCGTGGTTGGACGGGGTGAACTCGCCGGATTCCAGCTTGGTCTGGCCGCTGTAGGTGATGATCTTGTACGTGAAGCCCTCGGGCAGGGCCAGGATGCCGTTCGGGTCGGAGATCAGCGGGCCGTAGCCGATGCCGTGGTGGCCACCGCGCGCCGACTCCACCTCGTCGCTGTCGATGTCCGTCGCGGCGAGGGCGTTCGGCGCCGTGGCGAGCGCGCCGACGCTGCCCGCCAGGGCGACACCGGCACCGGTGATCGCGGATTTTCTGGCGAAGTCCCTGCGGGTGAGCGACATGGTGTGTCTCCTGAGACGGTGGGAGTGCCGTGGAGGGTGGCAGACCTCGGTTCGGCGCACACGCTCCCGCCGCACCTTGAACGGGGGTTGAACAAAGGACTGCTTCAGAGGCCCTTGTTCAAGAATCCGTATGCGTCACCCCATGACCGGCTCAAGGAGATGTCAAGCCCCGTACTGCGATCGCGCCTTGAACGCGGCCTTGCGCGCTTCCTTCGCCACCTTCTTGTCCGGATGCAGCCGCCCCATCGCCTCCAGCACCTCGGCCGTGGCCGGGTGCTCCACCCGCCAGGCCGCGGAGAAGAACCCACTGTGCTGCGCGGCCAGCCCCTCCACCAGCGCCTGGAGTTCCTCGGAGTTCCCCTCGGCCGCGAGCTGCGCCGCCACCGTGTCGATGGTCAGCCAGAACACCAGCTCCTCGGACGGTGCCGGCACACCCGCCGCACCCCGTTCGCTGAGCCACACCCGGGCCAGCCCGCCGAGTTCCGGGTCGTCCAGCACCTCCCGCAGCGCCGGCTCGGCCTCCGCGCCGATCAGGGACAGGGCCTGCTGGCAGCGCAGCCGGCGCAGCGGCGCGCCCGCGTCCCCACCCCGTGCCGCCGCGAGCAACTCCCGTGCCCCGGCGAGCGGTTCCCGCCGGGCGAGCCACTGCTCGGTCTCGGCGTGCGCCGCCGCCTGGCCGAACGCGGCCGTACCGTCGAGCAGCGCGTCCGCTCCCTTGTCGGCGAGTTCACCGACGGCCGGCGCCTGGAACCCGGCCTCCAGCAGCCGCGCCCGCAGTCCGTACGCGCCGAGCGGGGTGAGCCGGACCATGCCGTACCGCGAGACGTCGGTGTCGTCCACCGGCGCGGCGGGCTCCTCGTCGGGGTCGGCCATGAGGGCCTCGTCCACCGGCCGGTACTCCACGACCCCGGCCGGCTCCAGCATCCGGAACTGGTCGTCCAGCCGCATCATCGCGTCGGAGACCTGCTCCAGGACGTCGTTGGTGGGCTCGCCCATGCCGTCGGGGACGATCATCGAGGCGGCCAGGGCGGGCAGCGGGACCGGGCCCTCGCCGGGGCCGTCCTCACTCACGGTCAGCAGATACAGGTTGCCGAGGACGCCGTCCAGGAACTCCGCCTCGGCCTCGGGATCCCAGTCGAGTGACGAGAAATCGATCCGGCCGCCCTCGTCCAGGGCGTCGACCAGATCGTCCAGATCCGGAACGCTCGCGTCGGCGATGACGGTCTCCAGCGCGGCGAGCCACACGGCGAGCACATCGGCCGGGGCGCCGGCGGTGAGCAGCTTCAGCTCCTCGCCGGCCCGGACCGTGCCAGCCTCCTCGTCCACGATCTCGACCAGTCCGGCGTCCACGGCGACCCGCCAGGCCTCACTCGCGTACGCGGCGGCGTCATCGCCGCTCAGTCCGAGCAGTTCGGCGGCGGCCGGAAGCTGCTCCTCGGCCAGTCCGCCACCGGCGTCCACACGGGTCTCGGGCCCGGCCCAGCGGGCGAGGCGGGCGGCGCGGGAGAGCAGCGGAGTGGACAGCGCGGCGCGTGCCAGCTCCGCTTCGGAGTGCAGCCGTACGGGCGGCAGGGGGGAGCTGTCTGACATCGGCTGGTTCTCCTCGGACCGTGAACGGGCTCAGCCGCTCAGCCTAGACGGATTTCCACCCATGCCGCCCGGTTCATCTCCCCGTCAGCCGTCGTACATGGCCGAAACCTTGACAACTCCCCACCCCAGGCAGGAGATTGACGCGCGTAGAAGTTGGGGGGACAACTGTTCACTCGGCTCTACGCGTGTCACAGAGGGCTACGAGCCCCACACGCTCCCGTACCACCCTCGTCCCGGCGCATCGTCACGTCCCCGGAGGGATCCCTTGCCGAGCAGGTCTTCCGCGCGCCTCGCCGCGCTCACCGTCGCCGCCGTCTGCAGTGCGGCGTCCGCCGTCGTCCTCACCTCGCCCGCGCACGCCGACTCCGTGCGTATCCACGATATCCAGGGCACCACCCGAATATCGCCGTTCGCGGGCCAGAAGGTGACGGACGTGCCGGGCGTCGTCACGGCCACGCGCACCTACGGCTCCTCGAGAGGTTTCTGGATCCAGGATCCGAGCCCGGACGACAACCCGGCCACCAGCGAGGGCGTCTTCGTCTTCACCAGCTCCACCCCGAAGGTCGCGGTCGGCGACTCGGTGACGGTGACCGGCACGGTCTCCGAGTACGTCCCGGGCGGCGCCTCCTCCGGCAACCAGTCCCTGACGGAGATCACCAAGCCGACGATCACCACCGTCTCCAGCGGCAACGCGGTCCCGGCGCCGGTCGTGATCGACGAGGACTCGGTGCCGGACGCGTACACGCCCGAGGGCGACACCGCCGCCGCCGGCTCGATCAACGGCCTGACCCTGGACCCGTCGACGTACGCCCTGGACTACTACGAGTCCCTGGAGGGCATGAACGTCCAGGTCGAGGACACCCGCGTGGTCACCGCCACCGACCCCTACAGCGAGCTGTGGGTCACGGTGAAGCCGTGGGAGCACCGCAGCAACCGGGGCGGCACGGTCTACGGCTCCTACGACTCGCAGAACACCGGCCGGCTGCAGATCCAGTCGCTGGGCTCCACCGCCGACTTCCCGAAGGCGAACGTCGGCGACACCCTGGAGGGCACCACCACCGGCCCGCTGGACTTCAACCAGTACGGCGGCTACACCCTGGTCGCGAGCAAGCTCGGCACGCTGCACAGCGGCGGCCTGGAGCGGGAGACCACGCGGAAGCAGTCGAGCCGCGAGCTGGCGGTGGCGACCTACAACGTCGAGAACCTCGACCCGTCGGACGCCACCTTCGACAAGCACGCCGCCGCGATCGTGAACAACCTTCAGTCGCCCGACATCGTGTCCCTGGAGGAGATCCAGGACAACAACGGCGCCAAGGACGACGGCACGGTCGACGCGAACGAGACCGTGAACAAGCTGATCGACGCGATCGTCGCGGCGGGCGGCCCGAAGTACGACTGGCGCTCGATCAACCCGGTCAACGACCAGGACGGCGGCGAGCCCGGCGGCAACATCCGCCAGGTGTTCCTGTTCAACCCGGAGCGGGTCTCCTTCGTGGACCGCGCGGGCGGCGAGTCCACCACCGCGGTCGGTGTCACCAAGGTGGACGGCAAGGCGCAGCTGACGGTCTCCCCGGGCCGTATCGACCCGACGAACGCGGCCTGGACCAGCAGCCGCAAGCCGCTGGCCGGCGAGTTCGTCTTCCGCGGCAAGACCGTCTTCGTGATCGCCAACCACCTCAACTCCAAGGGCGGCGACCAGGGTCTGACCTCGCAGTACCAGCCGCCCGTGCGCAGCTCGGAGATCCAGCGCCACGCCCAGGCGACCGAGGTGAACGCGTTCGTCAAGGACATCCTGTCCGTGCAGAAGAACGCGAACGTCATCGCGCTCGGCGACATGAACGACTTCGAGTTCTCCGAGACCGCGAAGATCCTCGAAGGCGACGGCGAGCTGTGGTCGGCGATCAAGTCGCTGCCGAAGAGCGAGCGTTATACCTACGACTACCAGGGCAACGAGCAGGTCCTGGACCAGATCCTGATCAGCCCGGCGATCCGGCGCGGCTGCGACTTCGAGTACGACAGCGTGCACGTCAACTCGGAGTTCAACGACCAGATCAGCGACCACGACCCGCAGGTGCTGCGCTTCCGCCCGTGAGCGAAGCCGCTCTCAGGACCGGCTGAACACTCCGTCCAGCCAGTCCTGCCAGGCGCTCTCGTTCGCCTCGGCGTCGGCGTCCGGCGCGAAGTCGTGCACGCTGATGCCGAGCGGGGCGCCCCAGTGGCCGCGCCCGAAGAAGCGGATGAGCGCGTCGTCGGTGCGCAGCCCGATGAAGTACGGGTTGCGGTAGTCGAGTACGGCGTCCAGGGTCCGTCCGCCGGGACCCTGGACGGCGACCTTCGCACCCGCGGCGGCGTCGTCCGCCAGGCCGAGGGCACGCCCGGCGGCGGCGAGGGCCTCCGGGGTCCCCGAGGCCGCCGGCCCGTTCAGCTGGGCGAAGGTGACCGGGCGGGGCGCGAAGTGCGTCAGGTACTCGCACAGGGTGTGCAGATAGAAGTTGGTGTGCTTGCTGGCGCCGTCGTACTGGTTGTTCCAGTCGTCGGTGAAGATGCCGCTGTGCACATAGCGCACCCAGGCGCGGCGGCCCTCGTCGCGGGGCTCGATGGTGTAGTCGAGCTGGTTGAGCGACTGGACCGGGAAACCGACGTCCTCGCTGCGGTTGGTGTAGCGGTGGGGCGGGTCCCAGGCGGTGACCGTGGACCCGAAGGGCCCCGAGCCGCCGACCCGGGGTTCGGGCGGGTCCATGGGCCACAGATAGCCACCGGTTCCGGTGGTGACGGCCTCCCACACCTTCTCGGGCGGGACGTCGACCTCGAACTCGCGGACGATCTCGAATTCCTGGGGCATGGCGGGGCTCTTTCTCACTGGTCCAGTGCGGGGTCGGGCTGCTGTTCCTTGACCGTGGGGTGGAGGGCGACGACGATCCGGTGGTCCCTGCCGCCGTCGGCGTCCGGGGCGTCGTACTTGCGGATCAGGGCGCTCACACCCGCCGTCAGCTCCTGCACGAAGGCCGCGCGGTCGGCGGCGGAGGCGAACCGGACCTGGCCGTCCAGGGCATAGGTCGCCAGCCGCTTCCTGGCCTTGGCGGCGCCGGTGATCAGCGCGCCGACGTCGCGCACCAGGCGGGCGCCGAGCGCGAGCAGCCAGCGCGCGGAGAGCTGGTCACGGAAGCGGTCCGGGTCCGGCTGCACGGCGGGCAGGGCGGCCGGCGAGATGACGTACGACGCGGCGGTCGCGCGCATCAGCCGCTCGGTGACATTGCCCTTGCGGCGCTCTCCGGCCAGTTCGACCAGGCCGTGCCGCTCCAGCGCCCTGAGGTGGTAGTTCACCTTCTGGCGGGGCAGTCCGACCTTGCCGGCCAGCATCGCCGCCGACGCGGGTCCGGCGGCCAGCTCGGCGAGCAGCCGGGCCCGGACGGGGTCCAGCGACACCGCCGCCGCCTCGGGGTCCTCGATCACGGTCACGTCCAGCATGCGACCACCCTCGCACCGAAAACTTTGTTTGTCCAGACGGACTGAGTTTTCGGCCGAGGGTGGTGTCGTGTCGAGCCCCGGCGGGCCGGGAGCCGTCAGTGGCGGCGGCGCTGCCTGCGCCAGGCGATGCCCGCCGTCACCGCGGTCGCGCCCAGCACCCCCACGGCGATGACCGGCCCCGGATGACGCATGCCCGCGCGCAGCGTGCCACGCAGGGGCTGCGGGACGGAGCCCTCCACGGCGTGCCCGGCACGACTCGCCCGGCCCTGCACGGCGTGCCCGGCCTGTGCCGCCCGGCCCTGTGCCGCATGCCCGGCCTGCGCGGCCCGCCCCTGCAGCGTGTGCCCCACCTGCCCGGCCTTGCCTTGCACCGCGTGGCCCACCTGCCCGGCCTTGCCTTGCACCGCATGCCCCGCCTGAGCAGCCCGGCCCTGCACCGCGTGGCCCACCTGCCCGGCCTTGCCTTGCACCGCGTGCCCCGCCTGAGCGGCCCGGCCCTGGACGGCGTGACCGGCCTTGGCGGCCCTGTCCTGCATGCCGTGGCCGGCGTGGGCGGCGCTCGCGCGCAGCTGCACCGTCATGGCACCGGCCTTGTCCTTCAGGTCGGCGGCCCGCACCCGGGCCCGGCCCTTGACATCGGCCTTGCCGACCAACTGGGCGACCGTGTGCCCCAGTTGATGCCTGGTGTGCTCGATCTGCCGCCGCAGCTCGTCGGGACCCTTGGCGCCCGATCCGTGCGGAACCCTGTGCTTCATCGGTGTGCCCTTTCCCTGATCGCTGTAGCGCTGAGCGTGATGCCTCCTGCGGCCGCACACGGCGGGGAGGGAACGCGGCGGGTGGTGTCCGCCCGCCGCGGCCGCGAGGACTTCCCACACCACGCGACGAACAGCCCGCCGGACCGAGACCGGACACCACCCGGCGCGGCACCGACTCACAGACCACCGTAGGCGCGACACCGGCCACCACGCACCCGCACGGGCCGCCGGAGGCATCCGCATCCGCGCACCCGTACGTTCGGGTACCCGGCCCGGAGACGTTCAGCCCCGCTCGGCGCCCCCGGTGCCGCGCTCGCCCAGCCGCGCGAGTTGGCTCTGGAACCAGTCGAGCCGCGCCTGCAACAGGGCGGCCTCCGCGACGAGTTCGGGCATCCCCAACTCCGCCCCGGCCGCCGACTCGCCGGACTCGCCGGACCCGCCGAAGGGAAATCCGCTTTCCCCGCCCCGCGCCACCACCCGCAGCCCGTGCCCGGCCAGCCGGGCGAAGCCGGCGAGCGAGACGGACGGACGGCCGCGCACACAGCCGGCGCAGACGGGGCCGAGGGCCCGCCAGCCGGGCCTGCCCCAGCCGGCGTCGGCGAGCGCGGCGGCGGTGGCGCCACAGGCGCACGGACCGGCGGTGGCCGTGCGCACCCGCTGGCGGGCGTAACGGAAGCCGCGCTCGAAGCGGATGTAGGCGCCGAGCACAAAGACCTCCAGCACCAGGGCGGTCCGGTGCTCGGCGGTGCACAGCATGGCCTCGGCGGCACTGCGGTCGTGGACGCAGTGGAAGCCGCAGTCGCACAGCCGGGCCGGCGGGCGGTGCCGGCGGCCGTAGACGCAGGAGGCGTCGTCGAGCACGGCGTAGGGCAGCGCGCCGCCGAGCGACACACCGGTGAACCCGGCCCGGGTGCCGTCCTGGGAGAGCACCGGGTGGGCGATCTTGTATCCGGTCGGCGGCTCCGTCGGGCGTTCCGCCGGGAGCCGCAGTCTCATCGGGCGGCCGGGACCTCTTCGCGGGCCGGCTCGGCCGGTTCGACGGGGGCGGCGGTCTCCTCGGGGAGCGGGGCCCGTTCTTCGTCCACGAGCGGCCGCTCCTCGGCGACTCCGGTGGCCAGTGCCTTGCCGAGCTTCATGGTGCCTCCCATGACGGACGTCGGTGACCCTCCGGCCATAGTGACCCATGAGGGGCCGAGTTGGACACAGGGCCTTCGGCCACCCAGCCCGATACTTCAGTAGTACTTAGCTATATCTCGTAGGGGAATTAAGTAGAGCTTCACGGAGGTCGTGCCGACACTACCCGTATGACGACCTCACGCACCGCCCGCCCCTTCGGCCGCACGCTCTGCGCCATGATCACGCCGTTCACCGAGGAAGGCGCCCTCGACCGGGAGGGTGCCCGGAGGCTGGCCGCGTGGCTGGTGGCCGAGGGCTGCGACGGCCTGGTGCTGAGCGGTACCACGGGCGAGTCGCCCACCACCACGGACGCGGAGAAGGCGGAGCTGATCAGGGCGGTCCGGGAGGCGGTCGGCGACCGGGTGTCCCTGGTGGCGGGCGTGGGCAGCGCCGACACCCGGCACACCGTCGAGCTGGCCCTGGCGGCCGAGAAGGCGGGCGCCGACGGCGTGCTGGTGGTGACGCCGTACTACAGCAGGCCGCCGCAGGAGGCGGTGGAGGCGCACTTCCGCGCGGTCGCCGACGCGAGCGGGCTGCCCGTGATGCTCTACGACATCCCGGGCCGCACCGGCACCCGGATCGAACCGGAGACGATCATCCGCCTCGCCGGGCACCCCAGGATCGTGGCCGTCAAGGACTGCTCCTACGACTTCCTCGGCACCCAGAAGGTGCTGGCCCGCACGGACCTGGCGTACTACGCGGGCTGCGACGAGCACGTACTGGCCCTGTACGCGGTCGGCGCGGCGGGCTGTGTGAGCACGGTCGCCAACGCCGTCCCCGCCGAGATCGCCGCGATCCTGGACGCCTTCGACGCGGGCGACACCGCCCGGGCGACCGAACTCCAGCTGCGGGCCACGCCGTTGATCGAGGCGATGATGGGCGCGGGTCTGCCCGGCACGGTCACCGCCAAGGCCCTGCTCGGCCGTCTCGGCCGGCCCGCGGGCCCGGTGCGGGCGCCGCTGCTGCCCGCCGGCCGGGAGGCGGCCGACGGGCTGCTGGCCCACTACGAGGCGCTCACGGCGCTCTGATCAGCGGTCGGCGAACACCGGCTCCCAGTCCCGCTCGCCGTAGCCGTCGTTCGGCTCCTGGAAACCGCTGAGCGGGACGACCTCGGTGCTGCCGATCGTGACCAGCACCAGCCGGGGCCGGTACCGCTCCACGTCCGGGTCTCGCTCCCAGGCGATGAGCCGCTTGTCGTCGGCCCAGGCGAGCAGATGGGCGCCGCGCACCCGGGTGAGCTCCTTGCCGGTCAGCGGATCGCGGATCGAGGAGTACGACGTGTGGTGCGGCTCGGCCACCAGCCCCCAGGCGGCGAGCCGCCCGTCCGGGGACAGCCGGGCGCCGACGTCCGACCTCAGCTGGGCCTCGTTCGCGGGCGCGGGCACCTTCCGGCCCGCGAAGTCGTAGAACTGCTGCATACCGTCGCGGGGTCCCACGATCCGCGCGTACAGCAGGTCACCGGCGCGGCCGAAGGCGAAGTCCTCCCGGCCGAGGAACTCCCGGCCCGGCGGAACCGCGACCCAGGTTCCCCGTCCGGAAGCCACGTCCAGGATCTCGAAGCCGGTCCGGGACAGGGACTGGAAGCGCGGCACCCAGTGGGAGCGGCCGGTCCGGGCGTCCACGGCCTTCTCGAACGCGTCGGGACTGTCCGTGTACGTCGTGGCGACCAGCCTGCGGCCGTCAGGCGAGAAGGCGAGCCCCCCGACGCCGTGCGACACCGGGATCCACCGCTCGACCTCCCCCGTCGCGAGGTCGAGCAGCCCGATCCGGGCGGCGGGCATCCGCCGCTCCAGCACGGCGGCGGTCCGCAGGCCCGGGGCGACGGCCACGAACGACCACCGGTCGTCCTTCTCGTACCGGCCGGTCCTCTGGTTCAGCAGCCGGTACGTGCGCTCGCCGATCGCGAGGCCGGCGCTCCGCGGCACCACCTTCACCGTGTAGTACGCGGCCAGCACCGACCGCCCCGCCGCGATCAGCTCACGCGGCGGCCCCTGGTCCGGATGCGCGCTGACGTCACGGGAGTCCAGCACGCCGGAGGGCCGTACGTCCTTCCGGCCGCCGGAGTCCAGCAGCGGCACCCCGACACCGACGGCCACCACGGCGGCGGTGGCCACCGCGATGGACGCGAGCCGGCGGGTACGGCGGTGCTGGCGGGCGCCCAGCACCCGGTCGGCGAATCCGGCCGGCGCCGGCGGCTGCTGCGCGGCCTGCTCCCGCAGCGCGTCGCGCACGAGTTCCTCGACGTTCACGGGCGCACCTCCACGGGCGAGAAGTCGCGGGACGGCTGCTGCCGGCCGGGGTCCAGTGCCGCCAACTCGGGGGCCAGCGCACGGAGTCTGGCCAGGGAGCGATGGGTGGTGGACCGTACGGTGCCCACGGAGCAGCCCAGGATCCGGGCCACGTCGGCCTCGGGCAGGTCCTCGAAGTACCGCAGCACCAGCACGGTGCGCTGGCGGGCGGTGAGCCGGGACAGCGCCGTACGCATGACGAGCCGCAGCTCGGCGGCGCCGGACGCGTCCGGGGCCACGGCGTCCTCGGGCGGCTCGGCGACGGTCACCTCCCGCCGCGGCCACTTCAACCGCCAGCGGCTGATCTGCTGCCGGTACAGGATCCGCCGGACGTACGCCTCCGGCTCGTCGATCCGCTGCCACCGTCCGGCCGCCCTGACCAGCGCGTTCTGCAGCAGGTCCTCGGCGGCGTGCCGGTCGCCGCCGGTCAGCAGGACGGCGGTCTTCAGCAGCGCGGGCGACCTGCCGGCCACGAACTCCCGGAAGTTCTCCTGCGCTTCGGCATCCATCGTCACCTTCTCTTCCCCCGGGCCACGCGTCGTCGCGGCCCTTCATCCCTCCTGACGCGCGGCAGGTCCGCCCGCTATGCCTCACGCCCACAAGAAAGGGCGGGCGCGGCCCGAAGGCCTGCGGGAGCCGGACTTCGCGGCACTGTGGCCGTTCGCGTCCGTACCACCGGTGTGACCGAGCTTCCCTCAGCGCAGCTGTGAAGGGCGCCCGAGGGGTGGATCGACTTCGGCGAGGCCGAGTTGACGCAGCATGCCGAGTTCGTCGCTGCTGCCCCAGCGCTCGACGAGCTTGCCGTCGTCGTCGAAACGGCTGATCTGCATGCCCCGGTAGCTCACCTTCTTACCGGTCGCCCGATGCCCCATCAGCGGACCCAGATGCGTCCCGGTGACGGTGTAGGCGAAGGCCACCTCGTCGTCGGTGGCCACCAGATGGTCCACCGCGATCTGCAGGTCGGGGAAGGCCGAGCGCAGCTCGCCGAACATGCTCTTGTATCCCTCGGGCCCCGGTACCTGTCCCGGCGCGGGGTCGTGGTCGATCGAACCGGGCGCGACGATCTCTCCGAGAACGTCGAGGTTGCCGGAGACGACGGCTTGTGCGAAAGCGGTCTGCGCGGCGATGTTCGTTTGCTGGGACATGGATGCTCCTCGGGTGCCTGTCGACCACCGGTCCGTCCGCCGGCTGCGAGATCCACGCACCTGTGCCCTAGTGCGACCGTACATCGGGCCCACGCCCCCGGCATGTCCTCAACGCCGCGGCGGGACGCAGGTCAGGGGCCCGGCTTGCCCCTGGGCCGTCTCGAGGCCGCCCTCGGTGGCAGAAGATGAGGGCAAGACAGCCGTACGCATGGGGACCTTGGCGGTAGCAGAGCGACTGTCTTGAGGCCTTGGAGCAGCGACGCGGCAGCGCACGTCCAGCCAAGAATGAACTCCTTTGCGTCACCCCGGAGTACAGTCACCACCTCGCGCGTGCCGAAGAACGCCATCGACTGCCTGTTCGCCGAGTGGGACGACAAGGCCAACGGCATCGTGCCTTACGGGGACGTCGCCGGCCGACTCGCCAACAGGCACAGCGTTGGACAGCCCGGTGCCCGAGGGGAAGGCTGGATCGGCGTGGGCCGCGCCCTCGTCCTCGCTGGTGGCGGCTCGCTCGGGCGGAGCCTTGGCCCCCCACCCCTCATGTCAGAGGAGCGCTGATGACACCTACTTTCGACGCGGTCGTGATCGGGTCCGGCGTGAACGGCTTGGTCGCCGCTGCCCAGCTGGCCAAGGACGGCTGGTCGGTGGCCCTCATAGAAGGAAGCGACCGGCTGGGCGGCTTCATCGCCACCGAGGAGCGGACTCTGCCCGGCTACCTGCACGACACGTACTCCTCGTGGCACCCGCTGTTCGTGTCCGGCGGGGCCTACGCCGCCCTCGGTGAGGACCTGCACCGTCACGGTCTGGAGTACCGCAACACCGATGGACTGATCACGGGCACCGTCACCGACGAAGGGCGCGTGGTCCTGGCCCACCGCGACCCCGCGGCCACCGCCGAGATGTTCGGCCACTTCGAGGACCGGACCGCCTACCTCGCCCTGCTGCAGAGGTTCCTCGACAACGCCGACGCACTCGGCGGCATCCTGGGCAGTGAGCCACGCTCGCCCCGTGTGCTCCGGCATGTGGTGAAACTGCTGCGCCGCGAGCGCTTCCGTGGCACCGAGGAGTGGTTGCGGGCCACCGTGACCAGCGGCCGCTCCTACTGCCGCGGCACCTTCCGCGGCGACGAGCCCGATGTGCTGTGGATCCCCTGGCTGCTGCACGCCGGACTGTCTCCGGACCACGCCTTGGGCGGCCTGATGCTGCCTGTCATGGCCGCGACCCTGCACGGTTTCGGCATGCCCGTGGTGGCGGGCGGCGCCCGGAACTTCGTCCGCGCCTTCGAGGCACTGCTCGGCGAGCTCGGGGTGCACATCTCCACGGGGCGGTCGGCGGAGCGGCTGCTCCTCACCGGCGGCCGGGTCACCGGCGTCGCCACCGACGGCGAAACCGTCCGGGCCCGCCACGCCGTCCTGGCCTCGGTGACCCCGACCGCGCTGTACGGCGAGCTTCTGCCACAGGACGCGCCCGTCCCGCCCGCCATCCGCGACCAGGCCCTGCGCTATCGGTACGGACGCGCCGCGATGCAGCTCCACGTCGCCCTCTCCGCCCCGCTCGGCTGGCGCGACGCGCGCCTGGCCGGCATACCGCTGGTCCATCTCAGCGACGGTTCCGCGAGCACCGCGATCGCGTGCGCGGAGGCCGAGGCGGCGCTGCTGCCGCGCAGGCCCACACTGGTCGTCGGCCAACAGCATGTCCTGGACCCTTCACGCGTGCCGGACGGCGCGGCGACCTTGTGGATCCAGCTCCAAGAACTGCCCTACAAGCCGACCGGCGACGCGGCGGGCGAACTGGACGCCCACGGCCGCTGGACGAAGGAGCTGACCGAGGGATACGTCCAACGGGTCCTGGCCAGGATCGCGCTTCACGCGCCCGACCTGCCGGAGAAGCTACTCGCCTGGGACGCCGTCACACCGTCGGACCTGATGGCGCACAATCCGAACGCGGTCGACGGCGACCCCTACGGCGGCTCGGCCGAACTCGACCAGGCCCTGCTGTGGCGCCCCCTACCGGGCGCGGCCCGGCACGCAACCCCCGTACCCGGCTTGTGGCACATCGGCGCCTCGACCCACCCCGGCCCCGGCCTCGGCGCCGGATCGGGACACCTCGTGGCCCAGCACCTCATCCGCGGCAGGCGCCGGAGCAGCCGCCGCTGACCCGCGGTGAGGTGGGCATCTGCCCGGTCACCTGGTCGGGACGACTCGCTCAGCGTCCCACCCGGCTGACGGATCCCCCGATGCCGGACACTGCACAGGACGCCGGCAAGCAGGACACCCGGCCCTCGGCCCGCCGGCAGGAACTCCTGATGCGGTGCTCACGCAGGAACGCCCTCCCGGGCCGTCCTGGGCCGTGGAAGGGCGCTCGCTGGTGACCGACGTCGACAACTGCCGACAGCTCGGCAGCAGGTCAGAGCGATGATCGATGAGGCGGCCACAGGTCAGGGCCGCCGATGATCAGTTGTGGCTGTGCAGGATGTCGTTCAGGCCGCCCCAGACCGCGTTGTTCGGGCGGGCCTCGACCACGCCGGTGACCGAGTTGCGGCGGAAGAGGATGTTGGAGGCGCCGTTCAGCTCGCGGGCCTTGACGATCTGGCCGTCGGGCATGGTGATCCGGGTGCCCGCAGTGATGTAGAGGCCGGCCTCGACCACGCACTCGTCGCCGAGCGCGATGCCGACGCCCGCCTCGGCGCCGACCAGACAGCGCTCACCGATGGAGATGATCACGTTGCCGCCGCCGGACAGGGTGCCCATGGTGGAGGCGCCGCCGCCGATGTCGGAGCCGTTGCCGACCACGACGCCGGCCGAGATGCGGCCCTCGACCATGGAGGTGCCGAGCGTGCCGGCGTTGAAGTTGACGAAGCCCTCGTGCATGACCGTGGTGCCCTCGGCGAGGTGCGCGCCGAGGCGGACCCGGTCGGCGTCGGCGATGCGCACGCCCTTGGGGACGACGTAGTCGGTCATCCGCGGGAACTTGTCGATCGAGGTGACCTGCAGGTGCAGGCCCTCGGCGCGGGCGTTGAGCCGCACCTTCTCGATGTCGTCCACGGCGACCGGGCCGAGCGAGGTCCAGGCGACGTTGGCGAGGTGGCCGAAGATGCCGTCCAGGCTCTGGCCGTGCGGCTTGACCAGGCGGTGCGAGAGCAGGTGCAGACGCAGGTAGACGTCGTGCGCGTCGATCGGCTTCTCGTCCAGCGAGGCGATGACCGTGCGGACCGCGACCACCTCGACGCCCCGTCGGGCGTCCGGGCCGATCGCCGCGGTCGCGCCGCCGCCCAGCAGCTGAGCCGCCTGCTCGGCGGTGAGCCGCTCGGTGCCGGCCGGACCCGGCTCCTCGACCAGCTCGGGGGCCGGGAACCAGGTGTCGAGAACGGTGCCGTCGGAGGCGAGGGTGGCGAGGCCGGCGGCGACGGCGCCGGTGGTGCGGGAAGCAGAGTCGGTCATGCAGGCAAACCTAACGTGGGCGGGGTGGTCGGGGCGAACCGCGTCTCACGTGCCGGGCGCCCCTTCAGGGGATCAGCCGAGCGAGGGCGGCGCGGGCGTACTCCTCGTCGTAGGAACCGCCTGTCAGCAGCACCTGGAGGCAGATCCCGTCCAGCAGGGCGAGCAGGGCGCGGGCCGTGACCGGGTCCGTGCGGCCGGCCAGCAGGGCCGCCGCGGCCTCGGTCCACTCGGCGGCGACGGGACGCAGGGCGGGCCGGCGCAGGGCCGCCAGATACAGCTCGTACTCCAGCTCCACGCCCGTACGGTCGCCGCCCAGCCACACGCCGAGCGCGCCGGCGAGTTCGGCGGCGAGATCGCCCGCACCGTCCTTGGGCAGCCGCTCGGCCAGCACCCGGCCGAAGTTCTCGTTCGACTGCCGCAGCGCGGCCACCATCAGCTCTTCGAGGGTGGCGAAGTGGTACGTCGTGGAGCCGAGCGGCACGTCCGCCTCGGCGGCGACCGAGCGGTGGCTGAGGCCGGCGATGCCGTCGCGGCCGACCACGCGGATCGCCGCGTCGATGAGGCGCCAGCGCCGGTCGGGGTCGTAGCGGCGGGGCATCAGTGGCTCGCTCCCCCCAGGTTCAGCACGACCACTCCCCCGATGATCAGCAAGATCCCGCCGACCTTGGCGACGCTCAGCCCCTCCCCGAACAGCAGCAGACCGAGGAGGGCGATGGTCGCGGTGCCCACGCCGGACCAGATCGCGTACGCCGTCCCGATCTGGACGGTCTTCAGCGTCTGGGCGAGCAGCGCGAAGGAGACCAGGTAGCCCAGCGCCGTCACGAGCGAGGGCCACAGCCGGCTGAACCCCTCGCTGTACTTCATCGCCGTCGTCGCGGCGACCTCGGCGGCGATGGCGCCGGCGAGTGTCAGGTATCCCATGTGTACGAGCGTACACAACGGATGCGTACGGTCGTACACGTCCGCGGAACCGCGAGAAAGTTTCACTTTCATAGACTCCGGCCGGCCGCGCGCCGGCGTTCGCGGTCGTCACCGCCTTTGTCACCGCCTTGGTCATGAACGACGGGCCCCTGCACACCACGACCACCCCGCGGCCGACCGGTGCCCCCATGGACAACGGCTCCGGCCTGCTCTCCTTCGCCTCCCCGTCGGCGCCTACGACCGCTCCCCCGAAGGGCGGGCGCGGCACGACCCCGGTCACCCGAGCCCGCCGCGCAGGGCACCTCCGTCCGCCCCCTCAACTGCCCGGACCGCTACTGGCACATCAGCGACGGCTACGTGCGGCTCGATCCGGTCGCCTCGCCCGCCGACCGCCGCGCCGCGGCCTTCACGGTGGTCAAGGGCCTTGCGGAGAGCCGCTGTTACTCCTTCGACGGGGCGGCCATGCCGGAGTCGGTTGGGCTGAGCAGACGAAAGCGGCGGCACCCGTGAAGGGTGCCGCCGCTTTCGCGGGTACAGAAGCCGTCAGACGTTGAAGCCGAGCGCCCTAAGCTGCTCGCGGCCGTCGTCCGTGATCTTGTCGGGGCCCCACGGGGGCATCCAGACCCAGTTGATGCGGAGTTCGTTGACGAGGCCGTCCGTGGCGGACTTGGCCTGGTCCTCGATGACGTCCGTCAGCGGGCAGGCCGCCGAGGTCAGGGTCATGTCGACCGTGGCCACGTTGGAGTCGTCGATGTGGATGCCGTAGATCAGGCCGAGGTTGACGACGTCGATGCCCAGCTCGGGGTCGACCACGTCCATCAGGGCCTCGCGGAGTTCCTCCTCCGAGACCGGCTTCATCTCTGCGGTGTCGGTCATGCCGTCTTCCTTTCGGCGTCGGCGCCACCCAGCGCCTGGGCCGTCGCGTCCTTCCACGCCATCCAGCTCAGGAGGGCGCACTTGACCCGCGCGGGGTACTTGGAGACGCCGGCGAACGCGACCGCGTCCTCCAGGACGTCCTCCATCGCGTCGTCCGGCTCGATCCGGCCCTTGGACTGCATCAGCTCCAGGAAGGTCTCCTGGATCTTCTGCGCCTCGGTGACGTCCTTGCCGACCAGCAGCTCGTTGAGGACCGACGCGCTCGCCTGGCTGATCGAGCAGCCCTGGCCCTCGTAACTGACGTCCGCGATCTTCGTGCCGTCGTACTTCACGCGGAGGGTGATCTCGTCGCCGCACGTCGGGTTCACATGGTGCACCTCGGCGTCGCCATCCCGCAGACCACGCCCGTGGGGGTTCTTGTAGTGGTCCAGGATGACTTCCTGGTACATCGAGTCCAGCTTCACGGTTTCAGCTCACGCCTCTCAGCCGAAGAAGTTCCGTACGTGCTCCAGCCCCTCGACCAGTGCGTCGATCTCGGCCGGCGTGGAGTACAGATAGAACGACGCTCGCGTGGTCGCAGGAATTCCGTACCGGAGGCAGACGGGCCGCGCGCAGTGGTGGCCGACGCGGACCGCGATGCCCTGCTCGTCGAGGACCTGGCCCACGTCGTGCGGGTGGATGTCACCGAGCGTGAAGGAGATCGCGGCGCCCCGGTCCTCGGCCGTGGTCGGGCCGATGATCTTCAGGTCCGGGACCTTCTGCAGACACTGGACCGCGTACTCGGTCAGCGCGTGCTCATGGGCGAGGATCTTCTCCATGCCGATCGACTGGAGGTAGTCGATCGCGGCACCGAGACCGACCGCCTGAGCGATCGGGGGCGTGCCCGCCTCGAACTTGTGCGGCGCCGGGGCGTAGGTGGACGAGTGCATCGAGACGGTCTCGATCATCTCGCCGCCGCCCAGGAAGGGGGGAAGGTCCTCCAGCAGCTCCTGGCGGCCCCACAGGACGCCGATGCCCGTCGGGCCGCACATCTTGTGGCCGGTGAAGGCCACGAAGTCGGCCTGCAGGGCCTGCACGTCCAGCGGCATGTGCGGGGCGGCCTGGGAGGCGTCGATGCAGACCAGCGCGCCGACCTCCTGGGCGCGGCGCACTATCGCCTCGACCGGGTTGACCGTGCCCAGGATGTTCGACACCAGCACGAAGGAGACGATCTTCGTCTTCTCCGTGATGATCTCGTCGATGTTGGTGAGGTCCAGCCGGCCGTCGTCCGTGAGACCGAACCACTTCAGCTTCGCGCCCGTGCGCTGCGCGAGCAGCTGCCACGGCACGATGTTGGAGTGGTGCTCCATCTCCGTGATGACGATCTCGGTCTCGTGGTCCACCCGGTAGGGCTCCTCGGCCCAGCCCAGCATGTTCGCCACGAGGTTCAGCGACTCGGAGGCGTTCTTGGTGAAGATCACCTCGTCGCGGCTCGGCGCGTTGATGAACGCGGCGACCTTGTCGCGCGCGCCCTCGTACAGCGCCGTGGCCTCCTCGGCGAGCACATGCACACCGCGGTGGACGTTGGCGTTGTAGCGCTCGTAGTACTCGCTCAGGGCGTCCAGCACCTGGCGCGGCTTCTGCGAGGTCGCCGCGTTGTCCAGGTACACGAGCTTCTTGCCGTCGTGGACCAGACGGTCCAGTACGGGGAAGTCCTTGCGGATCGCCTCGGTGTCGAGGAGGCCCGGCAGCTGTGTCACGCGGATACGCCACCCTTCGTGTATGCCTCGTAGCCCTCGTCCTCCAGCTTGTCGGCGAGCTCGGCACCGCCGGACTCGACGATCCGGCCACCGGAGAAGACGTGGACGAAGTCGGGCTTGATGTAGCGCAGGATGCGCGTGTAGTGCGTGATCAGCAGGGTGCCGACCTCGCCGGTCTCGCGGACGCGGTTGACGCCCTCGGAGACGATGCGGAGCGCGTCGACGTCCAGACCGGAGTCCGTCTCGTCCAGGATCGCGACCTTGGGCTTGAGCAGCTCCAGCTGGAGGATCTCGTGGCGCTTCTTCTCACCGCCGGAGAAGCCCTCGTTGACGTTGCGCTCGGCGAAGGACGGGTCCATGTTGAGACGCTCCATGGCCTCCTTGACCTCCTTCACCCAGGTGCGCAGCTTGGGGGCCTCGCCGCGGACGGCGGTGGCGGAGGTGCGCAGGAAGTTGGAGACCGAGACGCCGGGGACCTCGACCGGGTACTGCATCGCCAGGAACAGGCCGGCGCGGGCACGCTCGTCGACGGACATCGCGAGGACGTCCTCGCCGTCGAGGGTGACGGTGCCGTTGGTGATCGTGTACTTCGGGTGACCCGCGAGGGAGTAGGCGAGGGTCGACTTGCCGGAGCCGTTGGGGCCCATGATGGCGTGCGTCTCGCCCTGCTTCACGGTGAGGTCGACGCCCTTGAGGATCTCCTTCGTGGCGTTGTCGGCCTCGACGGTGACGTGCAGGTCTCGGATTTCAAGCGTTGCCATGGGTGCCTCAGGACTCCTGGGTGAGGGAGACGAGAACGTCGTCCCCTTCGATCTTTACGGGGTATACGGGGACGGGGCGCGTGGCCGGGAGGCCGGACGGCTTGCCGGTGCGCAGGTCGAAGGAGGAGCCGTGCAGCCAGCACTCGATCTGGCAGTCCTCCACCTCGCCCTCGGAGAGCGAGACGTTCGCGTGGGAGCAGATGTCGTAGATCGCGAACACCTCGCCCTCGGTCTTGACGACCGAGACCGGTGTGCTGTCGATCTCCACCCGCTTCGGGGTGTCCTCCTCCAGCTCGCTCAGCCCGCAGACGCGTACGAAGGTCATGCGACCGAAGCCTCCAGCTCCTCCTCGATCTTGGCGAGCAGACGCTCCTCGATGTCGGCGACACCGATCTGCTGGACCAGTTCGGCGAAGAAGCCGCGGACCACCAGGCGGCGGGCCTCGTGCTCCGGGATGCCGCGGGCCATCAGGTAGAAGAGCTGCTCGTCGTCGAAGCGGCCGGTCGCGGAGGCGTGGCCGGCGCCGACGATCTCGCCGGTCTCGATCTCCAGGTTCGGCACCGAGTCGACACGCGCGCCGTCCGTGAGGACCAGGTTGCGGTTCATCTCGTAGGTGTCCGTGCCCTCGGCCTTGGCCTCGATGAGCACGTCGCCGATCCAGACCGCGTGCGCGTCGTCGCCCTGGAGCGCGCCCTTGTAGACGACGTTGGACTTGCAGTGCGGGGTGTTGTGGGTGACCAGCAGGCGGTGCTCCTGGTGCTGCCCGGCGTCGGTGAAGTACAGGCCGAACAGCTCGGCCTCGCCGCCGGGGCCGGCGTACGTCACGCGCGGGTGCAGGCGGACGACGTCGCCGCCGAAGGTCACGACCACGGACTTGTAGGAGGCGTCCCGGCCGACCAGCGCGTTGTGCTGGGCCACGTGGACGGCCTTGTCGTCCCAGTCCTGGACGGAGACGACGGTCAGCTTCGCCCCGTCCCCGAGGACGTAGTCGACGTTGGCGGCGAGCACCGCGTCACCGGTGTGGTCGATGACCACGACGGCCTCGGCGAAGGCGCCCAGCTCGATCACCTGGTGGCCGAAGGCGGTGCCGCCCTGGCCGTGCACCGCGATGCGGATCGGCTCGGTGAGGACGGTCTCCTTCGGGACGGTGACGACCGAGGCCTTCTCGAAGGCGGAGTACGCCTGCGCGGCGACCCGGTCCACCGGCGTGCCCGCCTTGCCGAGCCGCGCGTCGTCGCGGCCGACGGTCTCGACGGTGACGACCTCGGGGGCCTGGACGTCGACCTTCACGCCGTCGCCGTTGGCCACCGCGGTGCCGTCGTGCAGCCCGCGCAGGCGCTCCAGCGGGGTGAACCGCCACTCCTCCTCGCGGCCGTGCGGGACCGGGAAGTCCGCCACGTCGAAGGACGGGGGCGCGCTCATGCGCGAGACGACGGTCGACTCCGCGGCGACCGCGATCGAGCCGGCGGTGGTGGAACCCACCGGGATGTTCTGGGCCTCAGCCATGGCTGTCGTTGTGCTCTCTTTCCTGCGTCAGTTGAGATCCTCGGCCCGCCCACGAGGCGGGCCGCCGCTGCGGGGAGGCCGGTCCTAACCGACCGCGCCCTCCATCTGCAGCTCGATCAGCCGGTTGAGCTCCAGCGCGTACTCCATCGGCAGCTCCTTGGCGATGGGCTCGACGAAGCCGCGCACGATCATCGCCATGGCCTCGTCCTCGGACAGGCCGCGGCTCATCAGGTAGAAGAGCTGGTCCTCGGAGACCTTGGAGACGGTGGCCTCGTGGCCCATGGACACGTCGTCCTCGCGGACGTCCACGTAGGGGTAGGTGTCCGAGCGGGAGACGGTGTCCACCAGCAGCGCGTCGCACAGCACGTTGGACTTCGACCCGGCGGCGCCCTCGCCGATCTCGATCAGACCGCGGTAGGAGGTACGGCCACCACCGCGCGCGACCGACTTGGAGACGATGTTGGACGAGGTGTTCGGCGCCATGTGGACCATCTTGGCGCCGGCGTCCTGGTGCTGGCCCTCGCCCGCGAAGGCGATGGACAGGGTCTCGCCCTTGGCGTGCTCGCCCATCAGGTAGACGGCCGGGTACTTCATCGTCACCTTGGAGCCGATGTTGCCGTCGATCCACTCCATGGTCGCGCCCTCGTAGGCCACGGCGCGCTTGGTGACCAGGTTGTAGACGTTGTTCGACCAGTTCTGGATGGTCGTGTAGCGGCAGCGGGCGTTCTTCTTGACGATGATCTCGACGACCGCGGAGTGCAGCGAGTCCGACTTGTAGATCGGGGCGGTGCAGCCCTCGACGTAGTGCACGTAGGCACCCTCGTCGACGATGATCAGGGTCCGCTCGAACTGGCCCATGTTCTCCGTGTTGATGCGGAAGTAGGCCTGCAGCGGGATCTCGACGTGGACGCCCTTCGGGACGTAGATGAACGAGCCACCGGACCACACGGCCGTGTTCAGCGCGGCGAACTTGTTGTCACCGGCCGGGATGACCGTGCCGAAGTACTCCTTGAAGAGCTCCGGGTGCTCCCTCAGCGCGGTGTCGGTGTCGAGGAAGATGACGCCCTGCTCCTCCAGGTCCTCGCGGATCTGGTGGTAGACGACCTCCGACTCGTACTGGGCGGCGACACCGGCGACCAGGCGCTGCTTCTCGGCCTCCGGGATGCCCAGCTTGTCGTAGGTGTTCTTGATGTCCTCGGGCAGGTCCTCCCAGGACTCCGCCTGCTTCTCCGTGGAGCGCACGAAGTACTTGATGTTGTCGAAGTCGATGCCCGAGAGGTCGGAGCCCCAGTTCGGCATCGGCTTCTTCTCGAAGAGCTTCAGGCCCTTCAGGCGCAGCTTGGTCATCCACTCCGGCTCCGACTTCTTGCCGGAGATGTCGCGGACGACCTCCTCGTTCAGGCCGCGCCTGGCGGAGGCACCGGCCACGTCGGAGTCGGCCCAGCCGTATTCGTACTTGCCCAGGCCCTCGAGTTCGGGGTGGGCAGTCTCCGTGGGGAGAGTCATGCGGGGTTCCTCCCGGCCGTGCTTGCAGGTGCGTCGTTGGAAATCTCGGGGATGAACGTCGTGCAGACGCCGTCGCCGTGCGCGATGGTCGCCAATCGCTGGACGTGGGTACCCAGCAGCTCGGCGAAGATCTCCGTCTCCGCCTCGCACAGCTGCGGGAACTGCTCCGCGACATGGGCGACCGGGCAGTGGTGCTGGCACAGCTGCTCGCCGACCGGTGCGCTGCGTGCCGTAGCAGCGTACCCGTCCACGCTCAAGGCCTTGGCCAGCGCTTCGGTGCGCTTGTCCGGGGTGACCGCCTCGATCGCCTTGCGGTACGCGCTCGCCTGGGCGGCGATCCGGGCGCGGGCGAAGGCCGCGACCGCCTCGGGGCCCCCGCCCTGCTCGGCGATCCAGCGGAGCGCGTCCGCGGCGAGCTTGTCGTACGACTGGTCGAAGGCGTCCCGGCCGCAGTCGGTCAGCGCGAAGACCTTGGCGGGGCGGCCGCGCGTGCGCGTGCCGTACACCCGCTGTTCGCGGGCCTCCACGACGTCGTCGGCGACCAGTGCGTCCAGGTGGCGCCGGACGGCCGCCTGGGTGAGTCCCAGCCGGCCGGCGAGTTCGGCGACGGTCGACGGGCCGTGGTCCAGGATGGAGCGCGCGACGCGGTTGCGCGTGGAGCGCTCACCGGTCGCGAGTTCCTCCTGTGGGGCCCCCAGAGGGGTCTCCCGAGCCTCGCCGACGTTTTTCACAACGCCATTGTTGCGTAATTCCTCGGAGCCTGACAAGCGCCGTCCGGATCATCGACCGGTGCCCTGCATCACTTAGGCATACCTAATGCGACCTGCGGAAACGATCTTTGATCGATCATCCGGCACGCTTCTGAGCAGGCAATTCGGTGGCGGCACGGACGCCCGTCGGGAAGACTTGCGAACCATGCCGACACCCCCTCCGACCGGCCCTCTTGTCACACGGAACACCCTGGCCACACAACTGCGCCTTCTGGGTGTCGAGACCGGCGAGATCCTCCTCGTCCACTCCTCCCTCACCTCCCTCGGCTGGGTCAACGGAGGTGCCGTCGCGGTCGTCCAGGGACTGCTCGACGCCCTGGGCCCGTCCGGCACCCTGGTCGTCCCCGCCCAGTCGGCCCAGCTGTCCGACCCGGCGCTGTGGGCGAGGCCGCCGGTGCCCGAGCAGTGGTGGGACCGGATCCGGGCCACCATGCCGCCGTACGACCCGCTGATCACGCCCACCCGCGGGGTCGGCATGATCCCGGAGACCGTGCGGACCTGGCCGGGTGCCCTGCGCAGCGCGCACCCGCAGACCTCGTTCGCGGCGCTCGGCCCGCGCGCCCGGGAGATCACCGACGGCCACGCCCCCGACTGCCGGCTCGGCGAGCACAGCCCGCTGGCCCGGCTGGAGAAGCTGGGCGCCCGGGTCCTGCTGCTCGGCGCGGGCTACGACTCCTGCACCAGCTTCCACCTGGCCGAGTACCGCATACCCGCGCCGCTGGTGGAGGTCGGGCGGCCCGCTCCCGGCGGCGGCTGGGAGACGGTGATCGAGGTGTCGATCGACTCCGACCGGTTCGACGAGCTCGGGCACGACTTCGAGCGGGACCGGCCCGTCGTACGCGGCAGGGTCGGCGCGGCGGACGCCCGGCTGTTCCCGGTGGCGGACGCGGTGGCCTATGCCGAGCGGTGGCTGCCGCTGCACCGGCCCCGCGAGGTGTGACCCGGCCCGCGGGAAACCCCGTGCGGAGGACTTCCCGCACCCCCGCGCCTGAACGGCAGGCGGTCTCCCTAGACTCTGGACCCATGCGAAGTGAGCCCGTCCACCCGTCTCCCGACCACCATCCCTCAGGGAGACGCTTCGCGTCGCACCCGCTCATCGAGGTCCAGGCCCTGGTGAAGCGGTACGGCACGAAGACCGCGGTGGACGGCCTCGACCTGGTGGCCGGTGCGGGCGTGACCGCCGTCCTCGGTCCCAACGGGGCCGGCAAGACGACCACGGTCGAGACCTGCGAGGGGTACCGGAAGCCGGATTCCGGCACGGTGCGCGTCCTGGGCCTCGACCCCATACGCCAGTCCGCCGAGCTGCGTCCCCGCATCGGTGTGATGCTCCAGTCCGGCGGCGTCTACTCCGGCGCCCGGGCCGACGAGATGCTCCGGCACGTCGCGAAGCTGCACGCGCACCCGCTGGACGTGGACGCCCTGATCGAGCGGCTGGGCCTCGGCAGCTGCGGCCGGACCTCCTACCGGCGGCTGTCCGGCGGCCAGCAGCAGCGCCTCGCGCTCGCCATGGCCGTCGTCGGGCGCCCCGAACTGGTCTTCCTCGACGAGCCGACGGCCGGCCTGGACCCACAGGCCCGCCGGGCCACGTGGGACCTGGTGAAGGACCTGCGCGCCGACGGCGTCTCGGTGATCCTCACCACCCACTACATGGAAGAGGCCGAACAGCTCGCCGACGACGTGGCGATCATCGACGGCGGCCGGGTCATCGCCCAGGGCTCGCCGGAGGAGCTGTGCAAGGGCGGCGCCGAGAACACCCTGCGCTTCACCGGCCGCCCCGGCCTCGACGTGGGCTCCCTGCTGAAGGCCCTCCCGGCCGACTGCACGGCCGCCGAGCTCACCCCGGGCGCCTACCGGGTCGTCGGCAAGGTCGACCCGCAGCTGCTGGCCACCGTGACCTCCTGGTGCGCCCAGCACGGAGTGATGCCGGAGCGGATCTCGGTGGAGCGGCACACGCTGGAGGACGTCTTCCTGGAGCTGACCGGCAAGGAGCTGCGCTCGTGACCACTGCAACCGGTACCTACGCCCCCAAGCCGGGTGCGGCGCCGCTCCCCCGTATGATCGCGGCCCAGGCGGCCCTGGAGACGAAGATGCTGCTCCGCAACGGCGAGCAGCTGCTGCTGACCGTGGTCATCCCGACCCTGCTGCTGGTGCTCTTCAGCTCGGTGGACATCGTGGACACCGGCAAGGGCGAGGCGGTCGACTTCCTCGCCCCCGGCATCCTGGCGCTCGCCGTGATGTCGACGGCGTTCACCGGGCAGGCCATCGCCACCGGCTTCGAGCGCCGCTACGGCGTGCTCAAGCGGCTCGCCTCCTCGCCGCTGCCCCGCTGGGGCCTGATGACCGCGAAGACCGCGTCCGTGCTGGTCACGGAGGTCCTGCAGGTGATCCTGCTGACGGCGATCGCGTTCGCGCTGGGCTGGTCCCCGCACGGCAACCCGGCCGCGGTCGTGCTCCTCCTCGTCCTCGGTACGGCGGCCTTCTCCGGCCTGGGCCTGCTGATGGCGGGCACGCTGAAGGCGGAGGCGACCCTGGCCGCCGCCAACCTGGTGTTCCTGCTGCTGCTCGTGGGCGGCGGGGTCATCGTCCCGCTGGACAAGTTCGGTTCGGGCGCGCAGACCGTGCTCGGGCTGCTGCCCATCTCCGCGCTCTCGGACGGCCTGCGGGACGTGCTCCAGCACGGCGCCGGGATGCCCTGGGGCGACCTGGGGATCCTGGCGGTGTGGGCGGTCGTCGGGCTGGCCGCCGCGGGAAAGTTCTTCCGCTGGGAGTGAGCCCGCACGATGGACCCTCGTGAAAGCGTGCACAAGCGGCGGCCTACGATGGTGGGCGTGCCAAAGCTGAACCCCGCCGACGCCGCAGCGGCCGTGCGCAACCCGCTCGCCTTCATCGCCGAACGCTGGACCCCGACCCCGAGGACGGTCCAGCGGGCGGCCCTCGCCGCGCTCGTGATGTCGGTGGTCATCGTCGTCACCGGCGGCGCCGTACGCCTGACCGGGTCCGGCCTCGGCTGCCCGACCTGGCCGGAGTGCACCGACGGCTCGCTGACCCCGACGAACGCGCTGAGCTACCACAGCGCGATCGAGTTCGGTAACCGGATGCTGACCTACGTGCTGTGCGCCGCGGTCGGCTGGGCGATCATCGCCGCCCGCTCCGAGAAGCCGTACCGGCGCAGCCTGACCCGGCTGGGCTGGGCGCAGTTCTGGCTGGTGATGAGCAACGCGATCCTCGGCGGCATCGTCGTGCTGGTGGGCCTCAACCCGTACACGGTCGCGGCCCACTTCCTGCTGGCGACGGCCCTGACCACCGTCGCCGCGGTGATGTGGCAGCGCACCCGCGAGGGCGACGGCGCGCCCCGGCCGCTGGTCGGCAAGGCCGTGCAGCAGCTGGTGTGGTTCCTGGTGGCCGCGTCCCTGCTGCTCATCGCGGTCGGCACGGTGGTGACCGGGGCCGGCCCGCACGCGGGTGACTCCAGCGAGGTCAAGCGGATCCCCATCGACTGGGAGACGGTGGCCAAGCTGCACGCGGTGCTCGCCTGGATCGTGGTGACGCTGACGTTCGCGCTGTGGTTCGTGCTGAAGGCGGTGGACGCCCCGAAGGGGCCGCTCGCCCGCACCCGCGATCTGTTCCTGATCCTGCTCGGCCAGGGTGTGATCGGCTACGTGCAGTACTTCACCCACCTGCCCGGGGTGCTGGTGGGCCTGCACATGCTGGGCTCCTGCCTCGTGTGGATCGGCGTCCTGCGCGTCCTGCTGGCCCTCCGCGAACGCCCGGAGGCCACCCTGGACCTGCCCGGTCCCTCGGCCGAGGTCGCGGTGGGCACACGCGCGTGAGTCACCCGTGGGTGGTGACCGGCGCGTCGATCGCCGGGCCGAGGTAGGCGCGGGTCGGCTCGGCGCGGCGGACGAGCGAGTCCCGGGCGGCCGGGGCGGGACCGTCGTCGTGACGCCGGCGGGTGATGTCCGTGACGACCTCGGCGGGAGCGCCGAGTGCCGTGAGTTCGTCGAGCGCCTCCCGCTTGGAGACCAGCCGACCGTCCCGCAGGGTCACGGCGGCCCGGGCGAAGGTCAGCGGGCCCAGGCCGACCCACACGTCCTGCCGCCGCAGCCGGGCTTTGTCGGCCGCCGGGTGCCAGTAGTCCCGCTGGTCCCGTACGACGAAGTCGTGCGGCTGCCGCTCCGGCACCGGCGGGAGCAGCCCGGCCGGCGACCCGCCTGGCTGCAGTGGAGCTTCGCGGAGAGCGGCAGGGCGCGCAGCGTCCGGTGCGGGACCACCACCCGCCGCCGTACGGTCCCGAGGCGCACCGGGCCGGGCAGTACGGCGATCAGGTCCAGGTCGCTGCGGCCCTCCTGGCAGTCACCGCCGGCCAGTGAGCCGTGTGCCCGCACCGCGCGCGGTCGCAGCGGCGTGAGTCCGTCCGGGAACCAGTCGAGCAGCGATGCGGTCGGCATCCGCCCGGTCCGGGCAGCTCACGCCAGTCCGTAAACCCGGCGCGCGTTGTCCGCCGCGACCATCCGGGCCACCCGCTGGGCGTCCTCCAGGGACCAGGCGCCCTCGGCCACCCAGCCGCCCAGGACCTGGGCCAGGGCCTCGCGGAACAGCCGGGCGCCTACGACGTGCAGCTCGGGCAGGCCGTGGGCGCCCGTGGAGAAGAGGATCTTGCCGAAGGGCGCCAGCTCCAGGATCTCGGCGAGGACGGTGGCCGCGCGGGCGCCGGTGCGGACCAGCGCGGCGCCGGAGTCGGTGTAGACGTGCGGGAAGACGCCGGCCAGATGGGCGGCGTGACGGTGGTACGGGTAGCCGTGCAGCAGGATCAGGTCGGTGCCGAGGCCCGCCGTGGCCCGCACGAAGTCGGTGAGCAGCACGGGGTCGGTGCGGTCGATGCGGGAGGCCGGCTCGCCGAGCCCGGCGTGCAGTTGGAGCGGCAGGCCCGAGGCCACGGCGATCCACAGCAGGTGCCGCAGCAGCACCGGGTCGGTGAGCGGCCCGCCGGCCCTGCGCCCGGCCAGCCAGCGGCCCGCCGCGCCCCGCACCTCCCCCGGTCCCGGCGGCTCGGGCGCGAGCGCCAGGCCGCGTCCCAGCCCCGCGACGGAGGTGAAGGCGACGGCGTTCGCGGCGGCGCCGTGCACCGACTCGGCGAGGTTGGCGAGGAAGGACTCGACGGTGCCGGAGGTGTCGGCGACCTGCTCCGCGAGCTGCTCCAGCCGGACGATTTCACGGGCGTCGGCATCGCCCGTGGACGCCAGTTCGGCGGGGCCGGTGAGGTCGCCGGGGAGCCCCGTGTCGACCAGGTAGGTGGTGATGCCGCTGCCGCGCAGCAGCCTGCGGCCCGCTTCCAGGACGCCCAGTTCCCGGCGCCGGGCCAGATAGCGGGCGGGCGGGCAGTGCGGCTCCAGGCCGAGCAGGGGCGGGCACCAGCGCCGTACGGCGAATCCCGTCTGGGTGTCGAAGAGGGTGGTGCCGGGTGCCGGTGGGCCCTCGGTGCGGGCGAGTTGGGCCTCGAAGGTGCCGAGGCCCAGCTCCGTTCGCAGTACGCCGTGGCAGTACTGGTCCACGAGGGACGGCGTTTCGATCATCCCGGACTCCCCGTGTGCACCGGCTTTTGCGGCTTAACGAGTGAACGGGGTTCGAGGTCGCGGATCGGCTCGGGAATGCGCGCGCCCTTTCAGGGGCGCGCTGTTCAGCCGCCGATCTGAATGCCGGCCATCCGCTTCCACTCGTACGAGCCCGTCTTCACCTTCGCCGCGAACTCGCCGTCGAAGGACTCGTGGACGGTGATGCCGGACTTCTCGACGGCCTTCTCGGCGATCTCGGTGCTGGGGGCCACCAGGTCGCCCCAGCCGCCGTCCTCTCCGACGAGGACGATGCGGGCGCCGCGCTCGCCGATGTGGGCCACCTGGCCCTCGGCGCCGCCGTGGGCCTTGGCGAAGGCACTGATCTCCCGGGCGAGTTTCGCGGCCTTGCGCTCGGCCCTCGCGTCAACCTGCTGCGTGTCTGCCATGGCCAGGATGCTACTCGTGGGTAGATCAGCTGGCGAGAGCAGGGCTCTGTGACGTACGCCCGGCGTCGGTCAGCGCAGGAACGGGTCCACCGCGATCGCCACGAACAGCAGCGACACATAGGTGATGGACCAGTGGAACAGCCGCATCTCCTTCAGCTTCCCGCCCGTGACCTCGGCCTTGGCCCGGTTCTGCAGCGCGTGCGCCTCCCACAGCCACCAGCCGCCGGCGGCCAGCGCGACGGCCGTGTAGAACCAGCCCGTGTAGCCGAGCGGGGTGAGCAGCAGGGACACGGCGACCATCACCCAGCTGTAGATGACGATCTGCTTGGCGACGACCTTGTTGGACGCGATGACCGGGAGCATCGGGACGCCCACGCGCGCGTAGTCGTCCTTCACCTTCATGGACAGCGGCCAGTAGTGCGGCGGGGTCCAGAAGAAGATCACCAAGAACAGGATGACCGGCGCCCAGGAGAGGGAGTTCGTCACGGCCGACCAGCCGATGAGCACGGGCATGCAGCCCGCGATGCCGCCCCACACGATGTTCTGCGAGGTACGCCGCTTGAGGATCATCGTGTAGACGACGACGTAGAAGAGGAGTGCCCCGAGGGACAGCCAGGCGCTCAGCCAGTTGACGGTGAAGCCGAACAGGAGCGTCGAGACGACCGCGAGGGTGATACCGAAGGCGAGGCACTCGGGCGGGCTGACCATGCCGGTCACCAGCGGCCGCTGCGAGGTGCGGTCCATCAGGGCATCGATGTCCCGGTCGATGTACATGTTCAGCGCGTTGGCGCCGCCCGCGGAGAGGTAGCCGCCGACGCAGGTCAGCAGCACCAGCTTCAGGTCGGGCACACCCTGCTGCGCCAGGAACATCACCGGAACGGTGGTGATGAGCAGCAGCTCGATGATCCGCGGCTTGGTCAGAGCCACGAACGCCTTGACACGGGCCCCGAACGGCCGGTGAACCGGGCCCTGGCTCGCACCACCCAGCACGCCCGCTGGACGTGATTCGACGGCCGTCACGCACACCCCTGACAGAGACTCCCAGCGAGCCTCCCTGTGAAGTGCCGGTAAAGGCTCGCGCGTACCACGCCACTTTAGACGTTGCCCATACCCCGGCCTTCGCGGGGGTGGGGTCGTGTTGACGCACGCCCCATAAGAGGGGACCCATCACTCGATTGAGCGCTCAGATGACCGGCTCCGTATTCAAGTGCCACACGGCTTCTCGGCCAGTCGGGAGGCGGATCGGGGAGAGTCCCGGCAGTCTGGAAACACTCGAAAAAACGCACGTCCTCACAGGGGTAGGCTCGGCAGCGGCCGGCGGGCAGAAGCACGCCGGCGGCCGGGTGGGCGTATGCCCCGAAGACCGGCGACCGACATGTGGAGAGGAGCCCTGACCCAGGGTGAGCACCAAGCCGACCACCACAGACCTTGAGTGGACCGAGCTGGACCAGCGGGCCGTGGACACCGCCCGGGTCCTGGCCGCCGACGCCGTACAGAAGGTCGGCAACGGCCATCCCGGTACGGCGATGAGCCTGGCCCCGGCCGCCTACACCCTCTTCCAGAAGGTGATGCGGCACGACCCGGCGGACCCCCAGTGGGTCGGACGCGACCGCTTCGTGCTGTCCGCCGGCCACTCTTCCCTGACCCTCTACACGCAGCTCTACCTGGCCGGCTTCGGTCTGGAGCTTGAGGACCTGGAGTCCTTCCGCACCTGGGGTTCCAAGACCCCGGGTCACCCGGAGTACGGGCACACCAAGGGTGTCGAGACCACCACCGGTCCGCTCGGCCAGGGTGTCGCCAACGCGGTGGGCATGGCGATGGCCGCCCGCTACGAGCGCGGCCTGTTCGACCCGGACGCGGCCGTCGGCGAGTCCCCCTTCGACCACTTCGTCTACTGCATCGCCGGTGACGGCTGCCTCCAGGAGGGCATCTCCGCCGAGGCGTCCTCGCTGGCCGGTCACCAGAGGCTCGGCAACCTGATCCTGCTGTGGGACGACAACCACATCTCGATCGAGGGCGACACCGAGACGGCCGTCTCCGAGGACACCGTAAAGCGGTACGAGGCCTACGGCTGGCACGTGCAGCGCGTGGAGGCCCGGGACAACGGCGACCTCGACCCGCAGGCGATCTACGAGGCGATCCAGAAGGCCAAGGCCGTCACCGACCGGCCGTCCTTCATCGCGATGCGCTCGATCATCGCCTGGCCGGCCCCGAACGCCCAGAACACCGAGGCCGCGCACGGCTCCGCGCTGGGCGAGGAGGAGGTCGCGGCCACCAAGCGCGTCCTCGGCTTCGACCCGGAGAAGCACTTCGCCGTCGAGGACGAGGTGATCACCCACACCCGCAAGGCCCTGGAGCGCGGCGCCCAGGCGCGTGCCGAGTGGGAGAAGGCCCTGCAGGTCTGGCGGGACGACAACCCCGAGCGCGCCGCCGAGTTCGACCGCATCAGCCGGGGCGAGCTGCCCACCGGCTGGGAGGAGAAGATCCCGGTCTTCGAGCCGGGCAAGGGTGTCGCGACGCGTGCCGCCTCCGGCAAGGTGCTGCAGGCGCTCGGCGCGGTGATCCCCGAGCTGTGGGGCGGCTCCGCCGACCTCGCCGGGTCGAACAACACGACCATCGACAAGGAGAGCTCGTTCCTGCCCGAGGGCAACCCGCTGCCCGAGGCCAAGCCGTACGGGCGCACCATCCACTTCGGCATCCGCGAGCACTCGATGGGCGCCGAGCTGAACGGCATCACGCTGCACGGCAACACCCGTGTTTACGGCGGTACGTTCCTCGTCTTCTCCGACTACATGCGCAACGCCGTGCGCCTGTCGGCCCTGATGCACCTGCCGGTGACGTACGTGTGGACGCACGACTCCATCGGCCTGGGCGAGGACGGCCCCACCCACCAGCCGGTCGAGCACCTGGCCTCGCTGCGCGCGATCCCCGGCCTGAACATCGTCCGCCCGGCCGACGCCAACGAGACCGCGATCGCCTGGCGCGAGATCCTGCGGCGCTGGACGAAGGAGTTCGGCAAGGGGCAGCCGCACGGCCTCGCCCTCACCCGCCAGGGCGTGCCGACGTACGAGCCCAACGAGGACGCGGCCAAGGGCGGCTACGTCCTGTTCGAGGCCGACGGCGGCGAGCCGCAGGTGATCCTGATCGCCACCGGTTCCGAGGTGCACGTGGCCGTGGAGGCGCGTGAGCGGCTCCAGGCCGAGGGCGTTCCCACGCGTGTCGTGTCGATGCCGTCCGTCGAGTGGTTCGAGGAGCAGGACCAGGGGTACCGGGACTCCGTGCTCCCGCCGTCCGTCAAGGCCCGCGTGGCCGTGGAGGCGGGCATCGGACTGACCTGGTACCGCTACGTCGGGGACGCCGGCCGCATCGTTTCCCTGGAGCACTTCGGTGCTTCCGCCGACGGCAAGGTGCTCTTCCGCGAGTTCGGCTTCACTGCCGAGAATGTGGCCGCCAAGGCCCGGGAATCCATCGCCGCCGCCCAGCGCTGACGCTCATATACGACACGTAGGAGATGTAATTCCATGACAGACGCACTCAAGCGCCTCTCCGAAGAAGGCGTCGCGATCTGGCTGGACGACCTGTCGCGCAAGCGGATCACGTCCGGCAACCTCGCCGAGCTGATCGACCAGCAGCACGTCGTGGGCGTCACCACCAACCCGACGATCTTCCAGAAGGCGATCAGCGGCGGCGACGGCTATGAGCAGCAGGTCGCGGACCTCGCCGCCCGCAAGGTCACCGTCGAAGAGGCCATCCGCATGATCACCACGGCGGACGTCCGCGACGCCGCCGACATCCTGCGCCCGGTCTTCGACGCCACCGGCGGCAAGGACGGCCGGGTCTCCATCGAGGTCGACCCGCGCCTGGCGCACAACACCAAGGCCACCGTCGCCGAGGCCAAGCAGCTGGCCTGGCTGGTGGACCGCCCCAACACCCTGATCAAGATCCCGGCCACCGAGGCGGGTCTGCCGGCGATCACCGAGACGATCGGCCTCGGCATCAGCGTCAACGTCACCCTGATCTTCTCCCTGGAGCGGTACCGGGCCGTCATGGACGCCTACCTCTCCGGCCTGGAGAAGGCCAAGGAGCGCGGCCTGGACCTGTCCCTGATCCACTCCGTGGCGTCCTTCTTCGTGTCCCGAGTGGACACCGAGACCGACAAGCGCCTGGACGGCATCGGCACCGACGAGGCCAAGGCGCTGCGCGGCAAGGCCGCCGTCGCCAACGCCCGCCTCGCCTACCAGGCGTACGAGGAGGTCTTCTCCTCGAGCCGCTGGCAGGCGCTGGAGAGCGCGGGCGCCAACAAGCAGCGTCCGCTGTGGGCGTCGACCGGTGTGAAGGACCCGGCGTACCCGGACACGCTGTACGTCACCGAGCTGGTCGCGCCGAACACGGTCAACACCATGCCGGAGGCCACGCTGGAGGCCACCGAGGACCACGGCGAGATCAGCGGCGACACCATCGCCGGCACCTACGAACAGGCGCGCGCCGACCTCGACGCGCTGGAGAAGCTCGGCATCTCGTACGACGACGTCGTGCAGGTGCTGGAGGACGAGGGCGTCGAGAAGTTCGAGGCGTCCTGGAACGACCTGCTGAAGTCCACTCAGGCGGAGCTCGAGCGCCTTGCCCCTTCGGAGGGCTGAGTTGTCCCCCCTTTCCGGTTCCGGAGCGAACCCGCTTCGTGACCCGGCCGACCGACGGCTCCCGCGCATCGCGGGGCCGTCGGGTCTGGTCATCTTCGGTGTCACGGGCGACCTTTCCCGCAAGAAGCTGATGCCCGCGGTGTACGACCTCGCCAACCGGGGTCTGCTGCCGCCGGGCTTCTCGCTGGTGGGCTTCGCCCGCCGCGAGTGGGCGCACGAGGACTTCGCGCAGGAGGTCCACGACGCGGTCAAGGCGCACGCCCGTACGCCGTTCCGCGAGGAGGTCTGGCAGCAGCTCATCCAGGGGATGCGCTTCGTCCAGGGCACCTTCGACGACGACGACGCGTTCGAGCGGCTGCGTTCCACCATCGACGAGCTGGACAAGGCGCAGGGCACGAGCGGCAACTTCGCCTTCTACCTGTCGGTGCCGCCGCGTTCCTTCCCGGTGGTCATCCAGCAGCTGAAGAAGCACGGGCTGGCCGACCAGTCGGGCGGTTCCTGGCGGCGCGCGGTCATCGAGAAGCCGTTCGGGCACGACCTGAAGTCGGCCGAGGACCTGAACAAGGTCGTGCACGAGGTGTTCGAGCCGGACCAGGTGTTCCGGATCGACCACTACCTCGGCAAGGAGACCGTCCAGAACATCCTGGCGCTGCGCTTCGCCAACACGATGTTCGAGCCGATCTGGAACCGGTCCTTCGTGGACCACGTGCAGATCACCATGGCCGAGGACATCGGCATCGGCGGCCGCGCCGGTTACTACGACGGCATCGGCGCCGCCCGTGACGTCATCCAGAACCACCTGCTGCAGCTCATGGCGCTGACCGCCATGGAGGAGCCCGCCTCCTTCGACGCGGACGCGCTGGCCGCGGAGAAGGAGAAGGTGCTGGGCGCGGTACGGCTGCCCAGGGACCTGGGCAGCAGCACCGTGCGCGGGCAGTACGCGGGCGGCTGGCAGGGCGGCGAGAAGGTCATCGGCTACCTCGAAGAGGACGGCATCGACCGGAAGTCGAAGACCGACACCTACGCGGCGATCAAGCTGGAGATCGACAACCGCCGCTGGGCGGGCGTCCCCTTCTATCTGCGCACCGGCAAGCGCCTCGGCCGCCGCGTGACGGAGATCGCCGTCGTCTTCCAGCGGGCCCCGCACTCCCCCTTCGACACCACGGCGACGGAGGAGCTGGGCCAGAACGCGATCGTCATCCGTGTCCAGCCCGACGAGGGCGTCACCGTCCGCTTCGGCTCCAAGGTGCCGGGCACCTCGATGGAGATCCGGGACGTCTCCATGGACTTCGCCTACGGCGAGTCCTTCACGGAGTCCAGCCCGGAGGCGTACGAGCGGCTGATCCTGGACGTGCTGCTGGGCGACGCCAACCTCTTCCCGCGCACGGAGGAGGTCGAGCTGTCCTGGAAGATCCTCGACCCGATCGAGGAGCACTGGGACAAGCACGGCAGGCCCGCGCAGTACCCGTCGGGCACCTGGGGCCCCGCCGAGGCGGACGAGATGCTCGCACGAGACGGACGGAGCTGGCGCCGGCCATGAAGATAGACCTGACCGACACCACCGCCGGCGACATCAACAAGGCGCTCGTCCAGGGCCGCCGCGCCATCGGCACCCCCGCCGTGGGCATGGTCCTGACCCTTGTCATCGTCACCGACGAGGAGAACGCCTACGACGCGCTGAAGGCCGCCAACGACGCCGCGCACGAGCACCCCTCGCGCACGCTGGTGGTCATCAAGCGGGTCTCCCGCAGCCCGCGCGACCGCACCTCCTCGCGTCTGGACGCCGAGGTGCGGGTGGGCGCGGACGCGGGCACCGGCGAGACGGTCGTGCTGCGGCTGTACGGCGAGGTCGTGGGCCACGCCGACTCGGTGGTGCTGCCGCTGCTGCTGCCGGACGCGCCGGTGGTCGTGTGGTGGCCGGTGAACGCCCCGCTGGACCCGGCGAAGGACCCGCTGGGCGCCCTCGCCCAGCGCCGGGTCACCGACACCTACGCCGCCGAGCAGCCGGTGCGGGAGCTGTCCGCCCGCGCCGAGGCCTACACGCCCGGCGACACCGACCTGTCCTGGACCCGGATCACGCCGTGGCGTTCGATGCTCGCGGCGGCCCTGGACCAGGTCACCTGCCAGGTGACGGCCGCCGAGGTGGAGGGCGAGGAGTTCAACCCGAGCTGTGAGCTGCTGGCGATGTGGCTCGCGGACCGGCTGGACGTACCGGTGAAGCGGTCGCTGTCGGGCGGCCCGGGCCTCACCGCGGTCCGCATGGACACGAGCTGCGGCCCGATCGTCCTGGACCGCGCGGACGGCACGCTGGCCACGCTGTCCATCCAGGGCCAGCCGGCCCGCGCCGTGGCGCTGAAGCGGCGGGAGACCGCCGAGCTGATCGCGGAGGAGCTGCGCCGGCTCGACCCGGACGACACCTACGCGTCGGCGCTGCGCTACGGCGTCGAGCGGCTGAACCCGGTTCCGGAGCAGTCCGTCAAGGAGCCGGTGGCCGAGCCCCGGTCCGAAGAGGAAACGGCGAAGGCACCGGCCAAGAGGGCGGCGTCCAAGACCGCGAAGAAGGTACCCGCGAGGAAGGCGGCGGCGAAGTGAGCACTCCGCAGCTGGTCGTCCACCGCGACAAGGAGCTGATGGCGCAGGCCGCCGCGGCCCGCCTGATCACGAAGATCGTGGACGCGCAGGCCTCCCGGGGCACCGCGTCCGTGGTCCTCACGGGCGGACGCAACGGCAACGGCCTGCTGGCCGCGCTGGCGGCGGCCCCGGCCCGGGACGCCATCGACTGGGGCCGGCTCGACCTGTGGTGGGGCGACGAGCGCTACCTCCCCGAGGGCGACCCCGAGCGCAATGTCACGCAGGCCCGCGCGGCCCTGCTCGACTCCGTTCCACTGGCCCCGGAGCGCGTGCACGCCATGCCCGCCTCCGACGGCCCGTACGGTACGGACGTCGACGCGGCGGCGGAGGCGTACGCGGCGGAGCTGGCGAAGGCGGCCGGACCCGAGAACCACGGCTCGGTGCCCACCTTCGACGTGCTGATGCTGGGCGTCGGCCCGGACACCCACGTGGCCTCGCTCTTCCCGGAGCATCCGGGGGTGCGGGAGACGGAACGCACGGTGATCGGCGTCCACGGCGCCCCCAAGCCGCCGCCGACCCGGGTCTCCCTCACGCTCCCCGCGATCCGTTCGGCCCGCGAGGTCTGGCTCCTCGCGGCCGGCGAGGACAAGGCGGAGGCCGCGGCCATCGCCCTGTCGGGCGCGGGCGAGATCCAGGCCCCGGCGGCGGGGGCGTACGGCCGCTCGCGCACACTGTGGCTGCTGGACGCGGCCGCGGCTTCGCAGTTGCCGAGATCGCTGTATCCGCCGGCTTCACCGTGAACCGGTGAACCGGTGAACTGCTGACGCACATGAGGGCGGCAGGGGACGACTCCCCTGCCGCCCTCGTCGTGTGTTCCGACTCCCCCTCAGGCAAGTCCTTCACGACTTCCACGAAATATTCATATAAGACTCAACTTTTGTGTAAGCTCCTGGGCGCACTGATCGCACCACTGAGGGGGGACCTCATGCGTATACGTTCCGCGCTGACCGCCACCGCCGCCGCCGGCGCTCTCGCCGTCGCCGCCGCCGCCCCGGCCCAGGCCACCGAGTACTCCTCCGCCCTGAAGATCACGGGCGTCCAGTACGACGCGCCGGGGCGGGACTCCAACAGCTGCAGCACGGGCAACACCCGGGACGAGTACCTGACGATCAAGAACTACTCGCGCAGCACGACCGTCAACCTCAAGGGCTACTTCGTCAAGGACGCCACGGGGAACCGGTTCACGTTCGGCTCGAACCACTACCTCCAGCCCGGCGACTACGTGAAGCTGCGCGGGGGACACGGCACCGACTCGGACGCCCACAACGTCGTCTACCGCCAGAACTGCAACTTCATCTGGAACAACGACAAGGACACCATCTACCTCTACAAGCCGTCCGGGGCCCACGCGGACACCCACGCCTACACCAAGTCCGGCAACGACCGGGACGGCAACGGTTACATCACCTTCCACGGCTGACACCGAGCCGTCCGGGGAGAGTGACCGTGAATCCGTACAGGAGTCCGCACCGACGCGTTCGGGTGTGGGCCGCGTGCGTCGCCCTGCTGGCCGCTGGCGCGGCCGGCTGCGGCCAGTCCACGCACGACAGCGCGGCCAAGGCGTCGGCACCGGCGCCCCGGCCCACCGTGACCGTCACGGCGACGACCACCGTGACCGCCCGGCCGGAGCCCGGGCCGACGGTCACCAGGACGAAGACCGTCCGAACGCCCGGACCGACCGTCACCGTCACCAAGGCCGCCTCCGGCACGGTGCGCAGTGACGACACCAGCAGCGGCAGTGGCGGCGGCACCTGCTCCATCGTCTCCAACGCGGGCAACTGCTACCAGGCGGGCCAGTTCTGCCGCAGCAGCGACCACGGGGCGACGACCACCACGGCGAGCGGTACGCCGATCACGTGTTCCTACAGCGGCAGCGCCTGGCGCTGGACGTACGCGTGAGCCGCGCGGGCTCGGTCACTTGACCGAGCCCGCCATCACGCCCTGGACGAAGTGCCGCTGGAAGGCGAAGAACACCGCCACCGGCACGATCAGGGACAGGAACGCGCCCGGGGCGAGGACGTCGATGTTGCTGCCGAACTGACGGATCTGGGACTGGAGTTCCACGGTCAGGGGCTGGGAGGAGCTGTCGGCGAAGAGCAGCGCCACCAGCATGTCGTTCCAGACCCAGAGGAACTGGAAGATCGCGAGCGAGGCGATCGCGGGACGCCCCACCGGCAGGACCAGGCGGGTGAAGATGCGCCATTCGCTGCCGCCGTCCATCCGGGCCGCCTCCAGCATCTCCTTCGGCATCTCCGCGAAGTAGTTGCGGAGCAGGAACACCGCGAACGGCAGCCCGTACGCCACGTGGAACAGGACGACTCCGGGGATCGTGCCGAACAGGCCCAGCGCGCCGAAGAGTTTGGCCACCGGCAGCAGCCCGATCTGGACCGGCACCACCAACAGGGCCACCACCAGCAGGAAGAGGGGCTCCCGGAGGGGGAAGTCCAGCCAGGCGAAGGCGTATCCGGCGAGCGCTGCGATGACCACGACGAGGGTCGTGGCCGGTACCGAGATCAGAACCGTGTTCCAGAAGGCCTGCGTCATGCCGGCGTTCTTCAGCAGGGCCGAGTAGTTGTCGAAGGACAGCTGGCCGGGGCTGGTGAGCGCGGTCCACCAGCCGCCCTTCGCGGTGTCCTGTGCCGAGCGCAGGGAGGACACGAAGAGGCCTGCGAGCGGGGTCAGCCAGACCAGGCCGATCACCACCAGGAAGGCCTGCACCAGGCCGTTGCCCAGGCCCCGCCTGATCGCGTTCATGGCCGAGTTCATCGCTGGCTCCTCATCGTTGACTACGGCGGAAACGGCGGACGTTGAAGACCATCGCCGGGATCACCAGGAGCAGGAGCAGCACACCCAGCGCGCTGCCGAGGCCCTGGTTGTTGCCGCCGCCGAAGGACACGAGCCACATCTGCGTGGCGAGCACCGTGGCGTCCTCCTGCACCGGTCCGGGCGCGATGATGTAGACGAGGTCGAAGACCTTCATCACGTTGATCACCAGGGTGACGAAGACGACCGTCAGCACGGGGGCCAGCAGCGGGACGGTGATCCTGCGGAAGATCTGCCACTCGTTCGCCCCGTCCATCCGGGCCGCCTCCAGCGCGTCCCGCGGCAGGGTCGACAGGCCCGCGCCGATCAGCACCATCGCGAAGCCGGTCCAGATCCACAGGTACGCGCCGATGATCGCCGGGGTGACGAGGGTCGGGCCGAGCCAGGAGACGCCCTGGTAGGGCGGGGCGAAGTTGGACCGCGGGAGTCTCACCGTGTACGAGCCCGCGCGCAGCCCGGAGAAGCGGAAGGAACCGTCGGCCGCAGTGGTCGTGCTCGCGACCGTCCGCCCGTCGCGCACCGCCTGGACCCTCATGCCGGGCAGGCCGCTCTCCTTCGCGTCGACCTTGCCCTGCCTGCCCCCGCCGCCGGGCGTGAAGTCCAGGTAGACGACACCGCGCAGCTCGCCGGGCGCGGCCTTGCGCGAGGCCGCCGCATCGGCGGGCTCGGCCCCCTTCGGCAGGTCCTTGGGCAGCACGCCGACCATCGGGAGCGTCACCGAGTGACCGGCGGAGGCGGTCGTGCGCCAGGAGCCGTCGTGGTCCTGGGTCAGCAGGCCCTGGCGGCCGCGCGCCGTCGGGTACGACGAGGTGCCCTGGAAGGCGTCGTGGACGGAGACCACGGCCGCGTTCAGCACGCCCTTGTTCGGGTCCTCGTCGTAGGCGAGCCGGAAGATGATGCCGGCGGCCAGGAAGGACACCGCCATCGGCATGAAGAGCAGGAGCTTGAAGGCGGTGGCCCAGCGGACCTTCTCCACCAGCACGGCCAGGATCAGGCCGAGGCCGGTCAGCAGGGACGGGGCCACGACCACCCAGATGGCGGTGTTGCGGATGGCCTTGAGGGTCGCCGGGTCGCGGAACATCTCGGCGTAGTTGCCGCCGCCGACGAACCGGGTGCCGGAGGCGTCGAAGAAGCTGCGGCCGACGGAGAACAGCACGGGGTAGACGACGAGCGCGCCGAGCAGGAGCAGCGCGGGGAAGACGAAGAGCAGGGCGATCAGCCGGGCGCGCCGCCGGCTGCGGCGCCCGCGCGCCTCGCCGGCGGCCCGCGGGCCCGCCTGCCGTTTCACAACAGTGGTGGCGGTCATGATCGCTGCCGGTCAGCCCTGGTAGGCCTTGGCCGCTGCCGACTCCAGCTTGGCCGCGGTGCCCTTGGGGTCCGACGGGTTGCGCAGGAAGTCCTGGAGCAGCTTCCACTCGCCGGCGCCCTTGGTGCCGCCGAAGGCCGCCGGGGCCTGGTCGGACATGTCGAAGCGGACCGAGTCGCCCGCGTCGATCAGGGACTTGGCGGTGGCGCGGGTGACGTCGTCGCCGTAGGAGGAGAGGTCGAGCTTCTTGTTCGGGGACAGGAAGCCGCCCGCCTTCGCCCACACGGCCGCGGCCTCGGGGCTCGCCAGGTACTCCAGGAGCTTCATGCCGGCCTTGGCGTTCTTCCCGTCCTTGAGGACGACCGCCGCGTCACCGCCGCTGACGACGGGTGCCGTGCCGCCGTCGACCGCCGGGAACGGGAAGAAGTCGGCGTCCTTGCCGATGGTCTTGCCGAACTGGTCGTGCGCGACACCGGCCACGAAGTCGCCCTCGTAGACCATGCCGGCCTCGGGCTTGGGCCCGAACACCTTCTCCACCGAGCTCGGGAAGTCGGTGTTCAGGGCCTCCTTCTGGCCGCCCGCGATCAGCTGCTTGTCCTTGAACAGCTTGCCGAGCGTGGTGAGCGCCTTGACCACGGACGCGTCGGTCCACTTCAGCTTGTGCGCGGCGAGGGCGTCGTACTTCTCGGGCCCGGCCTGGGAGAGGTAGATGTTCTCGAACCAGTCGGTGAGGGTCCAGCCGTCCTCGCCGGCGACGGAGAAGGCGGCGAGTCCGGAGTCGGAGACGGTGTGGCCGGCCTTCAGCAGCTCGTCGTAGGTCGTCGGCGGCTTGACCCCGGCCTGGGTGAGCGCGTCGGGGCTGTACCAGACGGTGGACTTGTGCGCGGCCTTGAAGTACAGGCCGTACAGGGTGCCGTCGACGCTGCCGTAGTTCTTCCACACGGGCGCGTAATCGGCGGTGATCGTCTGCTGGGCCGTGCCGGACAGCGGCTTGAGCCAGCCCTGCTTGGCGAACTGCTGCAGGACGCCGACCTGCGGGACCATCACGACGTCGGGCGCGTTGCCGCCCTCGATCTTGCTGCCGACGACCGTGGAGACGTTGTCCCCGGTGGAGATGAACTGCGTCTTGGCGCCGGTCTTGGCGGTGAACGCGTCCAGGACCTTCTGGAAGTTCTTCTGCTCGCTGCCGGTCCAGACGCCGGCCACGGTGACGGTCTGGCCGCTGAGCGCCTTGTCGCCGCCGCCGGCCGAGACGGGCCCGCCGCCGCAGGCGGTCGCGCCGAGCGCCAGGGCGAGGGCGGTGCAGCCGGTGAGCAGGGTGGTACGTCGTCGCATCATCATCGATGTCCCTTCGAGAGGCGGTTGATCACAGGTCGGTGAGCCACCAGGCCGCCGTGGCGCCGGGCAGGACGCCGGACGGGCAGGGGCCGCTGGAGAGCAGGGGGGTGCCAAGGACCGGGGCGGGCGTGGGGGCCGTACCGAAGTTGACGGCGCAGACCAGGCCGTCGCCGCGGGTGAAGGCGAGGACGCCGGGCGGGGTGTCCAGCCAGCGGAGCGTTCCCTCCCCCAACTGGGGCAGGGCGGCGCGGAGTTGGAGGCCGTCCCGGTAGAGGTGCCAGAAGGAGCGGGTGTCGGCGAGGGCGCGGTCGGTGGCGTACTCGGCGAAGTAGTCCGGCTGGGGCAGCCAGGGCTTCACGCCCTCGACGCCGGAGGTGAAGCCGAACGGGGAGGCCTGACCGGACCAGGGCAGCGGCACCCGGCAGCCGTCGCGGATGCGGGCGCGGCTGCCGGTGCGGCGGAATATCGGGTCGGTGAGGACGTCGTCGGGCAGGTCGACGACCTCGGGCAGGCCCAGTTCCTCGCCCTGGTAGATGTACGCGGCACCGGGCAGCGCCAGCATCAGCAGCGCGGCGGCGCGGGCGCGGGCGGCGCCGAGTCCGCTGCCTTCGGGGGCGGGTTCGCCGTAGCGGGTGACGGTGCGGACCTGGTCGTGGTTGTTGAGGACCCAGGTGACGGTCGAGCCGGTGCCGGCGATGTCCTGCATGGCCTCGGAGATGACCTTGCGGAAGGCGTCGGCGTCCCAGGGCGCGCCGAGCAGGTCGAAGAAGAAGGCCTGGTGGAGTTCGTCCGGGCGGACGTACAGGGCGTGTTCGCGGGCGGTGGGGACGGAGACCTCGCCGACGAGGAGGCGTTCGCGGCCGTCGCGTGCGGTGTACTCCTCGCATGTCGCGCGCCACTGCCGCCACACCGCGTGCACCTCGGGCTGGTTCCAGGCGAGCGGGTTGACCGAGTCGCGAGTGCGCGCGTCGGCCTCGGGGTCGTCGGAGTCGGGCAGTTCGGGGTGCTTGTAGAGGCCGGCGGCGACGTCGATGCGGAAGCCGTCGACGCCCCGGTCGAGCCAGAAGCGCAGCACGCGGTCGAACTCGGCGGCGACCTCGGGGGTGCGCCAGTTCCAGTCGGGCTGCTCGGGCGTGAACATGTGCAGGTACCACTGGCCGTCGGCGGCCCTCGTCCAGGCGGGTCCGCCGAACATGGCGTGCCAGTTGTTGGGCGGCTCGTCGCCGTCCGGGCCGCGGCCGTCGGCGAAGTGGAAGCGGGCGCGGGCCGGGCTGCCGGGCGCGCTGTCCAGTGCCTCGCGGAACCACGGGTGCTCGCTGGAGCAGTGGTTGGGGACGATGTCGAGGAGCACCTTGATGCCGAGCCGGTGCGCGGCGCCCATCAGCAGGTCGAACTCGGCGAGGTCGCCGAAGATCGGGTCGACGTCGCAGTAGTCGGCCACGTCGTAGCCGTGGTCGTGCTGCGGCGAGGGGTAGAACGGGCTCAGCCAGATCCCGTCGACGCCCAGCTTCTTCAGGTACGGCAGCCCGGCCCGGACGCCGGCCAGATCGCCGACGCCGTCGCCGGTGCTGTCGAGAAAGCTGCGGACGTAGACCTGGTAGATCACCGCGTCACGCCACCAGTGGTACTTACTCAGCATGCATGCATGTTAGGTAGGCGTGTCGTCAGCGTGTCAACGAAAAGAACGCAGGCTACTGGTGAGTTGAGGGCGCAAATTCGGACTTAGCCGGGCATCGCGCGTCGAGATGAGATCTGCGCGTTACTTAACAAGTAACTATCGGCGGGCGATCGCGTCGAGCTCGTGCGCCAGCCGGCGCACGGCCTGCTCGGGCGTCTGGCGCCCGCTGAGCGCATCCTGCATCACGGCCTGCACCACCAGGCTGACCTGGTCGTAGCGCGGACTCTTGGGGCGCGGCCGGGCCGTGAGCACGGCGGTGCGCAGGGTCGGCAGATAGGGGAACCGCCGTACGAGTCCGGGGTCCTCGTAGAGCGCGGCGCGCACGGGCGGCAGCGCGCCCCGGGTGAGCACCTGGCGCTGCACGGGCGCACTGGTGAGGTAGGCGATCAGTCGGGCGGCCGAATCGGGGTGCTCCGTATGGGAGTTGACGGCCAGGTTGGAGCCGCCGAGCACACTGGTCCCCGGCCCGTCGGGGCCGGGCAGCGGTACGGCGCCGATCTTTCCGGCGACCTTGGATCCCCTGGCGGAGGCGACGGCGTAGGCGTAGGGCCAGTTGCGCAGGAAGAGCAGCCTGCCGTCCTGGAAGGCCTGTTTGGACTCCTCCTCCTTGTACGTCAGCGCCGCCTTCGGTATCCAGCCCTCGCGGACGCCGCGGGCGAGGAAGCCGATGCCCTCGCGGGCGGCGGAGGAGTCGACGGTGACCCGGGTGCCCTCGTCGCCGAGGATCGTGCCGCCCGCCGAGTACACGGCCTCGGCCGCGTTCACGGTGAGGCCCTCGTAGGGCAGGAACTGGCCCGTGTAGCCGCCGAGTCCGTACTTCGGCGCGATGGTCTTCGCGTCGTGCTCCAGCTCGGCCCAGGTGCGCGGCGGCGGCACGCCCTCCTTGGCGAGGATGTCCTTGCGATAGAGGAGAAGTCCGGCATTCGTGACGTACGGCACCGCGTACAGCCGACCGTCGTAGGTGGCCGTGTCGACGACCGGCGGCAGGAAGCTCTTCAGCGGGAAGCGGTCCGGCGGCAGCGGGCGGATCCAGCCGGCCGCCGCGAACTCCGAGGTCCAGTTGACGTCGATGTTGAGGACGTCGAACCGGCCCCGGTCGCCGCCGCGCAGGTCGGTGGTCATCTGCGCGTGGGTCTCGTCGGCGGAGTCGGGCAGCTCGACGAGGGTGACCTTCTCGCCGGGATGGGTGCGGTTCCAGCCCTGGAGCAGCGGGGCGAGATAGCCGGTGAGGTCGCCGGCGGTGGCCAGGGTGAGCGGGCCGCGGCCGTCGCCCGTGCCCTCGTCGGCACGGGCGCCGGAGGCGACGTACCCGGTGAGGATGACGACGAGAACGAGGAGGCCCCTACCGGCGGCGCGTATCCACCGCATAGGTTCCTCCCTGAACACGTACACACGGCTCCGGGCGTCCTCGCCCGGGAGTCAGAGGCCATGTATACCTGTTAGGTATGGGCGATACTAGGGCCTGGAGCACATTGAGCAGACAGGAGGACAGCACGAGTGCGCCTGCCCCTCCTGGCACTCCTCGCCCGCGGCCCGGCCCACGGCTACGAGCTGAAGCAGGACCTTGAGCAAGTGCTGGGCTCCGCGTACCCTCAGCCCAACGTCGGCCAGATCTACGTCACCCTCGGCCGCCTCGAGAAGTCGGGACTGATCGAGGGCGAGGACGTCGAGCAGTCCAGCCGGCCCAACAAGAAGGTCTACCACCTCACGGACGCCGGGCGGGAGGCGCTGCACGCCTGGTTCGAGGAGACCGAGGACGAGCCGCGGGTGCGGGACGAGTTCTTCATGAAGCTCGCCCTCGCCCCGCAGACCGGCCTCGCCGACCAGATCGCCCTCATCAACCGGCAGCGGCGCCAGTACCTCAACACCATGCGCAACCTGTCGAAGCTGGCCGCGGCCGAGAACCGGGACAACCGCATCGCCCATCTGCTCATCGAGGGCGCGATGCTGCATCTGCAGGCCGATCTCGACTGGCTGGAGCGGTGCCAGGAGGAACTGGAATGAGCGAGGACGCTACTCCGGTGCTGCGCGCCGAGGGTCTGGTCAAGACCCACCACGGCGAGGGTGCCCCGGCACACGCCGTCCGCGGGGTCGACCTGTCCGTGGCGCGGGGCGAGTTCGTGGCGATCACCGGCCCCTCCGGCGCCGGCAAGTCCACGCTGCTGCATCTGCTCGGCGGACTGCAGCGCCCCGACGAGGGCAGCATCTGGCTGGACGGCCGGTGCACGGACTCCTTCGGCGAGGCGCGCTGGGCGGTGGAGCGCCGCAAGGCCATCGGGATCGTCTTCCAGTTCTTCAACCTGGTGTCGAACCTGTCGGTCGCCGACAACGTCGAGCTGCCCGCCCTGCTCGCCGGGGTTCCGCCGAGGAAGGCCCGCGCCGAGCGGGAGGAACTGCTGGCCGAGCTGGGGCTCGAGGGCAAGGAGCGCAGCATGCCGGGCGAGTTGTCCGGCGGTGAACAGCAGCGGGTCGCGCTGGCCCGGGCCCTGGTCAACCATCCGCCGCTGCTGCTGGCCGACGAGCCCGCCGGCAGCCTGGACAGCAAGGGCACCCACGAGGTCATGCGGCTGCTGTCCCGCTTCCACGGACGCGGGCAGACGATCGTGCTGGTCACGCACGACGCCCGGCTGGCGAGCGCCGCCGACCGCGTGATCAGCTTCTTCGACGGCCGGATAGCCGACGACGCCACCCTGGACGGCACCCCGCCGCCCCGGCGCGGCGGCATCTTGGGTGTGCTGGAGTTGAGGGACTGACCGTGCTGGATCTGCGGGACGTACGAGCCACCCTGCGCTGGGCGCACTCGGACCTGCGCACCCACCGGGGCGAGGCGCTGTTCCTCGTGCTGGCCACCGCCGGGATCGTCGTCTCGCTACTGCTGGCCACCGCCCTGTTCGGGTACGCGACCAACCCCTGGCAGCGCGTCTTCACACAGGCCCGGGGGGCGCACGTGTGGATCCACACCGTGCCCTCGGCCGACGCCCGCGATCTGGCCCGGCTGGGCGGCGTCGAGTCCGTGGCCGGCCCCTACCGCACCGAGTCCGTCACTGTCGCCGTACGCGGCACCCGCGCCTCCGTGGAGCTGCGCGGCACGCCGGAGCCGCCCTCCGTCGGCCGGCCGCTGCTCACCGCCGGGCACTGGCTTCAGGCGGCCGAACCGGACGGCGTGGTGCTGGAGAGCAGCCTGGCCAGGGCGTTGCTGGCCGAGCCCGGGGACACCCTCACGCTGCCCGGTACGGCCCGCACCCTGACCGTCGAGGGCATCGCGGACAGCGCCGAGCCCCGCTACAGCGCGGGCGAGCAGCCGGGGCTGGTGTGGGCCCTGCCCTCCGCCGTTCGCGCTCCCGGCGGCCAGGTCATCGGGCTGCGCCTCGCCGACCCGGCCGACACGGACTACGCGGTGCAGCGTGCCGTCACGGTGCTGGGCGCGGGCGCGGTCGGCGAGGTCTCCACCTGGCAGCAGGCGCGCTCCGCGGCCCAGGGCGACAACCGGCTGCTCGGCCAGGTGCTCGGCCTGTTCGGTCTCGGCGCCCTGATCGCCGCGGGGTTCGCGGTGCACGGGGCGATCGCCACCCGCATCCGCGGCCATCTGCGGGACATCTCGGTGCTGAAGGCGATCGGCTTCACCCCCGGCCAGGTCGTGCGGGTCTTCCTGCTCCAGCATCTGACGTACGCGCTGCTCGGCACGGTGGCCGCCGCGGCGCTCACCAAGACCCTGGGCAGCCGGATCCCCGGCCGGCTAGGTGACGCCGTGGGCGTGTGGCAGGGGCTACCGGGGCACACCGTGGCGCTGTTCGTGGTGCCCGTGGGCGCGGTGCTGTTCATCGGCCTGACCACGGGGCTCGCGGCGTGGCGGGCCGGGCGGGTGCCGCCGGTCCCGGTGCCGCGCCCGGCCACGACGGCCGGCGGACGGCTGACCGGCCTCGCCCGGCGGGCGCTCGGGCTGCGGCTGCCGGCCGCGCTGGTCCTCGGCTGCCACAAGGCGTTCGCGGGTCGCGGCCGGTCGCTGGCCACCGTGGCCCGGCTGACGCTGCCGCTGCTGCTGATCGTGGTGGCGCTCAGCGCCTGGACCACGATCGACCGCTTCCACAGCAGGCCGGCCCGCATGGGTGTGCCGACGGCCCTGACGGTCCGTTCCGACGGTGCCATGGACACATCCGCCGTACGGTCGTGGCTCACCGGCGATCACCGGGTCGCCGCCGCCTATCCGGGCGTCGAGGTCGCCGCGCTGGTCCCCGGTCAGACCGGCACCATCGCTTTGCGCGGCGTCGGCACCCGCGCCGAGCCCTACCCCTACGCCCTCGCCGAGGGCCGGGCCGCACGCGGACCCGACGAGGCGGTGGCCGGCCAGGGCCTGCTGGACCTGCTGCACGCCCGGGTCGGCGACTGGGTGCGCATGACGGTGGGCGACCGGCCGCAGATCCTGCACATCGTGGGCCGCAGCATCGAACCGCAGAACGCCGGCCGGGTGGTGACCACCTCCCTGGACACCCTCCGCGAGAACGACCCCGCGCTGACCCCCGCCTTCTACGAACTGCGGCTGCGTCCCGGCACCGACCCGCAGCACGTGGCCGCCGCGCTGGCCCGGGCCGGCCGGGGCCATCTCGACGTGCACACGGTGACGAACCCGGCCGACGGCCTGTCCCCGCTGCGCGGAGTCGTCGCCGGGCTGATCGCCGTGCTGGCCCTGATCGGGCTGGTCGAACTGCTCACCGCCATCGGCGGCAGCGTCCGCGAGGGCGAGCGGGACGTGCTGGCGCTGAAGGCGATCGGCATGTCGCCACGGCAGATCACCGCGATCACCGTCACGGCGACGAGCTGTACGGCCCTGGCCGCGATGATCGCCGCCACGGCGCTGGGGCTGCCGCTGGGCCGCCGGCTGATCGACGCCCAGGGCAGCTCCAGCGGTATCGGCGCCGGGATCGCTCAGTCCCCCTCGCCCGCGCTGCTGCTCGCGCTGGGCGCGGCGGCCGTGCTCGGGGCGGCGGGCCTCGCCGCACTGCCCGCGGCCCGCGCGGCCCGCAGCCGCCTCGCGGACACACTGAGCGCGGTGGCCTGAGCCCCCGGCTCAGGCGACCGCGTGGCAGGGACCAGCCGGCGGGACGGGTCAGCCGGCGTCCTGCCCCACGTCGGGGTTCTCCCGGATCTTCGCGAGCAGCCCGGAGAACACATCGCCGTCGAACAGCACGCCGTTGTACTCGGCGGGGACGCGTATGCCGTCGATCTCGGCGGTGGGGGTGCCGGGGCCCTGGGGGTCCTGCGCTCCGCCCGCTTCCTCGTACGCCTTCTCCGACCGGGTCACGAACGAGCGGTACTTCATGGTCTTCACGGCCGAGTCGAAGTCCGGCCCGCGCAGTCCGGGGACCCGGCCCGCCAGCTTGAGCAGATACGCGTCGGTGAACCCGTCGACGCTCTCGGCGGGCTGGTGGGCGTAGAGGACGTCGTGGTATTCGGCGAACTTGCCCTTGTCCAGCGCGGCCCGCAGGGCGTTGACCGCCTTGCGGGAGCCGGAGCCGGTGAGCCGGTCGTCGAGGAAGGAGGCGAGGGTGTACTCGGTCCTCGCCTCCCGCCGGACGGTCGCCGCGCGCAACTGCGGGGCGCCACCGGTGGTCTCGAACTCCTTGCACACCGGGCACCGCGGGTCCTCGTACAGGTGCACGGTCACCGGGGCGGCCGGGTCCCCGACCGTGATGGTCGTCCCGTCCTCGCCCAGCCGCTCCGGAACGGCCGACAGCCCGGAGTAGGCCGACGCGGCCGTGCTCGTGGCCCGGCCGTCCTTGGACTCCGCCGACTGGTGTCCGCTGCCGCACCCGGCCGCCGACACCACGATGACGGCCGCCGCGACCGCCGCGACGAACCCTCTGTGCACCATGCGCTTCCTCCCCTGAAGATCCCCCGAACCTTAAGGGATGTGCAAAGAGAACGCACAGAAAAAGTCGCCGCGCCGGCTCGGCGGGCGGATCAGCTCCGGCCGCGCAGCTCCCGGTATCTGCCGACCAGCGCCTCGGTGGAGGCGTCGAGGCCGGAGACCTCCGCCCCCTCGGTGAGCGCCGGCTCGACGCGCTTGGCGAGGACCTTGCCCAGCTCCACGCCCCACTGGTCGAAGGAGTCGATGTTCCACACCGCGCCCTGCACGAACACCTTGTGCTCGTAGAGCGCGATCAGCTGGCCGAGCACGGACGGGGTGAGTTCCTTCGCCAGGATGGTCGTCGTCGGCCGGTTGCCCCGGAAGGCCTTGTGCGAGACCAGCTCCTCGGGGACGCCCTCCGCGCGGACCTCCTCGGCACTCTTGCCGAAGGCGAGCGCCTGGGTCTGGGCGAAGAAGTTGGCCATCAACAGGTCGTGCTGCGCCTTGAGTTCCTCGCTCAGCTCGCCCACCGGCTCGGCGAAGCCGATGAAGTCCGCCGGGATCAGCTTGGTGCCCTGGTGGATCAACTGGTAGTAAGCGTGCTGGCCGTTGGTGCCCGGCGTGCCCCACACCACCGGCCCGGTCTGCCACTCCACCGGCCGGCCGTCGCGCTGCACCGACTTGCCGTTGGACTCCATGTCCAGCTGCTGGAGATAGGCGGTGAACCTCGACAGGTAGTGGCTGTAGGGCAGGACGGCGTGCGACTGGGCGTCGTGGAAGTTGCCGTACCAGATGCCCAACAGGCCGAGAAGCAAAGGCGCGTTGGCCTCGGCGGGTGCGGTGCGGAAGTGGTCGTCGACCAGCCGGAAGCCGTCGAGCATCTCCCGGAACCGCTCCGGGCCGATGGCGATCATCAGGGACAGGCCGATCGCGGAGTCGTACGAGTAACGCCCGCCGACCCAGTCCCAGAACTCGAACATGTTGTCCGGGTCGATGCCGAACTCGGTGACCTTCTCCGCGTTCGTGGACAGCGCCACGAAGTGCTTGGCGACCGCCGACTGGTCGCCGAGCGCGTCCAGCAGCCACGTCCGCGCGGAGGTGGCGTTGGTGATGGTCTCGATGGTGGTGAAGGTCTTGGAGGCGATGATGAACAGCGTCTCGGCCGGGTCCAGGTCCCGGGTGGCCTCGTGCAGGTCGGCGCCGTCCACGTTCGAGACGAAGCGGACCGTCAGGGCGCGGTCGGTGAAGCTGCGCAGCACCTCGTAGGCCATCGCGGGGCCGAGGTCGGAGCCGCCGATGCCGACGTTGATCACGTTCCTGATGCGCTTGCCGGTGTGGCCGGTCCAGGCGCCGGAGCGGACGCGGCCGGCGAAGTCACTCATCTTGTCGAGGACGGCGTGCACCTTCGGCACGACGTTCTCCCCGTCGACCTCGATCACCGCCTCACGCGGGGCGCGCAGCGCCGTGTGCAGGACCGCACGGTTCTCGGTGACGTTGATCTTCTCGCCGCGGAACATGGCGTCCCTGAGCCCGAACACGTCCGTGGCGGCGGCCAGCTCGCGCAGCAACCGCAGCGTCTCGTCGGTGACCAGGTGCTTCGAGTAGTCGAGGTACAGATCGCCGACCTGGAGCGTGTACCCCTCACCGCGACCGGGGTCGTCGGCGAACAGGTCCCTGAGATGGGTGTCGGCCAGCTCCTCCCGGTGCTTGGCGAGAGCGGTCCATTCGGGCGTCTGGTTGAGCCTGGTACGGCCGTCTGCGTTCATTTCCGACTTCCGCCTTCTTTCGTGCCTGTCCCAGCTGTTCCAACCTATTTGATCAGCGCGCGGCACGAGCCGTCGTGACGTCGTCCTGCGGCGCAACAACAGGTACGTCCGGCTTGCGGGCCGGTCTCAGCGCGGTGACGGACAGGACGAAGAAGGCCGCTGTCAGCAGGGCCGGCGTGTTGCGGCCCCAGGCTGTGGCCACGACGCCGCCGAGCAGGGCGCCCACCGGGGCTCCGGCGACGGCGAGGGTGCGGAAGGCGGAGCTGACCCGGCCGAGCAGCCCGGCGGGGGTGCGCTGCTGCATCAGTGTCGTGGTGTTGACGTTCCAGAGCATGCCCATGCAGCCGAACACCGCGAGGGCGGCCACCAGAGCGGTCAGGCTGCGCACCGAACCCATGACGACGAGCGCGCCGATCTGCACGGCGCCGGCGAGCAGTACGGTCCGCAGGGGGCCGAGCCGGGCGGTGACCCACCGGTTGAGCGCTCCGCCGGCCAGACCGCCGAGGGTGTACGCGGTCGTCGCCGCCGCGTATCCGGCCGTGCCCGCGTGCAGCCAGCCGGTCACCAGGATCACCAGGGTGGCGATCAGGGCGCCCATGCCGATGTTGCACAGCGCCGTGGCGGCGCACAGCCCGCGCAGCGTCCGGTCGTGCCACAGGGTGCGCAGGCCGGCGGCGATCTCCCGGCGCAGGCCGCCGCCCGCCGCTCCGGCCGCGCGCTCGGGTGCTTCGGTCCGCAGGGAGGCGACCAGTGCGGCGGCCACGAGGAAGGTGGCGGAGTCGGCCGCGAAGGGGACGGCCGCTCCGGCGGCGATCAGCACCGGCACGACGGGCGCGCCCAGCAGGCCGCCGGCGATCTTCTGGCCGGTCATCAGCCGGGCGTTGGCACTGCCGAGCGCCTGCCCCTCCACCAGGGCCGGCAACAGGGCCGTGGCCGCGTTGTCGAACAGCGTCTGGAGGGTGGTCAGGGTGAAGGCCAGGGCGATGAGCAGCGCGATCGAGGCGTACCCCCAGGCGACGGCCACCGCGAATAGACCCATGAGCAGCCCGCGCACGGCGTCGACGGCCCACATCGCGCGCCGCTGGTCGACACGGTCGGCGACCGCGCCGCCGAGCAGCCCGCAGACGATCCAGGGCAGATAACCACACGCGGTGACCGAGGCGATGAGCAGCGGCCGGTCGGTCAGCGACGCCGCGAGCAGCGGGAGCGCGGCCGCGCGCAGGGCGTCCCCGAACCGGGAGACCACCGCAGCCGTCCACAGCCGTCCGAAGCCCCCGCGCCACGCCGGCGCGTGCCTCTCCCCCGCCTCGACCACTGCCGGAACTCCCCCCGCCCAGTTCTCGCCTGCACGAAAACCGTAGAGGGCACCACTGACAATCGGTCGGCCGGTGCGGAGCGATACGGCTCCGGCCGGACACCCGAAGGCACCCGGCCGGTCTCAACTCCTAGATCTCGCCCCGCAGTTTGGCGAGCGCCTCGGCGAGGATCGCCTCGCCGTCCGCGTCGCTGCGCCGCTCCCGTACGTACGCGAGGTGCGTCTTGTACGGCTCGGTGCGCGGCGGGTCCGGCGGGTTGTCCCGGTCCTGCCCGGCCGGGAAGCCGCAGCGCGGGCAGTCCCAGGTGTCGGGGACCTGCGCGTCGCTGGCGAAGCTCGGCTGCGTCTCGTGCCCGTTGGAGCACCAGAAGGAGACGCGCAGCCGCGGCGCGGACTCGCCGCGCTCGGCCTCGCCCATCGGCCCCGCCCCGACCCGGCTTCCTCGGATCGCGTTGCCACTTGCCACGGTCGTAACTCCCTGCGTGATGGTGCCGCGAAGCGAGTCGGCGTTCCGCTTCGCCGCGAGCGCCTCAGTCTACGTAAGGCCCAACGCGCGTCCAGTCATTGGAGTTACCAGCCCCACATCCAGACGCAAGCCCCATGATAGGCCGCGCCCAGGAGCGCGTACCGAACATGGGGCCTTACGTACCGAATATGCGTGATGTGTGTGCTGCGCGGGTGCGTCAGCTGTTCGTCTTCACCAGGATGCCGAGGACGATGATGCACGCGAACCACAGCAGGCCGACCACGATGGTGATCCGGTCCAGGTTGCGCTCGGCGACCGAGGAGCCGCCGACGGAGGACTGCATGCCGCCACCGAACATGTCGGAGAGGCCGCCGCCCTTCCCCTTGTGCATCAGCACCAGCAGCATCAGCAGCAGGCTGAAGACGATCAGGGCGATCGAGAACCCCAAAACCACGGCTGGACCAACTTCCTCGGATTCGGATGGACGACGGGGGCACAGCACGTCGGCTGTGCCCCCGCAAGAGTACGACGTATCGCCGCTACCGCCTACTCGCGGCGTGTGTCACTGATCGCGGAAGCGCACGATCTTGACGAACTCGTCGGCGTCCAGCGAGGCGCCCCCGACCAGGGCGCCGTCGATGTCGGCCTGCGCCATGATCTCGGCGACGTTGCCGGCCTTCACGGAGCCGCCGTACTGGACGCGGACCTTGTCGGCCACGTCCTGCGAGTACAGCTCGGCGATCTTGGCGCGGATGGCGGCGCAGACCTCCTGGGCGTCCTCGGCGCCGCAGACCTTGCCGGTGCCGATGGCCCACACCGGCTCGTAGGCGATCACGATGGTCTCGGCCTGCTCGGCCGGGAGGTCCTTCAGACCGCCCTCGACCTGGGTGAGGGTGTGGCCGACGTGGTTGCCCGCCTCGCGGACGTCCAGTTCCTCGCCGACGCACAGGATCGGGGTCAGGCCGTGCTTGTAGGCGGCCTTGACCTTGGCGTTCACGAGCTCGTCGGTCTCGTTGTGGTACTGGCGGCGCTCGGAGTGGCCGATGACAACGTACGTGCACTTCAGCTTGGCCAGCATCGGACCCGAGATCTCGCCGGTGTAGGCGCCGGAGTCGTGCTGCGAGATGTCCTGGGCACCGTACTTGATCTTGAGCTTGTCACCGTCGACCAGAGTCTGCACCGAGCGCAGGTCGGTGAAGGGCGGCAGGACGGCGACCTCGACGGCCTCGTAGTCCTTGTCGGCCAGGGCGAAGGCGAGCTTCTGGACGTGCGCGATGGCCTCAAGGTGGTTGAGGTTCATCTTCCAGTTGCCCGCCATCAGCGGCGTGCGCGTGCTCATCGAGGTCAGTCCTCCAGTGCGGCGAGGCCGGGGAGCGTCTTGCCCTCGAGGTATTCGAGGGAGGCGCCGCCACCGGTCGAGATGTGGCCGAATGCGTTCTCGTCGAAGCCGAGCGTACGCACGGCCGCGGCGGAGTCACCACCGCCGACGACGGTGAAGCCGTCCGAGTCGACGAGGGCCTGGGCGACGGCCCGGGTGCCCCCGGCGTAGTCGGGGTGCTCGAAGACGCCCATGGGACCGTTCCAGAACACGGTCGCGGCGTCGGTGAGCTTCGAGGCGTACAGCTCTCGGGTCTTCGGGCCGATGTCCAGGCCCTCCTGGTCGGCGGGGATCTTGTCCGCGTCGACCACGTCGTAGTCGGCCGGCGCCTTGGTCTTCAGGTCCGGGAACTCCCGGGAGACCAGGACGTCGACGGGGAGCACCAGCTCGACGCCCTGCTTCTCGGCGCGCTCCATGTACTCCGTGACGGTCGGGATCTGGTCCTCCTGCAGGAGGGAGATGCCGACCTCGTAGCCCTTGGCCTTGAGGAAGGTGTAGGCCATGCCGCCGCCGATGAGCAGGCGGTCGGCCTTGCCGAGCAGCTGGTCGATGACGGCGAGCTTGTCGGAGACCTTGGCGCCGCCGAGCGCGACGACGTACGGGCGCTTGACGTCCTCGGTGAGCTGCTTCAGGACGCCGACCTCGGTGGCGATGAGGTAGCCGGCGTAGTGCGGCAGCCTGGCCGGGAGGTCGTACACGGAGGCGTGCTTGCGGTGCACGGCGCCGAAGCCGTCCCCGACGTAGACGTCGGCGAGGGCGGCGAGCCGGTCGGCGAAGGCGCCGCGCTCGGCGTCGTCCTTGCTGGTCTCGCCGGGGTTGAAGCGGAGGTTCTCCAGGACGGCGACCTGGCCGTCCCTCAGGCCGGCGACCGCGTCCTGGGCGGACTGGCTCACGGTGTCGGTCGCGAAGGCCACGGCGGAGCCGAGGAGTTCACCCAGGCGGGAGGCGGCCGGCGCGAGGGAGAAGGCGGGGTCCGGGGCGCCCTTGGGGCGGCCCAGGTGCGAGGCGACGACCACCTTGGCGCCCGCGTCCGCGAGGGCCTTGACGGTGGGCAGCACGGCGCGGATCCGGCCGTCGTCGGTGATGGTGCCGCTCTCCAGCGGCACGTTGAGGTCGGCGCGGACGAAGACCCGCTTGCCGCTCACGCCGGCGGCGAGAAGTTCGTCGATCGTCTTCATTGAGTGGACTCCAAAGGAGGGCTCGTGGTGCACCTGATCGTAAAAGGACGTGGTCCGTACGCGAGACAGGGCCCGGACAGCGCGGCGGTGCGCTGCCCGAGCCCTGCTCTCACTTCAAGGTCCTGCTGCCGCTGTTCGCGGCGATCAGAGCTGGTTGCCGACGAAGACCGTGAGGTCGACGAGGCGGTTGGAGTAGCCCCACTCGTTGTCGTACCAACCGATGACCTTCACGTTCTTGCCCTCCTGGACCATGGTCAGGGAGGAGTCGAAGGTGCAGGACGCCGGGGCGTTGACGATGTCGGAGGAGACGATCTGGTCCTCGGTGTAGTCGAGGAGGCCCTTCAGCTCGCCCTCTGCGGCCTTCTGGAAGGCGGCGTTGACCTCTTCCTTGGTGACCTCGCGGGACAGTTCGACCACGAGGTCGGTGACCGAGCCGGTCGGGACCGGGACGCGCATGGCGATGCCGTCCAGCTTGCCCTTGAGCTGCGGGAGGACCAGGGCGGTGGCCTTCGCGGCACCGGTGGTGGTCGGGATGATGTTCTCGGCGGCGGCACGGGCGCGGCGCAGGTCCTTGTGCGGGAAGTCCAGGATGCGCTGGTCGTTCGTGTACGCGTGCACCGTGGTCATCAGACCCTTGACGATGCCGAAGTTCTCGTCGAGGACCTTCGCCATCGGCGCCACACAGTTGGTGGTGCAGGAGGCGTTGGAGATGACGTGGTGGTTCGCCGGGTCGTACTTGTCCTGGTTGACGCCCATCACGATGGTGATGTCCTCGTCCTTGGCCGGGGCCGAGATGAGGACCTTCTTGGCGCCGCCGGCGAGGTGCTTGGCGGCGTCTTCCTTCTTGGTGAAGATGCCGGTCGACTCGATGACGATGTCGACGCCGAGCTCGCCCCACGGGATGTCGGCCGGGTTGCGCTCGGAGAGCACCTTGATGGTGTGGCCGTCCACGGTGATGGTGTCGGCGGTGTGGGAGACCTCCTGCTTGAGGCGACCCAGGATCGTGTCGTACTTGAGCAGGTGAGCGGTGGTCGCGGTGTCACCCAGGTCGTTGACAGCCACAACCTCGATGTCCGCCCCCTGCTCCAGCAGCGCGCGGAAGTAGTTACGCCCGATGCGGCCGAAGCCGTTGATGCCTACGCGGATCGTCACGAACCGATCTCCTCGTTGGTACGCCGGCCATGCGGTGCCGGCGAGCTCTGTTTGGGATGTCCCCGACCACCACCGACCCTACCTCTCTGCGGGCCCCGGGGTGACATCGAGATGGCCCATACACGGGCAGGCGTTCCGTACCCGTCAGTAGGGGTACGGACCGTGCCGGAACGGCAGTGGATTCACTCGTATTTAGTACGGAATGCCGGGCGGTTTTTGCGTCGTCTTCACTCGTTCGTGAGCGGGTCGGCTCACTTGATCAGGGCCCCCTCCGCGCACCGTTGAGAGGGCTCCCGCTCACCTGTTGGAACAAGGCGAGCGGGACTTGTCAACGTGGCGGCCCTCACCCGCCGAGCGCCGCGAACGCCTTCCTCACCAGAACCGCCCGGTCGGCCGCCGACGGCACCTGCTCCAGGCCGAAACCCAGCAGCACGGTGTCGTCCGTGGTGACCGCTCCGTACGTCTGGAACAACGCGCCGGAGCGCGCCCAGTCCTTCAGTAGCGGCGGGCTGCCCGCGGGCGGTCCGGCCACGTGCCAGGCGCCCAGCGACGACTCGAATCCCTCCGTCTCCTTCGCCGACCCGCCCACGACGAGCGAGGCGTCGTCCGCGAGCACGCCGTGTCCGCCGGTGCCTGGGTCGGTGACGTAGGAGATCGAGACCTCGACGGACTTCCCGGCGTAGGCGCTCAGGTCGAAGGTGACCTGCTGCCAGCCGCCGGAGCTGCCGGTGAGGCTGTTCCAGGAGCCGGTCGTGCCGGTCGCGGTGCAGGCGTTGTCCGCGAGCGTCAGATAGTGTTTCAGCCACGGATGCTCGGCGATCAGGAACCCCTGCCCGCAGTCCGCCGGCACGGCCGTCTTCGTGGCGCCCGAGGCCTCCGGCAGCGTGGTCCAGTCGTCGGCGCCCACGGTGTGCGCCTCGATCACCGCGTGGTCGTAGCCCGGCTCGGTGTCCCACAACAGCCGGGTGGTGAGGGCCGGCTTGTCGGCGGCGCCGACACCCGTGAGGTCGATGGTGCGGGTGAGGCGCTTGTAGGCGTCGTCGGTGTGCACGGCGGCGGCCATGTACGAGCCGGCGTACGGCCCGTAGGGGCTGGCCGTCCCGGCGAACCGGCCCGCGCCCGCGCTCTTGAACTGCGGGTACGCCGACACCGGAAGCTCCTCGGAGGTGACGCCGTAGGTGCCCGCCTCGTCCAGCGGATTGCCGGGCGCGTCGCCGAGGGCGCCGGTGTAGCCGTCCAGGGCGCCGGAGCCGGTGAAGCCGGTGGCTCCCTTGGTCGACGTACGGCTGTAGGCGCCCAGGTAGTACTGGCTGAAGTCGTCCGAGAGGGTGCCGTCGCCGAGGTCGACGCTGCCGCCGGCCAGCTCACCGGCCTCGATCAGCCGGCCGCCCTCGTTGAGGTAGGCGCGCAGCTGGAGCTGCGTGGCGTTGCCGGGTCCGTTCGCGCCCGAGTAGTGCACGACCGTCCGGAAGTGCTTCAGCACGCCGAGCGCGTCCGGGGCGCCCTGTGTGGCGGCGTCCCACACGATCGCCCGGTGCCCGGCCGCCTTCACCGCGTCCGCGTACTTCTGCGCCTGCGTGGCCGCCGCGCCCTCCTCGGCGACGACGAGCGTGTCGGCCTTCGGCCGCTCGGCGACGGTGTACGTGAAGTGCGAGCTGGAGGCCTTCCTGCCGCCCTTCGTCTCGCCGGTGAACCACACCTCGACCTTGTCGCCCGGCGCGCCGCCCCGCACCTCGGCCCGGTACTCGTCGAAGTACAGGTCGTCCCGGCCGCCGTAGGTCTCGCCGCCCTTCCAGCGCCGGAGCGCCTGTTCGTGCGTACGGCCGCCGTTGACGCGGTACTTCAGCTCCTTGTCGCGGATCGCCTTGCGGACGACGACGGAGACCTCCTGGTCCGCACCCCGGGCGTACGACGTGCGGAACGTGGCCGGGGTGAAGTCGGCGGCGCTCAGCCCGACCGAGGAGACCGGCCGGTCCGGGTGTACGGCGGTCTCGGCGACAGAGAGCGCGAACGGGATGTTCTTTTCGAACTCCTGGCGGATCAGCTTCTCGTCGTCGGGGAAGTTGAAGACCGACCGGCAGTCCTCGGGCTTCCAGGCGTCGTTCGGGTCGATCTGCGAGGCGGTCTGGCAGGTGGACATCTCCGGGGTGAACATCGCGATGCCGTTGACGTTCGACGCGTGCCCGTCCGCCTCGCCGTTGGTGGTGTACAGCTCCGAGGAGACCTGCGAACGGTAGCCGGGGATGGCCGGGTTGTCCGGGGTGCCGGCGAGCGCCTTGTAGAGGACGTCGTCCGGGGTGGGGGTGGCGACCTGCCAGCCGACGCCGTAGAGGAGGAGTTCGGCGGCGGAGTGGTAGTTGACGGCGTAGCGGAATCCGACGCGCTTCTCGAAGCCGTCCAGCGCCCTGGTCTCGGGCTCGGATGCGGGGCTCGCGCCACGGTAGGTCTCGCTGGTCGGGTCGGGGGACGAACCCTCGTCGTCGTAGCCCCACTTGTAGGGGAAGTTGCGGTTGAGGTCGACGCCGTCGCCCGTGCCGATGACACCGTCGCCGTTGACGTCCCGCAGGTTCTTGCGCCACAGGCGGGTCGTGGAGTCCTGGAAGGTGTAGTCGTAGCCGTCGGGGTTGGCCGAGATGACGAACCACAGCTCGGTGGAGTCGACGATCCGCCGGATGCGCTTGTCGCTCTTGTAGTGGTCCAGGTAGTAGTGCATCAGACGCCGGGTCATCTCGGGTGTGATCCACTCGCGCGCGTGCTGGTTGGACAGGTACAGCACGGGCGGCTTGGAGCCGTCCTTCGTCTTCCTGGCGTTCGTGGTCAGTTTGACGGCGAGGATGTCCTGGCCGTTCACCGTTTTGCCGATGGACTCGACCTTGGTCAGGCCGGGGTTGGCCCGGGCGGTGCGGAGGATCTCCTCCTTGAGCCCGCCGCTTCCGCCGTAGGGGCGGAACACGCCCTGGGACGCCTTTTCGGTGCGCGCCTGCGCCCTGGCCGGGACGGTGTGCTCGGTGAGGCCGACGCCCTGTTCACGGAGTTTCGCCGCCTGCCGGCCGGTGAGGTAGACCTCGATCTGGGACTTGCCGCTTCCGGTGACCTGCTCGGCGAGTTCGTCGCCGTCCTGGCCGGCCTTGAGAAGCAGGGGTATCTGCTCCTTGGTGACATCGGCGCGGAAGACCTCGACCGCGTCCGGGTCGGACTTCGCCGGACGTCCGCTCTGTGCCTGGGCTACGGGTGCGAGGCTCGCTCCGCCGATCAGGAGCGCGCCGACAGCGAGGATCGATCTCGCTCTGTGTCTCATGAACCCCCCTAGCGGTGGTCCGCCACAGCGGCGAACAGATTGCCAGGCTCATGTCAGACAGTGATCGAGTCAAGAGCGCCTCACGGCCACGTAAATGAACGTGTGTCAGGCATGCGCAGGCCGGTGCCGAGGCCCCGACTGGGCTTCGGCACCGGCCTGTTGGTGTGGTCCGGTCAGCCGGCCAGGTTGTCCGCCAGCTCCTCGCTGAGGTTGGCCTCCGTGCCCGGGATGCCCAGGTCGGCGGCGCGCTTGTCGGCCATGGCCAGCAGGCGGCGGATTCGGCCCGCGACCGCGTCCTTGGTCAGCGGCGGGTCGGCGAGCGCGCCCAGCTCCTCCAGGGAGGCCTGCTTGTGCTCCATGCGCAGGCGTCCGGCGGCCGCGAGGTGCTCGGGGACCTCGTCGCCCAGGATCTCCAGCGCCCGCTGCACCCGGGCACCGGCGGCCACGGCGGCCCGGGCCGAGCGGCGCAGGTTGGCGTCGTCGAAGTTGGCGAGCCGGTTGGCCGTGGCCCGCACCTCACGGCGCATCCGGCGCTCCTCCCAGGCCAGCACCGACTCGTGCGCGCCGAGCCTGGTCAGCAGCGCGCCGATCGCGTCACCGTCGCGGACCACCACCCGGTCCACGCCCCGCACCTCACGGGCCTTCGCGGCGATGGACAGCCGGCGGGCGGCGCCGACCAGCGCCAGCGCGGCCTCGGGCCCCGGGCAGGTCACCTCCAGAGAGGAGGAACGGCCGGGCTCGGTCAGCGAGCCGTGCGCCAGGAAGGCCCCGCGCCAGGCCGCCTCCGCGTCGCACGTGGCCCCGGAGACCACCTGCGGGGGCAGCCCGCGGATCGGGCGGCCCCGGCCGTCCACAAGCCCCGTCTGGCGGGCCAGCTGGTCACCGCCCGCGACGACCCGCACGACATAGCGCGAGCCGCGGCGCAGCCCGCCGGGCGCCATCACGATCAGCTCGGAGCTGTGGCCGAAGATCTCCAGGATGTCCCGCTTGAGCCGGCGGGCCGCCATCGCGGTGTCCAGCTCCGCCTCGATCACGATGCGCCCGCTCACCAGGTGAAGGCCGCCGGCGAACCGCAGAATGGCGGAGACCTCCGCCTTCCTGCAGCAGGTCCGGGTGACGGGAAGCCGGGAGATCTCGTCCTTCACCGCTGCCGTCATCGCCATGGGCCGATCCTTCCATGCATCCGAAAAATACGGTCGTACGCGGCGGCCAACAGCTCCGGGTCGTGCCGGGGTGTTCCGTCGGTCCGGGCCACCGGCGCCAGCTCGACCGCGGCTCCCAGCCGCTCGGCGGCCTCGGTGAGCGAGTCGCGGTCGGGCACGGCGGCCTCGTCGGCCAGCACCACGTCCAGGGCGAGTTTAGGGGCGTGTCGCCCCAAAACCTCCAAATGACGCTGCGGGGAGAAGCCCTCGGTTTCTCCCGGCTGCGGGGCGAGGTTCAGCGACAGCACCTTGCGCGCCTTGGTCGCCATCAGGGCGTCCAGCAGCTCGGGGACGAGCAGATGCGGGATCACCGAGGAGAACCAGGAGCCCGGGCCGAGCACCACCCAGTCCGCGTCCAGGACCGCCGCCACCGCCTCGGGCACCGCCGGCGGGTCGTTCGGCACCAGGTGCACCGACTGGACCTCGCCGGGCGTCAGGGCGACGTTCGCCTGCCCGCGCACCGTGTCGACGTCCTCCGGGCGCTCCGGGTCGTGCCCCCTGACCAGGGCCTGCAGCTCCAGCGGCACCGCGGACATGGGCAGCACCCGGCCGTGCGCGCCGAGCAGCTTGCCGACCAGGTCCAGGGCCTGGACGTGGTCGCCGAGCTGCTCCCACAGGGCGACGATCAGCAGATTGCCGACCGCGTGCTCGTGCAGATCGCCCTTGGACTGGAAGCGGTGCTGGATGACCCGGGCCCAGGTCTGGCCCCACTCGTCGTCGCCGCACAGCGCGGCCAGCGCCTTGCGCAGGTCGCCGGGCGGCAGCACGCCCAGCTCGTCACGGAGCCGGCCGCTGGAGCCGCCGTCGTCGGCCACGGTGACGACGGCGGTGAGGTCCCCGGTGATCCGGCGCAGCGCGGCGAGCGAGGCGGACAGACCCATGCCGCCGCCGAGCGCGACCACCTTGGGCTGCGCGCCCCGGCGGCGGGGCCGGCCACCGCGGGCCTCGGCCGGGCGGGGCGCCCCCTCGGCCGTGGCACGGCTGGAGCGCCCCTCCGGCACCATCCGGCGCAGCATGCCGATCCGCCGTGTACGTTCCGTCATTCCCGTCCCATGTCCCGGTGTACGACCACCGTCTCCACGCCCTCGGCCGCGAGGCGCGCGGCGAGCTTCTCCGACATCGCGACCGAGCGGTGCTTACCGCCGGTACAGCCGATGGCGATGGTCACATACCGCTTGCCCTCGCGCCGGTAGCCGGCGGCGATGAGCCGCAGCAGTTCGGCGTACCGGTCGAGGAACTCCTTCGCACCGGGCTGGTTGAAGACGTACGCCGACACCTCCTCGTTCAGGCCGGTGAACGGGCGCAGCTCCGGGACCCAGTGCGGGTTGGGCAGGAACCGCATGTCCGCGACCAGGTCGGCGTCGACCGGGAGGCCGTACTTGAAGCCGAAGGACATCACGGTGGCCCGCAGCTCGGGCTCCTCCTCGCCGGCGAACCGGGCGTCCATCTTGGCGCGCAGCTCGTGCACGTTCAGGCTGGAGGTGTCGATCACCAGGTCGGCGTCGCCGCGCAGCTCGCGCAGCAGCTGGCGCTCGGCGGCGATGCCGTCCACGATGCGGCCGTCGCCCTGCAGCGGGTGCGGGCGGCGCACCGATTCGAAGCGGCGCACCAGGGCCTCGTCGGAGGACTCGAGGAAGACGATCCGCCGGGTGACGCCCCGGGTGTCGAGGTCGGCGAGGGATTCGCGCAGATTGTCGAAGAAGCGCCGGCCGCGCACGTCCACGACGACCGCGATCCGCGCCACGTTGCCCTGCGAGCGGGCGCCCAGCTCCACCATGGTGGGGATGAGGGCGGGCGGGAGGTTGTCCACCACGAACCAGCCGAGGTCCTCCAGACACTTCGCCGCCGTCGACCGTCCCGCTCCGGACATGCCGGAGATGATCACCAGCTCGGGGATGGCCGCTTCCGGGCCCGAGGCCGGCGTACCGTCCGTGCTCACCTGTGCTCCGTTTTCCTGGGCCGCGGGCTGCTCACCCGCCGCGGGGTGTGGCTGATCCTGCCCCGCTTCACTGTGGGCCCGATCTCGCTCCGCTGTGGGCTGTGCGTCGTGCTCCGTCATCTCTCCTGCCCCCGTCGTTCGTCCGGGAGGCCCGCGGTTACGGGCTCCCCCGTGGAACCCGCCGTCGTATCGGGTTCCTCGTCATCAATGATCTCTCCGGTCGCCGTGTTCACGGCGGGTGCGGCCGGAGCCGCCTGGGCGAGGGCCGCGGCGATGGTCTCGGCCGTCTTCCGGCCTATCCCGGGCACCCCCTGGATCTCTTCGATTGTGGCGGACCGCAGCTTCTTCACCGAGCCGAAATGCTTGATGAGCGCCTGTTTGCGGGTCTCGCCGAGGCCGGGGACATCGTCCAGGGGGCCGGCCCGGAAGCGTTTGGCGCGCTTGGTGCGCTGGTAGGTGATCGCGAACCGGTGGGCCTCGTCGCGGACACGCTGGAGGAGGTAGAGGCCCTCGCTGGTGCGGGGCAGGACCACCGGGTCGTCGTCGCCGGGCAGCCAGACCTCCTCCAGGCGCTTGGCGAGGCCACAGACGGCGATGTCGTCGATGCCCAGCTCGTCCAGGGCGCGCCGGGCCGCGGCGACCTGCGGCTGCCCGCCGTCGACCACGACGAGCTGGGGCGGATAGGCGAACTTCTTCGGACGGCCGTCGTCGCCCTTGAGGGAGTCGGTGATCTCGTCCGGACCGGTGAGCGTGCCGTCGCCGTCGGTGAGGGCGTCCTCGCTACCGGAGCCGTCGGCCCACTCCCCCGTCTTCTCCTTCTCCGCGAGGTACCGCTTGAAGCGGCGGGTGATCACCTCGTGCATGGAGCGGACGTCGTCCTGACCGGCGAAGCCCTTGATCTGGAAGCGGCGGTACTCGCTCTTGCGCTGCAGGCCGTCCTCGAAGACGACCATGGAGGCGACCACGTCGTCCCCCTGGAGATGCGAGATGTCGTAGCACTCGATGCGCAGCGGGGCGCTGTCCAGGTCGAGGGCCTCGGCGATCTCCTCCAGGGCGCGCGAGCGCGTGGTCAGGTCGGAGGCGCGCTTGGTCTTGTGCAGCGCCAGCGCCTGCTGGGCGTTGCGCTGCACGGTCTCCATGAGCGCCTTCTTGTCGCCGCGCTGCGGGATGCGCAGAGACACGTTCGCCCCGCGGCGGCCGGTCAGCCACTCCTGGACCGGCTCGACGGGCTCGGGCAGCGCCGGGACCAGGACCTCCTTGGGGACGGCGTCCCCGGTCTCCTCGCCGTAGAGCTGCTGCAGGGCGTGCTCGACCAGGGCGCCGGTGGTGATCTCCTCGACCTTGTCGGTGACCCAGCCGCGCTGGCCGCGCACCCGGCCGCCGCGCACATGGAAGATCTGCACGGCCGCCTCCAGCTCGTCCTCGGCGACGGCGATGAGGTCGGCGTCCGTCGCGTCGGCGAGCACGACGGCGTTCTTCTCCATGGCCTTCTTCAGGGCCTCGATGTCGTCGCGCAGCCGAGCGGCGCGCTCGTACTCCATCTCCTCGGCCGCCTCCATCATCTGCTTCTCCAGACGGCGGAGGTAGGTGCCGGTGCGTCCGGCCATGAAGTCGCTGAACTCCTCGGCCAGCTCCCGGTGGTCCTCGGGGCTGATCCGGCCGACGCAGGGGGCGGAGCACTTGCCGATGTAGCCGAGCAGGCAGGGGCGGCCGGTGCGGGCGGCGTTCTTGAACACGCCGGCCGAGCAGGTGCGCACCGGGAACACGCGCAGCAGCAGATCGACGGTGTCGCGGATGGCCCACGCGTGGGCGTACGGCCCGAAGTAGCGGACGCCCTTCTTCTTGTGACCGCGCATCACCTGCACGCGCGGGAACTCCTCGTTCATCGTCACCGCGAGGTAGGGGTAGCTCTTGTCGTCGCGGTACTTGACGTTGAACCGGGGGTCGTACTCCTTGATCCAGGAGTACTCCAGCTGGAGTGCCTCGACCTCCGTGGACACCACGGTCCACTCCACGGACGCGGCGGTGGTCACCATCGTCCGGGTGCGCGGGTGCAGGTTCGCCAGGTCCTGGAAGTAGTTCGCCAGGCGCTGGCGCAGGCTTTTCGCCTTTCCGACGTAGATCACCCGCCGGTGCTCGTCACGGAACCTGTACACCCCCGGAGAGCCCGGGATCTCACCCGGCCTGGGGCGGTAGCTGGAGGGGTCGGCCATGTCTCACACCCTACTGGCGAGCACCGACACCGCGTCGGGCCTGTGGACAACGCCCACGGCCGTGCCGCTCAGCCGTCCACAACCCATGCGGTGCCGGCCGGCGGCAGGCCCGTACGGATCAGGTGCCGGACGATCCGGAACGCCTCGTCGAGCGGCACGGTGTCCTCGTCGGGGTACGTGTCGCACTGCCCGTTCGCCGACCGGAAACCCCCGCTGACCCCATCGGATCCCACGGAGACGGCGTGGGCTCCCGGGTCGCCCTCCCGGTCGAGAAGCATCACCAGCGTGCGTTCGGTGTTGCTCACCACGGACAGCAGGCGCCCGGCGGAGCCGGTCAGCCAGGTTTCGAGACGGCCCTCGGCGATCCGCAGTCGCAGCACGGCGACCGCCGCGTCCGCCGTCACGGCCGTGTGATCACCGTCGAAGGTCCAGGTCTCCGTCACGCGGCGATCTTCCCATCGGCCGGCTCGGGCGGGCCTGACGCCAGCGGCCGCGGGCTCCTGCGCGAAGGCGCGGCCTCGCCGGGGTGGTCGTGGCGGGTTCGAGGTGTTGTCGGGGCCTGGTCAACACGCTTCAATGCGGGGGAACTCGGGGCCGTGCACGCACGCGTACAGACGCGGCGTGCGCAGCCAGGGCGTCCACGACGCCCACGGGGGTGGCCCCGCACACCAGCGCAGGCGGTCTGACCAGCCGTAGCGACACCTCACAGAAAGGCGCCCCGGCATGCGGCATGCCACTGAGCACGTGCATCTCCCCACCGCGGAACTGGACACGGCCCTGCGGGGCGGCCCCTTCCATGTGGCGCTGCGCGCCGCGATCGCCGCACGCGGGCTGCCGCTCCAGCGCGTCCAGCACCATCTGTCCCGGCACGGGGTCAAGGTCGGTGTCACCAGCCTGAGTTACTGGCAGCAGGGTGCCCGCCGCCCCCAGCGCCCCGAGTCGCTGCGGGCCGTACGGGCGCTGGAGGAGATCCTCCAGCTGCCGGACGAGTCACTGATCCGGCTGCTCGCCGAGGCCGACGGGCGCGCGGCGGGCGGCAGGCCGGCGGGGCGCTCCTACCGCTCCCTGATCGAGGCCTCGGACGTCCTGAACCGGCTCCGGGCCGAGCTGGGCTGGTCCCTCGACGGCGGGCTGCACACCCTCGGCCACCACGAATGCCTCCGCATCGGCGCCCGGCGCGAGCTGGCCGGCCGCGAGGCCCACCACATCGTGCGGGCCCACCGCGACGGTGTCGACCGCTTCGTCGCCGTGCACCACGGCGACCCCGGCTGCCGCCCGCACGACATCCGGGTGCGGGCGCTGGAGAACTGCCGCACCGGACGCGTCCGCTGGGACCAGGGCACCGGCGTGCTGGCCGCGGAGCTGCTCTTCGACACCCGGCTGAGCGCCGGCGACACCTTCCTCTTCCGCTACGGCATCGAGGACGGCACGGCCGGGCCCAGCCGCGAGTACCTCCACCGCTTCGGCTTGCCCGGCGGCCAGTACGCCCTTCAGGTGCGCTTCGACGAGGCCGCGCTGCCGGCCCGCTGCCATCGCTTCACCCAGCACTCGGCGGCGGCCCCCCGCACCGGCCGCCACGAACTGCCGGTCACCGGCCCCCACCACTGCGTCCACGTGGTCGAGCCACGGATACGGCCGGGGATCGTGGGGATCGCTTGGGAATGGGAGTGATACCCCGGCGCGGGCACGCTGGCGTGGGGTGCGGGGCTGGGTGCGGGGACTCTGGGGCGTGGGAAGGTGGGCGGGCTGGGCGCGCGGCGCGAGCTGGGCACGCAAGGTTCCGGCGGCGGTGCCGTGCGGCCGTACACCCCGTTCACGCGCCCAGGGTGTCAGCGTGGCTGTCCGTTCAGGCGCCCGGGCCGGCGATGATCCTGCCGTTCGTGGTCTTCACCGGCAGCTCGGTCAGGGGCTCGGTGGCCGGTGACTCGACCACCTTGCCCGTCACGGCGTCGAACTGGCTGCCGTGGCAGGGGCAGATCAGGGTCGTCCCCTGCAGCTTGTTGATGGGGCACCCCGCGTGCGTGCAGATCGTGCTGTAGGCCTTCAGCGCGCCGCTCCCGTCGCGGCTGACGACGACGTTGTGGTCCCGGTAGAGCTTGGCGCCGCCCTTCACGACCTCGCTCTCGGCGCCGAGATCCACCGGCGCGGTCGGAGTGGCCGCGGCCGAACTGCCCTGGCCCGGTGCCGCGCATGCGGCCAGGCCGAGCCCGGCGACCGGGGCCACAGCGGCCCCTCGAAGGACGGTACGACGGCTCGCGGACGGTCGGGCGGGCATCTGGGACTCCACTGGTCAAGGGGTGTGCAGGGCGACGATACCCGGGCACAAGGCCCGGCCCCGCGGCGGGCCGGTGATCGCGGGGAGGGGCCGGTGTGTGGCAGTGAGGAGCGCGGGGACGCTCCTGGGAACACTGTGGAGGCAGCCCAACGTAAACGCTTACGCAAGCGTTTACGCGGGGGCGGTCGATGGGATACCGTCCCGCCCGGAACGACTTCGCCCGGGCTGTGCAGGAGGGAGACACGATGCCCACCATGGCGGACGTCGCGCGGAGCGCCGGGGTCTCCGTGGCGACCGTCTCTCACGTCCTGAACGGCACCCGTCCGGTGCTGCCCCACACCCGCCAGGCCGTGCTCGACGCCATCGACGCGCTCGGCTACACCCCCAACACGCTGGCGCGGTCCCTGGTGACCTCCCGCACCCGCTCCATCGGGCTGGCGGTGTCGGCGATCAGCAACCCGTACTTCACGGAGATCCTCCAGGGCGTCGAGGCCGCCGCCCTGGAAGCGGGCTACAGCCTGCTCATCGCGGACCCGCACGACGACCCCGGGCACGAACGCAAGGTCGTGCAGCTCCTCCATGAGCGCCGGGTGGACGGCATGATCGTCGCTCCCTCCGCGCGCCCGCACGAACTCGTCGGCTATCTGGGCCGCCACACCGTACCGACCGTGTTCCTGGACCGGGTGATCGACACCGACGTGATGGACGGCTCCATGGTGGGTGGTGGGGCGGACGCCGCCCCTGACGAGGACGCGCCCTGGTACGACCAGGTTTGCGCCGACAGCGCCGAGCCGACCGCCCGTCTGGTCGCCCATCTCGCCGAACTGGGCCACCGCAGGATCGGCCTGGTCGCGGGTCTGCCCGGGCTCAGCATCACCAGTGAGCGTGTCTCGGGCTACCGGGACGCCCTCGGCGCCGCCGGCCTGGACCTCGATGAACGGCTCCTGGTGTCCGGCAACTCCGAGTCCACCGGTGCCGAGCAGGCCACGGCCGCCCTGCTCGCCCTCCCCGAACCGCCCACGGCACTCGTCGCGGCCAACAACGCCATGACCATCGGCGCCCTGCGCGCCCTGCGCCGGTGCGGCCTGTCCGTGCCCGACGACATCGCCCTGTGCTGCTTCGACGACTTCGCCTGGGCCGATCTGTTCTCCCCCCGGCTCACCGCCATCGCCCAGCCCAGCAGGCAGTTGGGCGCGCAGGCCGTCCGGGTGCTCCTGGACCGTCTCGACGAGCCGCGCCGGCCGACCCGGACGGTGCGGCTGCCGTGCGCGTTCGTCCATCGCACGTCCTGCGGATGCCCGGAGGAGCCGGGCGGGTCCGAGGAGTCGGGCGGGTCCGAGGAGTCCGGGCACAGCCCATCATCCACGTCGTCGCAGAAGGGAACCGCCTCGTGATCGTCGTCGCCGGTGAGGCACTGATCGACCTGGTACCGCAGGGCTCCGGCGCCCTCGCGGCCCTGAAGCCGGCGCTCGGCGGCGGCCCGTACAACACCGCCGTGGCCCTCGGCCGGCTCGGCTCCCGCACCGCGTTCTGCTCCCGGACGTCGCACGACGCCTTCGGTGAGGCCCTGCTCGACGGGCTGCGGCGCGCTGGGGTGGACGTGTCGGGCGTGCAGCGCGGGACGGAGCCGACGACGCTGGCGGTGGCCACGATCGACCACGGTGGCTCGGCCGCCTACTCCTTCTATGTCGACGGCACCGCCGACCGTCTGTTCACCGCCCCCACTGCGCTGCCCGCCGGTACGCGCGCGGTGTCCTTCGGCACGTGCTCGCTCGTCCTGGAACCGGGGGCGAGCGCCTATGAGGAGCTGATGCGCGCGGCGGCCGGGCAGGGGCTGTTCACCGCGCTCGACCCCAACATACGGGCGGGGCTGATCCCGGACGCGGACGCCTACCGGGCGCGTTTCAAGAGCTGGCTGCCCTCGGTGACGCTGCTGAAGCTGTCCGCGGAGGACGCCGAGTGGCTGGGCGGCACCCCGCGCGAGTGGCTGGCCGCGGGACCGGCGGCCGTGGTGGTGACCCGGGGCGGGGACGGTCTGACCGCGTTCACCCGGGACGGCGCGGAGTACTGCGTACCGGGTGAGAAGGTCGCCGTGGTGGACACCATCGGCGCCGGGGACACGGTGAACGCGGCCTTGCTGCACGGGCTTTCCGCCCTGGACGCGCTGTCGGAGGAAGCGCTGGCCGCCCTCGGGACGGAGGGCTGGACGCGGCTGCTGCGCTTCGCGGCACGCGCGGCGGCGATCACCTGCTCGCGGGCGGGGGCCGAGCCGCCGTTCGCGGCCGAGCTCGGTGATCTATGAGCGGCCCCTTTTGTCTCTGCTGTCTTCCTCTCTGCTGTTGTCAAGGAGCGGCCGGACCCGTGGTCCGGGGACCTGACGGACCTCGGAGCCGGGGTGGCTGATAGTGGAACGAGTGGCGCCCCGCGGGGAGTTCCTGCGGGGCGCCACTTTTCTGCCGATATGTCAGGCCTTGCGTGCCCGCGTCGACTTCTTCGCGGTCGTCGCCTTCTTCGTGACCGCGTCGGCCTTCTTGGTCGCCGTGCTGTTGGTCTTGGCCGTCACCGTCTTCTTCGCCGCCGTCTTCGCCGCGGCCGTCCTCTTGGCCGTGACGGTCCGCGGCGCCTTCACCGGTTCCGCGTCGCTGATGCGGTCGGCGCCGAGGATCTCGCGCAGGAACTTACCGGTGTGGCTGGCCGGAACCCCGGCGACCTCCTCGGGCGTGCCCTCGGCGACCACGAGGCCACCGCCCGCGCCGCCCTCCGGACCCATGTCCACGACCCAGTCGGCGGTCTTGATCACGTCGAGGTTGTGCTCGATGACGATGACCGTGTTGCCCTTGTCGACCAGGCCGCCGAGGACCTTCAGCAGCTTGCTGATGTCCTCGAAGTGCAGACCGGTGGTCGGCTCGTCCAGGACGTAGACCGTGCGTCCGGTGGACCGCTTCTGCAGCTCGCTGGCCAGCTTCACGCGCTGGGCCTCACCGCCGGAGAGCGTGGTCGCGGACTGTCCGAGGCGGACGTAGCCGAGGCCGACGTCCTTCAGCGTCCCCAGGTGCCGGGAGATGGCCGGGACGGCCTCGAAGAATTCGGTGGCCTCCTCGATCGGCATGTTCAGCACGTCGGCGATGGACTTGCCCTTGTAGTGGACCTCCAGGGTCTCCCGGTTGTACCGGGCGCCGTGGCAGACCTCGCACGGGACGTAGACGTCCGGGAGGAAGTTCATCTCGATCTTGATCGTGCCGTCGCCCGCGCAGTTCTCGCAACGGCCGCCCTTGACGTTGAAGGAGAAGCGACCGGGCAGGTAGCCGCGGACCTTCGCCTCGGTGGTCTCGGCGAACAGCTTGCGGATGTGGTCGAAGACGCCGGTGTACGTCGCCGGGTTGGACCGCGGGGTGCGGCCGATCGGCGACTGGTCGACGTGCACGACCTTGTCGACCAGGTCGTCGCCGTCCACGCGCGTGTGCCGTCCCGGGACGTTCCTCGCGCCGTTCAGCTCGCGGGCCAGGTGCGTGTACAGGATGTCGTTGACCAGCGTCGACTTGCCGGAGCCGGAGACGCCCGTGACGGCCGTGAACACGCCCAGCGGGAAGGACACGTCGATGTCCTGCAGGTTGTTCTCACGCGCGCCGTGCACGGTCAGCCGACGGGACGGGTCGCGGGGGCGGCGGATGTCCGGCACAGGGATGGCCTTGCGACCCGACAGGTACGCGCCCGTCTGCGACTCGGTGTTGGCGAGCAACTCCGTGAGGGAGCCGCTGTGCACGACCTTGCCGCCGTGCTCGCCGGCGCCGGGGCCGATGTCCACGACCCAGTCGGCGACCTTGATGGTGTCCTCGTCGTGCTCCACGACGATGAGCGTGTTGCCCATGTCCCGCAGCCGGACCAGGGTCTCGATCAGCCGGTGGTTGTCGCGCTGGTGCAGGCCGATGGACGGCTCGTCCAGCACGTACAGGACGCCGACGAGGCCGGAGCCGATCTGGGTGGCCAGCCGGATGCGCTGGGCCTCGCCGCCGGAGAGAGTGCCCGCCGCGCGGTTCAGCGAGAGGTAGTCGAGGCCGACGTCGACCAGGAAGCGCAGCCGCTCGTTGACCTCCTTCAGCACTCGCTCGGCGATCTTCTTGTCTCGGTCGCTCAGCTTCAGCCGGCCCAGGAAGTCCGCGCAGTCGCTGATCGACATCGCGGAGACCTCGGCGATCGACTTCTCCATGATCGTGACCGCGAGGACGATCGGCTTCAGGCGCGTGCCCTCACAGGAGGGGCAGGGCACCTCGCGCATGTAGCCCTCGAAGCGCTCGCGGCTGGCGTCGCTCTCGGCCTCGCTGTGCCGGCGCTTCACGAAGGGCACCGCGCCCTCGAAGGGCGTGGTGTACACGCGCTCGCGGCCGTACCGGTTGCGGTAGCGGACCTCGATCTGGGTCTTGTGGCCGTGGAGCAGGGCCTTCTTCGCGCGCTGAGGCAGGCCCGCGAACGGGATGTCCGTGCGGAAGCCGAGCGCGTCCGCGAGGGCGCCGATCAGGCGGCCGAAGTAGTCCTTGGTGTGCCCGTGCGACCAGGGGTGGATGGCGCCCTCGTCCAGGGTCTTTTCCTCGTCCGGGACGATCAGCTCGGGGTCCACCTCCATGCGCGTGCCGATGCCGGTGCAGTCGGGGCAGGCGCCGAAGGGGGAGTTGAAGGAGAAGGAGCGGGGCTCCAGCTCCTCGAAGGACAGGTCGTCGTACGGGCAGTACAGGTGCTCGGAGTACATGCGCTCGCGCTCGGGGTCGTCCTCGGGGAGGTCGACGAAGTCGAGCACGACCATGCCGCCGGACAGGCCGAGCGCGGTCTCCACGGAGTCGGTGAGGCGGCGCTTGGCGGACTCCTTCACCGTGAGGCGGTCCACGACCACCTCGATGGTGTGCTTCTCCTGCTTCTTCAGCGCCGGCGGGTCGGACAGCTGGATGGTCTGCCCGTCCACGCGCGCGCGGGAGTAACCCTTGGTCTGCAGGTCGGCGAAGAGGTCGACGAACTCGCCCTTGCGCTCGCGCACGAGCGGTGACAGCACCTGGAAGCGGCTCCCCTCCGGCAGCTCCAGGACCCTGTCGACGATGGCCTGCGGCGACTGGCGGGAGATCGGGCGGCCGCACTCGGGGCAGTGCGGCTTGCCGATGCGCGCGAAGAGCAGCCGCAGGTAGTCGTAGACCTCGGTGATGGTGCCGACCGTCGAGCGCGGGTTGCGCGAGGTCGACTTCTGGTCGATGGAGACCGCCGGGGACAGGCCCTCGATGAAGTCGACGTCCGGCTTGTCCATCTGGCCGAGGAACTGCCGGGCATACGAGGAGAGCGACTCCACGTACCGGCGCTGGCCCTCGGCGAAGATCGTGTCGAAGGCCAGAGAGGACTTGCCCGACCCGGACAGGCCCGTGAAGACGATGAGCGAGTCACGCGGCAGGTCGAGCGAGACATTCTTCAGGTTGTGCTCGCGCGCGCCACGGACGATGAGACGGTCGGCCACGCCGGTCCGCACCTTTCTTGAGAGAAGTGACAGGGGCGGGGCCCCCGTGCTTCTTCAGACTAGGGGGAGCCACTGACAACGCCGGTCGGATTCTCCGGTTGCATAACAATCCCCGGCCATCCAGCATGCCCGACGCCGCCCTCGACGATATAGCACGTGCTTTCGATTTGCGGCCGAGGTTCACCACCTTCACCCGAACGTGTGGTGGGGCTAGGGTCAGGCCCATGATTGATCACGCTCATGACCTGGCATGTGTACGTGACGCGACCGAACGGCTCCTCACCGCGGTCGCCAAGCTGGACAACGCGTCGCTCGCCGAGCCGTCACGGCTTCCGGGCTGGACCCGCGGGCACATCCTCGCCCACCTCGCCCGCAACGCGGACGCACTCGTGAACGTGCTCGAGGGCCGCCCCATGTACGCGAGCGCCGAGGCGCGGGACGCCGACATCGAGCGTGACGCCCCGCGTCCCCTCGACGACCAGCTCGCCGACCTGCGCGAGAGCGCGGCCCGCTTCCAGGCGGTGGGAGACATGCCGGCGGACTGGTCGCGCACGGTTCAGCTGCGCAACGGGGTCACCGACTCGGCGTCCCGCGTGCCGTTCCGGCGGTGGGTCGAGGTCGAACTGCACCACGTCGATCTCGGCATCGGTTACGAGCTGGAGGATCTCCCGGCCGAGTTCACGGACCGGGAGATCGACTTCCTGGCGGAACGCTTCGCCGGACACAAGGACGTCCCCTCGACCGGCCTGAGCGCAGGCAATGGCCGGAACTGGACCACGGGCGGCGGGGCGGAGGGCGGACCGGTCGGGGTCGAGGGGACGGCCGCCGACCTGCTCGGCTGGCTGGCCGGGCGACGCGACGGCTCCGGCCTGACCACGAACGGCACGCTGCCGAAGCTGCCTCCGTTGTAGGTCTCGGAGGGTCCGCGGGGCCTCACCGCTATAGGCTGATCGTCATGACGTACACCGGAGAGGTCAGGGTCGGCGGACCGGCGGATGTGCACGAGCTGAAGGACCTGATGATCACGAAGATCGCGGTCGGCCCGATGGACAACAACGCTTATCTGCTGCGCTGCCGGGCCACCGACGAGCAGCTTCTGATCGACGCCGCCAACGAGGCGCAGACGCTCCTCGGCATGATCGGTGACGACGGCATCGCGTCCGTCGTCACCACGCATCAGCACGGCGACCACTGGCAGGCGCTCGCCGATGTCGTCGCGGCCACGGGCGCGCGCACGTACGCCGGCCGCGAGGACGCCCCCGGCATCCCCGTGCCCACCGATGTCCTCGTGGACGACGGCGACGTCATCCGGGTGGGACAGGTGGAGCTCACCGCGCGGCACCTCGTCGGGCACACTCCGGGTTCCATCGCGCTGGTCTACGACGACCCGCACGGCCACCCGCACGTCTTCACCGGCGACTGCCTCTTCCCGGGCGGTGTCGGCAACACGCGCAAGGATCCGAAGGCCTTCGCCAGCCTGATCCACGACGTGGAGACGAAGATCTTCGACGTGCTGCCCGACGAGACCTGGGTCTATCCCGGGCACGGTAACGACACGACCCTGGGCGCGGAGCGGCCGCAGCTGCCGGAGTGGCACGCGCGCGGGTGGTGAGCACCGGGTGCTTTCCTCTCCCGAGCGCCGGGCGCGTGCTCGCCACGCGCCCCGTGTGAACGTTTCGCCCGCGCCGGGGGCGCGTACGCGCTCCCCGCACGCCCTGTCACGCGGTCAACTGGTGGCAACCCCGCAGAGGGTGACGGCTCCTCTGCGGCAGGGCCGCCGGTCTTCAACCCCGCCCTCGGCCGGCGGCCCAGGCCAATGGCCTGCGCCCTGAGGGTCGTTCACACGACCGCAACACCCGTTCCCAGCATGCGGACAGTTATGGTCGTGACCTGGACAAACGCGGGGTTCGCTGCCAATCTCCCGCCATGTACACAGCCCCTCGTGTCCTGCGCCGTGCGGCAGCCGCCGTCACCGTAGCCCTGCTCGCCACCGCCGTCGGCTGCGCTCCGCAGCCGGAGGAGAAGGCGTCGGCCTCCCCCTCCGGCTCGGCCGCGAAGAGCTGCGCCAAGGGCAAGCTGGCCACCAAGACGTCCGGAAAGCTGACGATCGCGACGGACGAACCGGCGTACGAGCCCTGGTTCAAGGACGACAAGCCCGCGAACGGCAAGGGCTTCGAGTCGGCGGTCGCCTACGCCGTGGCCCGGCAGCTGGGTTACGGCCAGAGCGCGGTCGTATGGCAGAGCGTGCCGTTCAACAAGGCGTTCGCGCCCGGCGAGAAGACCTTCGACTTCGACATCAACCAGGTGTCGATCAGCGCCGAGCGCAAGAAGGCCGTCGACTTCTCCTCGGGCTACTACGACGTGCGCCAGGCCGTCATCGCGCTGAAGGGCAGCAAGGCCGCGAAGGCGACGAGCATCGCGGACCTGAAGGGCCTCAAGCTGGGCGCCCAGGTGGGCACGACGAGCCTCGACTACATCAGCGACGTGGTGAAGCCGTCGCAGCAGGCGGCCGCGTACTCCAAGAACGACCAGGCTGTCTCCGCGCTCAGGAACGGTCAGGTGGACGCGATCGTCGCCGATCTGCCGACCGCCTTCTACGTCACCTCCGCCCAGGTCACCAACGCCGAGATCGTCGGCCAGTTCGAGAACAAGGGCGGTACGCCCGAGCAGTTCGGGCTCGTCCTCGACAAGGGCAGCGGCCTCACGTCGTGCGTGACGTCGGCCGTGGACGCCCTGCGCAAGGACGGCACGCTGGCGAAGCTGGAGCAGCAGTGGCTGTCCGACGCCGTCGACGCTCCGGTGCTCAAGTGACGGTCACGAAGGAGGAGTCCGGGGAGGACTCCGGCGAGCACGACATGCGCGACGGGTACGTCCCGTCCGAGCGGCGACTGGAGCGCGAACGCCACAAGCGCGCGCGTGCCCGCCGCGCGACGGCGATCGCGGCCCTCTCGACCCTGGTCACCGGCGTCGTCCTCTACCTGGTCGTCGTCGACGCGCCCGGCTGGCCGCGCACCAAGGAGACCTTCTTCGACGGGCAGTACGCGCGCGAGGCCTTGCCCAAGGTCCTCGAAGGGCTGTGGCTCAACGTCCGGCTGCTGCTGATCTGCGGCGTGCTGGTACTCGTCCTCGGCATGCTGATCGCCATCGCGCGCACCCTGCCCGGGCCCGTGTTCTTTCCCCTGCGGGTGCTGGCGGCCGCGTACACGGACTTCTTCCGCGGTCTGCCACTGATCATCAACCTGATGATCGTGGTCTTCGGGGTGCCCGCGCTGCGCCTGCAGGGCGTGACCGTCGATCCCGTCCTGCTCGGTGGTACGGCGCTGACACTGACCTACTCCGCTTATGTCGCCGAGGTGTTCCGCGCCGGCATCGAGTCCGTGCACCCCTCGCAGCGCGCGGCGGCCCGCTCGCTGGGCCTGACCAATCGTCAGGCACTGCGGTACGTGGTGCTCCCCCAGGCGGTACGGCGTCAGGTGCCGCCCCTGCTGAACGACCTCGTGTCCCTCCAGAAGGACACCGGGCTCGTGTCGATCGGCGGCGCGGTCGACGCCGTGCGGGCGGCCGACATCATCGCCCAGCGCAGCCTCAACTACACGCCGTACATCGTCGCGGGCCTGGTCTTCGTCGCACTGACCATTCCGATGACCCGGTTCACGGACTGGGTGACGGCCCGGATGGACCGGCAGCGGGCCCAGGGAGGATCGCTATGAGCGACGCAGTCGCGCCCGTGCTGCGCATGGAGTCCGTCCGCAAGACCTTCGGCGGCTCCGTCGTGCTGCGCGACGTCGGTCTGGAGGTCGCCCCGCACACGGTGACCGCGCTGATCGGCGCCTCCGGCTCGGGCAAGTCCACGCTGCTGCGCTGCGCCAACCTCCTGGAGGAGATCGACGACGGTGCGATCTGGCTGGACGGCGAGGAGATCACCGATCCCCGTGTCGACCAGGACGCGGTGCGGCGCCGGATCGGCGTGGTCTTCCAGGCGTACAACCTCTTCCCGCACATGACCGTGCTGGACAACATCACGCTGGCGCCCCGCCGGGTGCACGGCGTCTCCCGCGCGGAGGCCGAGGAACGGGCCAGGGAGTTGCTGGAGCGCCTGGGACTGGGCGCCAAGGCGGACGCCTATCCGGACCGGCTCAGCGGCGGCCAGCAGCAGCGTGTGGCGATCGTGCGGGCGCTTGCCGTACGGCCCCGGCTGTTGCTGCTGGACGAGATCACGGCGGCGCTCGATCCCGAACTCGTGGGCGAGGTGCTGGAGGTGGTCCGGGATCTCAAGGAGGACGGCATGACCATGGTGCTGGCGACGCACGAGATGGGCTTCGCGCGGGACGTCGCCGACCAGGTTTGTTTTCTGGACGGGGGCGTCGTGCTGGAGCGCGGCACCGCCGAGCAGGTCTTCGGCGACCCGCAGCAGGAGCGCACGCGGCGCTTCCTGCGGCGGATCGTGGAGGCGGGCCGGCTGTAGCTACGCCTCGGCCTGGGCCGCGCCCACCAGGGCGGCAACCCGCTCCACACCGAAGACGTAGCCCTGCACTCCGCATCCGGCGATCACGCCGTCGGCGCGCAGCGAGACATAGGAGTGGTGCCGGAACGATTCGCGCTGGTGGATGTTGGAGATGTGCACCTCCAGCACGGGCATGCCGTCGCAGGTGTTGAGTGCGTCCAGAATCGCGACCGACGTGTGGGAGTAGGCGCCGGGGTTGATGACGATCCCGCAGTGGTTCAGGCGCGCCTCGTGGATCCAGTCGACCAGCTGACCCTCGTGGTTGGACTGCCGGAAGTCCACGGTGCCGCCGTGCGCGGCCGCGGCCTTGGCACACATCGCCTCGATGTCGGCCAGGGTGTCCCTGCCGTAGATCTCGGGCTGGCGCTGGCCGAGCAGGTTCAGGTTGGGCCCGTTGAGGATCATGATCGGGGCGTTGGCCAGGGTGCGGGGCACGTTTCCTCCGGTCCGTTCGGGGCGGTACGTCGACGACCGCCGCTCGCACCCGGTCTATCACGGTGACCGCAGCGCATGGCGGGCCATGTGCGCCGGAGGCCCCGGCGGCGCACGCCACGGTCGCCCGATCGCCTCCGCGCGCCCCGTAACTGTTGATCACGGTGGGTGGTTGACGCGGCATGCAGCCTGTACGTGCCGTGAGCGCCCCTTCGATGCCGAGACTCGCCGCCGCGTCCCTGGCGGGGACCGCGATCGAGTTCTACGACTTCTTCGTCTACGGGACCGCGGCGGCCCTGGTCCTGGGGCCGCTGTTCTTCCCGACGTTCTCGCCGGTCGCGGGGACGCTGGCGGCGTTCGTGACGTTCGGGGTGGGGTTCGTCGCCCGGCCGCTGGGTTCGGTGGTGTTCGGGCATCTCGGCGACCGGCACGGGCGGCGGCCGGTGCTCGTCGCCTCTCTGCTGCTCACGGGCGCCTCGACCGTCGCGGTGGGCTGCGTGCCGTCGTACGGGACGATCGGCGTCGCCGCGCCCCTGTTTCTGCTCGTGCTGCGCTTCCTGCAGGGTCTCGGGCTGGGCGGGGAGTGGGGTGGAGCGGTGCTGCTGACCGCCGAGCACGCGCCAGCCGCGCGACGCGCGCTGTGGTCGAGCTTCCCTCAAGTAGGGCCTGCGGTCGGCTTCGTGCTCGCCAACGGGGTGATGCTCGCGCTGTCGGCGGCCCTGCCCGAGGCGGAGTTCGCGCAGTGGGGATGGCGCGTGCCGTTCTGGGTCGCCGGTGCGCCGGCGCTCGCCGGCCTGTGGTTGCGCTCCTCGCTCGCCGAGAGCCCCCGGTTCCTGGAAGTCGACGACCACGCGCGCGTGCCGCTCGTCGAGGTCGTACGGCATCACGGGCGGCTGGTGCTGCTGACGGCCGGCGCGCTGGCCATCGGGTACGCGGTGTTCTACGCGGTGACGACCTGGTCGCTGGCGTATGCGACGGAGCGGCTCGGGGTGAGCCGGACGGTGATGCTGACCTGTGTCATGGCCGCGGTGGTGGTGAAAGGGACCCTCACGCCCTTGGTGGCGCTGCTCGGCGACCGCTATGGGCGGCGCCCGATGTGTCTGACGGGGTGCGCCGCCTGCGTCGTGTGGATGCTTCCGATGGTGGCGCTGCTGGCCACCGGCCGGCCCCTGTTGATGTTCCTGGGCATCCTGGGCGCACTGATCGCCTTTGTCACCATGTTCGCGGTCATCGCCGCCTACCTGCCGGAACTGTACGAGGCGCGGGTGCGCTGCACGGGCGCCGCGGTGGGCTACAACCTCGGCGGGGTTGTCGGCGGCGCGCTCACCCCGATCGTGGCCACGGCGCTCGCGGAGCAGAGCGGGCGGGTGCCCTGGGCCGTGGGCGTGTATCTGACGGGCATCGGGCTGATCAGCCTGGTGTGCTTCACGCTGCTTCCGGAGACGCGGCCGGTGCCCGTGCCGGCGGTGGAGCCGGCGACGGGCTGACCGGCCCGGACCCGGGACGTCGGCGACCGGCCACGGGCCTCCCGTGGAGGGACCGGGCGGGTGGGCGCGCGGGCGCGCTACGGGCTGATGGCCAGCTCCAGGTAGGCCGCGAAGAGCACCAGGTGGACACCGCCCTGCAGGGGCGTGGCCCGTCCCGGCACCACGGTCAGGGAACTCACCACGATGGTCAGTGCGAGCAGCACCATGTGTGTCGAACCGAGGCCGAGGACGAGCGGTCCGGACAGCCAGATCGAGGCGAGGGCGACGGCCGGGATGGTCAGGCCGATGCTGGCCATGGCCGAGCCGAGTGCGAGGTTGAGGCTGGTCTGCACCCGGTCGCGGCGTGCGGCGCGCAGCCCGGCGATCGTCTCCGGCAACAGCACGAGCAGGGCGATGATCACACCGACGACGGCCTGGTGCAGTCCGGCCGCCGCCACGCCCGACTCGATGGTGGGCGACACACCCTTGGCCAGGCCGACCACGCCGATCAAGGCGAGGGCGAGCAGGCCGAGGCTGTTCCGGGCGGTCCGCGCGGACGGGGGCCGGGCGTGGTCGTCGGCGGTGATGACCTCGCCCTGCCGGGTGATCGGCAGGAAGTAGTCGCGGTGGCGCACGGTCTGGGTGGCCACGAACAGTCCGTACAGGATCAGCGAGGACAGCGCGGCGAAGGTCAGCTGCACCGAGGAGAACTCGGGTCCGGGCTTGCTGGTGGTGAAGGTCGGCAGCACCAGGCTGAGCGTGGCGAGCGTCGCCACGGTCGCCAGGGCGGCGCCGGTGCCCTCGGGGTTGAAGACCGCGGTGCCGTGCCGCAGGGAGGCGACGAGCAGACAGAGCCCGACGACGCCGTTGCAGGTGATCATCACGGCGGCGAAGACGGTGTCCCTGGCCAGGGTGGAACTCTTGGCGCCCCCGTCCGCCATGAGGGTGACGATCAGGGCCACCTCGATGATCGTGACGGCGACGGCGAGCACCAGGGAGCCGAAGGGCTCGCCGACGCGGTGGGCGATGACCTCGGCGTGGTGGACGGCCGCCAGGACGGAGCCGGCGAGGACCAGGGTCACCAGGGCGACGACCGCGCCCGGCAGGTTGCGGCCCCAGGTGAAGACCAGGAGGACGACGGCGAAGACGGGCACGAGGGTCGTCCATTGCCGGGTGAGCGCCTGGAGCCGAGTGATCATGTGGCGATGGTCGCAGAGACGTACATGGTTCGCATTCCGCTCTTTTCCGATGTTTCTCCTCTCCTTTCCAATACCTCTCGTCCCTTCCCCCGCGGGGCTCGCCCCTCCCCCGGCGGGGCCCGGCCCCGGCGGGAGCGGGTGTCTGCTTCGCGCGCCCGCTCCCGCCCTGGCCGTACCTGCCGCAGGCTCGGTCAGGCGTCGACGCTGTCCTTGGCAGCGGCTTCGCCGGCTGCGTGCGCGGCCTCGACGGAGGCCTGCTTCCTGGTGGCCATCAGGCTGGTGATGGTCGTGACGACCAGGACCGCGCAGATCACGCCGAGCGAGACCGGGATGCTGATCTCGGGGACGTGGACGCCGGACTCGTGCAGGGCGTGCAGCACCAGCTTGACGCCGATGAAGCCGAGGATGACCGACAGGCCGTACGAGAGGTGGACCAGCTTCTTCAGCAGGCCGCCGATGAGGAAGTACAGCTGTCGCAGGCCCATGAGGGCGAAGGCGTTGGCGGTGAAGACGATGTACGGGTCCTGGGTCAGACCGAAGATCGCGGGGATGGAGTCCAGGGCGAACAGGACGTCCGTGGTGCCGATGGCGAGCATCACGACCAGCATCGGGGTCATGACCCGCTTGCCGTTCTGCCGTATCCACAGCTTGGTGCCGTGATATCGGTCGGCCACACCGAACTTGCGCTCCGCGGCCTTCAGCAGCTTGTTCTCCTCATACTCCTCATCCTCCTCGTCCACGCGGGCCTCCTGGACGAGCTTCCAGGCGGTCCAGATCAGGAAGGCACCGAAGAGGAAGAAGACCCAGGAGAAGCTACCGATGATCGCGGCTCCCGCGGCGATGAAGACGGCCCGCAGGACCAGCGCTATGAGCACGCCGACGAGCAGAACACGCTGCTGGTACTGCGCGGGCACCGCGAACTTCGCCATGATCAGGACGAAGACGAAGAGGTTGTCGACACTCAGTGACTTCTCGGTGATGAATCCCGCGAAGAACTCGCCGGCCGGCTGTCCGCCGCCGAAGACGAGAAGGCCGAGGCCGAACAGCCCGGCCAGGGCGATCCAGACGCCGGTCCAGATTCCGGCTTCCTTGATCGACACCTCATGGGGCTTGCGCCCGATGAAGAAGTCGACCGCGATCAGGGCGGCAAGGCCCGCGATGGTCAGGACCCACAGGGTCATGGAGACTTCCACTGCACCTCCGGCATTAGTAACGGCAAGCACGTCAGCGTCGTCGCTGCCGGAGGTCTCTTCCACCCGCGTCGGGCCGGCGCCCCGGGACCGGAACCGGTCCGTACTGACGGGTGCGCCGCAGTCAGGGAGTACTCCCCTCCGTACGGAAGACGGTACCCAATCACCAAGGAAAGGTAAAGGAAAAAGTAAAAGAAAGACCAAAATCCCTGGTCGAAGGCCTTTAACTGCGCTTGGTCATGGCCCTGGCCACCTCGGTGAGCACCTGATGCACGACCTGGCTCCCGGCCGGCACCAGCGACGGCTCGTACGTCCAGGCGTGCCCCACCCAGGGGTCGGCGAAGTGGTCGTCGGGCACCGGAGTGAGTCGCATCAGCGAACGCCACAGCGGATCGAGCAGGGGGCCGTAGGCGGCGGCGTCCTCGCGATCCGCCACCAGCAGGAGGTGGACCCCGACGTCGGGCCCCTCGTCGGCCAGATAGCGCAGCCGGGTCACCGCCCGCTCGTCGAAACCGTGCGGGAAGTCGTTGACGATCAGCAGCTGACGCGCGGTGTCGACATCGGCCGGCAGCGATTCGGGCGCGCCGCCACGCACCGCCATCTGCACCAGGTCGACTCGCCGGGTGAGCCGCTCCAGCATCTCCGTCACCCCTGCCGCGCCGGTCGCGGGAGGCGAGACCAGCACGCCGGTCCGCGTGAGCGGGGCGAACGCCGCGGCCCCGGTGCCGGCCGGGTCGATGATCCGTACGGCGAAGTCCCCCGGCGGATGCACGGCGAGCAGCCGCGCCACGAGCGCCACCGCCGCTTCCATGGCCAGGTGCCGCAGCTCGGTGGAGTCCGGGAAACCGCCGGGTGCCGCCGCCGGGCCGCTGTCGAGCCACAGGCCGCGCTCCAGCGGGAGCCTGACGAGCAGAGGGATGCGCAGCGGCACGCTCTCGGGGAGATGGAGGTCGCCGAGGCGCAGGGCCATCGGCGGCTCGGCGGGCACGCGGTAGCCGTGCCAGACGGGGTTGTCCCAGCAGGCGTAGGCGGGCGGAAGCGCGGGTTCGACCACCTCGGACTCGGCCGTGAGCTGGCCGAGGTCACGGTCGAGGACCGCACGCGCCTGGTCCACCAGCTGAATCCGGCGGGTGTGGGCCGCCTCGCGCGCGGCGTCGCCCGCGGTGCCGAGACGGCCGCGGGGGTCGGTGAGGGCCTGGTCGAGTTCCTTCTCCAGGCGGGAGTCGGCGAAGTCGACGGCGCTGCGGTACGCGGCGGTCGTGCGGGCCAGGTCCTCGAACATGCCCCAGACCTGGTTGTACAGCCGCTCCTCCATCGACCAGCCCACGGCGTCGCCCGCAACGGGCTGCGCGGGCCGGCCGTCGGCGGCCGGAGCCACCGGAGGCGGTGTGTCGTGCGGGCGACGGCCCGGGTGCGTGTAGTCGACAGGGGTGCCGGGGCCTCGGGGGGCTGTGCCGCCGGATGCCTGCGTGTCGTACGGCCCGGCAGTCGGCGTGACGCGCGCGGCGGAGGCGGACGCGTCGTGTGGCAGGGCAGAGGTGTCCTGCGGCGCGCGAGCCGAAGTCCCGTGCGCTGATGGTGCGGAGGCCGGAGTCGACAGCGCGCGGGACGGGCCGTGGGCGGCCGCGTCGCCAGGGGCTGTCGCGGCATGGGCGGCGGCCGCGACGTCGGCGGCCTCGCGCAGGCCCTGGTCGGCGAGGAGCGCGGTGAGCCCGGCCGCGTAACCCTGGCCCACCGCACGTACCTTCCAGGCGCCCTGTCTGCGGTACAGCTCCAGAGCGAGCACGGCCGTCTCGCTGTCCAGCCCGGTGAGGGTGTAGCAGACGAGTTCGGTGCCGTCGGGGCCCTCGACCGTCGTGTGCGGGGCGGCGACGGCACCGAACCGGAGCGGTCTTCCGGCCTCGGTGGGCAGAGCGAGGAAGACGCTGACGCGGTGGACGGCTTCGGGGAGGGCGCCCAGATCGACGGCGAGCCGGTGCCTGGTGGCGGCGTGCCGGGGCACCTCGACGCCGGGCAGGGCGGGGCCGCCGGGGTGGGCCACCCACTGGGCGCCGTGGACCGTGCCGTTCTCGTCGCCGAGTGTGGCGCCGGCCAGGACCGGCGCCCCGGCCGAGATCCGGATCGCCAGCCGGCCCTGGGACAGCGGGTGGTTCTGCCCCCGCACCAGCTCGGCCGTCATCGCCGTCGCCCCCTGTGTCGTTGTCGTCCTGTCCTGCGCTCCGCCGGTCGAGCGGGCGGGCCTAAAGGTGCTTCTGGATCTCCGGCATCAGGTCCTGGAACGTACGGCCGTAGGCCGCGGCGCCCAGGGCGGTCATCGTCCAGCTGGCGCCCGCGCGGTGCACCTTCGCCATGATCTGGGCGGTGTAGTCGCCGCCGCCGTCCAGCGTGTAGCGGGCCAGTTCCTGGCCGTTGGTCTCGTCCACGAGACGGCAGAACGCGTTCTGCACCTCCTGGAAGGTCTGGCCCGTGAAGGAGTTCACGGTGAAGACGATCTGGTCGATGTGGACCGGAACGCGCTGCAGGTCCACGAGGATCGCCTCGTCGTCACCGCCCTGTCCGGCGCCGCCGACGAGGTTGTCGCCGGTGTGGCGGACGGAACCGTCGTCGCTCACCAGGTGGCGGAAGAAGACGACATCGACCGGCTGGCCCTCGGCGAAGAGGACGGCCGACGCGTCCAGGTCGATCTCGCGCGTGCGGGACCCGAACAGACCGCGCCGCTTCGCCGCCTGCCAGCCGAGCCCCATACGGACCGCGGTGAGGGTGCCCCCGTCCTTCTTCTCCAGGCTGATGGCCTGACCCTTGCTCAAGTTGACGGACACCGCTGAATCCCCTCTCGAAGGTCCCCTGTTGCCGCGCAGTGCGCGGTTGTCCAGAACCCTACGCAGGGGCACCGACAGTGCCGAACCCCGGCCCGCGCTTTGTGTCGGTGTTGCAACACTTCGCGCATATACCGAGGTCCGGCAGGGTCGCGGGGCTCAGGCGAGACCGGCCTCCCGCATCTGGCGCAGTTCCTTCTTCATCTCCGAGACCTCGTCACGCAGCCGGGCCGCGATCTCGAACTGCAGCTCCGCGGCAGCGGCGCGCATCCGCTCGGTCATCTCCTCGATCTGCTCGGCGAGTTCGGCCGCCGGGCGGTCGGTGGGAACCGTGGCCGCCGCCTTGCCCTTGGCGGCCTTGCCAGCCTTCGCGGTCTTGGTCGCCTTGTCGCCGAGCGCCGGGACGGGTGCCTTGGCGCCCTTGCCGTCCTTGGACTTGCGGTAGCCGGTGCCGAGCAGCTGCTCGGTGTCGACCTCCTCGCGGGCGATCTGCGCGACGATGTCGTTGATCTTCTTGCGCAGCGGCTGCGGGTCGATGCCGTTGGCCTTGTTGTAGGCGATCTGCTTCTCCCGGCGGCGGTTGGTCTCCTCGATGGCCTTCTCCATCGCCGGGGTGATCTTGTCGGCGTACATGTGGACCTGGCCGGAGACGTTGCGCGCCGCGCGGCCGATGGTCTGGATCAGCGAGGTGCCCGAGCGCAGGAAGCCCTCCTTGTCGGCGTCCAGGATCGCCACGAGGGACACCTCGGGCAGGTCGAGGCCCTCCCGCAGGAGGTTGATGCCGACCAGGACGTCGTACTCACCGGAGCGCAGTTCGCGCAGCAGCTCGACGCGGCGCAGGGTGTCGACGTCGCTGTGCAGATAGCGCACCTGGATGCCGAGCTCCAGGAAGTAGTCGGTGAGGTCCTCGGCCATCTTCTTGGTGAGCGTGGTGACGAGGACACGCTCGTTTTTCTCTGTGCGCTTGCGGATCTCGTGCACCAGGTCGTCGATCTGGCCCTCGGTGGGCTTGACCACGACCTCCGGGTCCACCAGACCGGTGGGGCGGATGATCTGCTCCACGACGCCGTCCCCGCGGGACAGCTCGTAGGTGCCCGGGGTCGCGGACAGATAGACGGTCTGCCCGATGCGCTCCTGGAACTCCTCCCACTTCAGGGGGCGGTTGTCCAGCGCGGAGGGCAGGCGGAAGCCGTGCTCGACCAAGGTCCGCTTGCGGGAGGCGTCGCCCTCGTACATGGCGCCGATCTGCGGGACGGTGACGTGCGACTCGTCGATGACGAGCAGGAAGTCGTCCGGGAAGTAGTCCAGCAGGGTGTTGGGCGGGGAGCCTGGCGAGCGGCCGTCGAAGTGCATCGAGTAGTTCTCCACGCCGGAGCAGGTGCCGATCTGGCGGAGCATCTCGATGTCGTACGTGGTGCGCATCCGCAGGCGCTGGGCCTCCAGGAGCTTGCCCTGCTTCTCCAGCTCGGCCAGGCGCTCCCCCAGCTCCTTCTCGATGTCGTTGACGGCTCGCTCCATGCGCTCGGGGCCGGCGACGTAGTGAGAGGCGGGGAAGACGTACAGCTGCTGGTCGTCGCTGATGATCTCGCCCGTGAGGGGGTGGAGCGTGGAGAGTGCCTCGATCTCGTCGCCGAACATCTCGATGCGGACGGCCAGCTCCTCGTAGACCGGGAAGATCTCGATGGTGTCGCCGCGGACCCGGAAGGTGCCGCGGGTGAAGGCCATGTCGTTGCGCGTGTACTGAATGTCGACGAAGCGGCGCAGCAGCTCGTCCCGGTCGATCTCGTCGCCGACCCTGAGGGGGACCATCCGGTCCACGTACTCCTGCGGAGTACCGAGACCGTAGATGCAGGACACCGAGGCGACCACGATGACGTCGCGGCGGGTGAGCAGCGAGTTCGTCGCCGAGTGGCGCAGCCGCTCGACCTCCTCGTTGATCGAGGAGTCCTTCTCGATGTACGTGTCGGACTGCGGGACGTAGGCCTCGGGCTGGTAGTAGTCGTAGTACGAGACGAAGTACTCGACCGCGTTGTTGGGCAGGAGCTCGCGGAACTCGTTGGCCAGCTGGGCGGCCAGCGTCTTGTTCGGCGCCATCACGAGCGTGGGGCGCTGGAGCTTCTCGATCATCCACGCCGTGGTGGCGGACTTGCCGGTGCCGGTCGCGCCCAGCAGGACGACGTCCTTCTCACCGGCCTGGATGCGCTTGGCGAGGTCGGCGATGGCCGTCGGCTGGTCGCCGCTGGGCTGGTAGGGGCTGACGACCTCGAAGGGCGCCACCGTGCGTTCGATCTGGGAAACGGGCCGCATGCCATCCACCGTACGACCCCGCACTGACAACGGGTCCGGATCAGCGGTTCTGCGGGGTCCGGGACACGTGGTGCTCGGGCCGGTACTCCTCGTGGAGGGCGGGACCGCGGTGCGGGTGGGAGGCGACGGCGGAGGCGGGGACGCCCGGTTTGTGCTCGACGGGCCTGGGGACGGGTCGGCCCGTGATCATCAGAGGGTCGAAGACCACCAGGATGCCAGCGAGGAGCAGGAAGGCGAGCGGGCCGATCAGCATGGGCGCGAGCACGGACGGCTCCGGGGCGCCTCCGCCGGTGCGGGAGATGCCGTCGAGGTGGACGCCGAGGGCGGCCATGCCCGTGTAGTGCATGCCGCTGACCGCGAGCCCCATCACGAGGCTCGCCCCCACGCTCCACATGAAGCCCCGGACACGTCCGGCTGCCCACAGCGCGGCGGTGGCCGCCACGACCGCTATGACGACGGAGGCGGCGACGGTGAACGTGTTGTAGGTGAACCGCCCGTGGAAGTGCACGCCGGCCATGCCGAGGTAGTGCATCGAGGCGACGCCCAGACCGGTGATCGTGCCACCGGTGAACAGCGCGGTGCCGGTGGCGCCCCGGTAGCCGACGATGAAGATCCCGACACCGACCATCACGATGGCGAGACCGAGGCTCGCGTAGGTGATCGGCTTGTCGTAGTGGATCGACGTCTCCTTGATGGCGAAGCCCATCATGGCGACGAAGTGCATGGTCCAGATGCCGGAGCCGATCGCGGCCGAGCCGAGGGCCAGCCAGGCGGGCCGCCGCGAGTGCGTGACCAGCAGGGACCGGGTGGTGCAGCGCAGGCCGAGGGCGCCGCCGAGGCAGGCCATCAGGTAGGCCACCAATGGAGTGACGGCCCCGTAGCTGAATCCGTCGACCGTGCCTTGCATCCGCGGCTGCCCTTCCGCCCTGTTGCGTCCCGGAATCGTTGAAATGTTCCCCCGGCCCAGGACCGCCGGGGCGGTCAGGGTTGTCGCAGAGAGTATGACCCCCACCGGAATGGTCGAACGATGTTCCGGCAAAGAAACACGGCCTTGCCGCAGTTGTGCGGCACCGGTGTGCGGACTTGGGACATACCCGTTCCGTCTGTGGGCATCGTGCGCTCGGGTGCTGGTGACCGTCTGCTGTCAGTCTGGTAGCTGTCCGTGTTCGCTCGAAGCGAGGAGTCTGCATGCACGCGCGCGTAGTTGCCGCCACGGTCGCCGCGATCCTGGGGACGGCGGCCCCGCTGAACCCCGGCTCCAACGCCCGGGCCGGCGGCGTCGGCGAGCCCACGGTGATCGCCCACCGGGGTGCCTCCGGCTACGCTCCCGAGAACACGCTGGCCTCGATCGACAAGGCCGCGCAGCTGGGCTTCTCCTGGGTCGAGAACGACGTCCAGCGCACCAAGGACGGCGAACTGGTCGTCATCCACGACGACAGCCTGCAGCGCACCACGAACGTCGAGCAGGTGTTCCCGGGCCGGGCGCCGTGGAAGGTGAAGGACTTCACCGCGGCCGAGATCGCCCGGCTGGACGCGGGCAGCTGGTACTCCCCCGCCTACGCGGGCACGCGCGTGCCGACGCTGGATCAGTACATGCGCCGGGTCGAGCGCAACCACGAGAAGCTTCTCCTGGAGATCAAGAACCCGGGGCTGTATCCGGGCATCGAGCAGCAGACCCTGAAGCTGCTCGGCAACGAGGGCTGGCTGGACCACAAGCACCTGGACCGGCTGATCGTGCAGAGTTTCAGTGCCGACAGCATCCGGACCGTGCACGAGCTGAAGCCCGCGGTCACCACCGGCTATCTCGGCTCGCCCACCGTGGCGCGGCTGCACCAGTACGCGGGCTTCACCGATCTCGTCAACCCGTCGTACGGCTCGCTCTCCAAGGGGTATGTCGCGGCCGTGCACGCCTTCGACGGGCCGCACGGCAGGCCGCTCGAGGTGTTCGCCTGGACGGTGAACGACGCGGCGACGGCGCGCAAGGTCGCGGGCTACGACGTGGACGGGATCATCACCAACAAGCCCGACGTGGTGCGGGCGGCGCTCGGCTCGGACTGAGTGCGGCGGGCATTGTCAGTGGCGGGCCGTACCGTGAGCGCATGGACACCCATGGGCAGGATGAGCAGCAGGTCGTGTGGGCCGTGGTGGGCACGGACATCGGGCCGCTGATGCTGGCGGCCACGCGTGACGGCCTGGTCAACGTCGTCTTCCACGCCACGGACGCGGTGCGCGACCGCGCCCTGGAGCGGCTGGCGGCCCGGCTGGGCGCGGCTCCCGTGGAGGATCCCGACTCGCCGCTGCTGGCGGAGGCGATACGCCAACTGCGTGCCTACTTCGAGGGCGAGCGGCACGACTTCGACCTGCCGTTGGACTGGTCGCTGATCTCGGGCTTCAACCGGCAGGTGCTGCGCGAGCTGGCCTCCGGTGTGCCGTACGGCACGGTGGTGGGGTACGGCGATCTCGCCGGGCGGGTCGGGCAGCCGGGCGGGGCGCAGGCGGTCGGCGCGGCCATGGGTGCCAATCCACTGCCGGTTGTCGTGCCCTGTCACCGGGTGGTGGAGAGCGACGGAGGGATCGGCGGCTTCGGGGGCGGCCTGGAGACCAAGCGGCAGCTGCTCGCCTTGGAGGGAGTGCTGCCCGAGCCGCTGTTCTGACCGGCCCCGGCCTTCGTCCCCGATCGGCCCCGGCCATCGGTGTCCGACCGGTCTCGGCTACTCGTCGTAGTGACGGGCCTCGAAGACGTTGCCGTCGGGATCGCGGAAGTAGAAACTGCGCGTGGCGTTGCCGCGGGCGCCGGAGAGGTCGTGGTCGATGCCCGACAGGGCGACGCCGTGTTCCTGCAGGCGGGCGCGGAGGGCGTCGAAGGCGTCGCCCGGCAGGGAGAGGCAGATGTGGTTGACGGGGTGGCCGGCGCTCTCGGCCGCACCGGGCAGCATGTTCATGCGGGCGGCCATGGTGAGCGGGGCGAGGTCGAGGATGGTCTCCTCGTTGACGCGTACGGAGGGGAAGGCCACCTCGCCCTCGGCGAACTCGGCGACCCTGATCGGTTCGAGACCGACGGCGTCCTGGTAGAAGCCGGCCGCGGCCACGGGATCGGCCACCCACAGGACGGCGTGGTCGAGACGCGTGCTGTTCCTGGTCATGCGCCCAGGCTGGTGGCCTCCCGCGCGGTCCGCAAGGGCGACAGGCCGTGAGCGTTTAACGGCGGCCGGAGCCCGCCAGAGATGAGGAAAGGCCGGCGGACAGGAGGCGGTACGTGGTGCTGGTGGTGTCGGAAGAAGTCCGGGAAGCGATCGACGCACGGCGGCCGGTGGTGGCCCTGGAGTCCACGATCATCGCGCACGGTCTGCCCCGCCCGCGCAACCTGCAGGTGGCGCTGGAACTGGAGGACACGGTGCGCCGGGAGGGCGCCGTACCGGCGACCATCGCCGTGCTCCACGGTCGTGCCCATGTCGGCCTGGACAAGGAGCAGCTGGAGCGGGTCGCGAACGAGGACGGCATCCGCAAGCTCGGCCACCGCGATCTGCCGCTCGCCGTGGCGAGCGGTGCGAGTGGGGCGACCACGGTGTCGGCGACGGCACAGCTGGCCGCGCTCGCGGGCCTTCGGGTGTTCGCCACCGGCGGGCTGGGCGGTGTGCACCGGGAATGGACGGTGACCCAGGACGAGTCGGCCGACCTGGGCCTGCTGGCCCGCACCCGGATCACGGTGGTCTGCGCGGGCGTGAAGTCGATCCTGGACGTGCCGGCGACCCTGCAGCGGCTGGAGACGCTGGGCGTGGCCGTCGCCGGGTACGGCACGGACCGGTTCCCCGGCTTCTACCTGTCCGACTCGGGGCATCCGGTCGACTGGACGCTGGAGACCCCGGCGCAGGTCGCGGACGTCATGCGGGCCCAGGACGCGCTCGACGCGCCGCCGTCGGCGCTGATCGTCGCCCAGCCCGTGCCCGAGGCGGAGCAGCTCGATCCCGAGCTGCACGCGCGCGTACTCGCCGACGGCCTGCGCGCCTGCGCGGACCAGGGCATCTCCGGTCCGGCGGTGACCCCGTTCCTGCTGGACTACCTGGTCCGGCACACCGACGGGGCCTCCCTGAGCGCCAACCTGGCGGCCGTCCGCGGCAACGTACGACTGGCGGCGCGGATCGCCACGGCGTGGACCAGGGGATGACCCCGGGCCGGGACGGGGCACTGCTGGTCGTCGGGGACGTGGTCACCGATGTGGTCGCCCGGCACCAGGGGCCGCTCGCGGCCGGCACCGACACCGCCGCGGCGATCCGCACGCTGCCGGGCGGCGCGGGCGCGAACGTGGCCTGCTGGGCCGCGCACTCGGGCTGTGCGGACGTACGGCTGCTCGGGCGGGTGGGCGCGGACGCGGCCGCCTGGCACGAGCGTGAGCTGGTCGCCGCCGGAGTGCGGCCCCGGCTGGTGGTCGATCCGACAGCGGCGACCGGGACGGTGATCTGCCTCGTCGATGCGGGTGCGGCGGCCGAGCGTACGTTCCTCACGGACAGCGGAGCGTCCTTGCGGCTCGAACCCGCCGACTGGTCGGACGCGCTGCTCGACGGCGTCGGCCGGCTGCACCTGTCGGGCTATCTGCTGTTCACGGAGCCGAGCCGGGAGCTCGCGCGGACGGCGCTCGCGGCGGCACGCGCGCGTGGCGTGCCGGTCAGCCTGGATCCGGCGTCGGCCGGCTTCCTGATGCGGCTCGGGGTGGACCGCTTCCTGGCCTTCGCGGAGGAGCTGGACGTGTTGCTGCCCAGCCGGGACGAGGCATGCCTGCTGACGGGGCTGCCGGATCCGGCGGACGCGGCAGCCAAGTTGAGCCGTCTCGTTCCGCTGGTGGTCGCCAAGGCGGGTGCGGACGGTGCGCTGGTGGCCCGCTCCGGCAGCGCACCGACCAAGGTCCCGGCCGTGCAGGCGGTCGCCCGGGACACCACGGGCGCCGGCGACGCCTTCACCGGTGCGTTCCTCGCCGCCCTGCTGGCGGGCGCGGACCCGGAGGAGGCGGCGGCACGCGGCTGCCGGGCGGGTGCGGAGGCGGTCGAACGGGTGGGTGCCCGACCGCGGTGTCCCGGCCGCGACGGCTAGCCGCCCCCCGGCGTTATGTGGACACCGGCGGCGCGGGCCCGGCCCGCGCCGTGTACGCCGCGGCCGGGGCGGCCGGGATCCGCGCCGAACCCGGCCGGGGCGGCTGGGATCCGCGCGTACCGAGGCGCGCGCCCCCAGGCCTTCTTCCCTCTAGTCCTTCCTCCCCCACGCCGAGATCATCGGCGCGGTGGCCAGGTCCATGCCGCCGGACTCGACGTTGGCCAGGTGCTGGTCGACGTCCTCGTCGGTGGCGAGCCCCGCGGTGACCAGCCGGTCCCGGATCTGACGGACCGTCGCGGCCTCAAGGGCGGTGCAGGCAGGTGACGTCACCGGGAAGAACGCATCGGCCTCCACCCCGTTCAATCCGGCTTCGCGGAGCAGACGCGGGAGTTTGCGGCCGTACGACAGATCCGCGCCACGTTCGGCGAGCAGCTTGCGGAAGCCGTGCCGCAGGCGGTTGGCGAGCCGCTGCTCGGGGCCGTACTCGTCGGGACAGATCAGTGGCTGGAGAGCGGGATCGGCATCCTCGATCAGCAGCATCCCGCCGGGCCGCAAGGCCTGAATCATGGACCGCAAGGCCCTTTCCCGGTCCGGCACATGGACGAGGACGAGCCGGGCGTGGACCAGGTCGAAGCCCTCACCCGGCGGTTCCTCGGCACCCACGTCGTGGACGCGGACCACCACCGGCGGGCGGGCCGCGGCGGCGAGCCGCGAGGTGTCGATGTCGGTGGCGACGACCTGCCCGGAGGGGCCCACCTTCCCGGCCAGCCAGGACACCACGGAGGTGCCGCCGGCGCCGACTTCCCAGCAGCGCCAGCCGAGCCCGATGCCGAACGCCTCGATGTGCCGGAAGGTCGTCGGGTCGAAGAGGGCGGCGAAGGCGTCGAAGCGCTCCGCGGCCTCGTTCTGCCGGTTGTCGAGGAGGTACCCGTCGGATGAGGTCATGCCACGATCCTCCCAGTCACCCGGCTTTGACCGGTCGGCCGACGCCCCGACCGGGGACGGACCGGGCCGAGGTGGCCGCGGCATCGATACTCCGTCCACAGCCGGGAACCAAGCGGAACATCACGTTCCCACAGGCTTACCCACGCTTTGCGCTTGGCTGGCAGACTTGCCGGGCAAGGCGCGAAAAGCGTTGCGTGAGGAGATCCAGGCAAGGAGATCCAGATGTCCATGGCGGGGAATCTGCGGAAGGTCACGGGGCTGGGCAGGGTCGGCGGCCTGCGCAAGGTGGCGCGGCTGACCCGGCGACGGCCGCGCGTGGACCTGAGCCATCCCGCCCGGTCACCGCTGGGCTCCTCGGTGGTCAACTGTGTGACGTACCAGGACGGCGTGCGAGTGCCGCAGTGCACGGACCTGGTGGAGGCCGTGCGGATGGTGCGCAAGACGGGCGAGGGGTTCGTCTGGCTCGGACTGCACGAGCCGACGGACCGTGAGTTCGCGGGCATCGCCGAGCTGTTCGACCTGCACCCCCTGGCGGTGGAGGACGCGGTCGAGGCTCATCAGCGTCCGAAGCTGGAGCACTACGGCGACACGCTCTTCGCGGTGTTCAAGACGGTCTGCTACGTGGAGCACGAACAACTGACGGCGACCAGCGAGGTGGTCAACACCGGCGAGATCATGGTGTTCGTCGGTGAGGACTTCGTCATCACGGTGCGGCACGGCCGGCACGGCTCACTGGGCCCGCTGCGCGAGGAGCTGGAAGCGCATCCCTATCAGCTCGCCAAGGGGCCGGCGGCGGTGCTGCATGCGATCGCCGACCATGTCGTCGACGACTATCTGAACGTCACGGACGCGGTGCAGGCCGACATCGACCAGGTCGAGACCGAGGTGTTCTCGGAGAACGGCGCACGGCTCGACCCCGGCCGCATCTACCAGATGAAGCGCGAACTGCTGGAGCTGAAGCGGGCGGTGGTGCCGCTCGGCCGCCCGGTGGAGGACCTTGCCACCCGGCCCATACGGGTCGTCGCCCCGGAGATACAGGCGTACTTCCGGGACGTGCTCGACCACCTGATACGGGCCAAGGAACAGATCGCCGCCTTCGACGAACTGCTCAACTCGATTCTGCAGGCCCACCTCGCGCAGGTGACCGTCGCACAGAACGAGGACATGCGGAAGATCACGGCCTGGGCCGCGGTGATCGCTGTGCCGACGATGGTGTGCGGGGTGTACGGCATGAACTTCGACCACATGCCGGAGCTGCACTGGCGGTTCGGCTATCCGCTGGTCATGGCCGTCATGGCGACGGCGTGTCTGGTGCTGTACCGGGGCTTCAGGCGCAACGGCTGGCTCTGAGCCGCGGGGCCGCGCTGCCGGGCCGCCCGGATCAGCCGCTCCAGGCGGGACGGCGCGGGTCGTCGGCGCGTACGAGGACGTCCGCCGTGCCCGCGGGGTCGGTCTCGGACTCGTAGCGCTCGAAGGCGGGGAGCGTCCAGTGCTCGGTCTCGGGGGTGCGACGGCGCAGGGCACCCGGGGAGAGGAGGAGGTGCACGGTCAGGTCGAAGGGGAACCAGTGCCGCAGCAGAAGGGGGCCGTGCAGCAACAGGACCCCTCCTGGCGGGAGCTGGACATACGGGCTGCGGGTGGCCCGGTCGGTGGCCGGATCCCACAGGTCGGGCAGGACGCGCCCGCTGCCGCCGGGGTCGAGGGGGCCGAAGACCTCGCGCCACAGGGCGCCGGTGTCGAACCAGCCACCGTAGTACGACTCCGCGTCGCGCCGCCCGTGTTCCAGGCGCAGCGAGGCCGGGCGCAGGAACCCCTCGGCGCCGACCACCAGTGAGGGCCGGCCGCGCACCCGCAGCGCCTCCCCGACCCGTTCGGCGAGGTCGCCGGGCCGGGCGGCCGGGGCCCCGTCGAAGCCGACACGCGGCCAGGCGCTCCCGTCGGCCGGCTCCAGCCCGGCCAGCCGATCGGCGAGCCGCTCCGCGAGCCGCTCCCAGGTGATCGCTTCGAGTCGCACACGGCCCATGATGCCGGGTGCCGGAAGGTGAGGTGACAGTGCCTGCCGGTCACGGGCCCGACGCTGACCGGCGTCGGGGGCGCCGGGTCGGTTGCGGTGTTCGGACGCTCGACGGGCCGCCAGCAGGTTCGGGAGATGGATCTCGCTCCAGGTGCGCGCCGCGTCGAGGAAGGGGGATCAGTGTGCGGCCGAGCCGGGCGAGGGCGTGATGCTCACGCCCGCCGGGCACCTCGGGCGCAGCGGACGCGGATGGGGCGGTACCGCGTCGGCGGGCAGGGACTGCCCGGTGTCGAGAGGGTGACGGCGGGGCTGAGCCGTGGCTGTCGTACGCCCTCGCGGTGGCGAGGGCGGCCGAAATCCAGGCCCTGGCGCGGCAACTTGTCCGGGTGTCGGCGTTCGACTCCCGGAGCGGGAAGGAGGAGGACATCCGGAAGGAGGCAGAGGCGGCAAAGAGGCAGAGGCGGCAAAGGTGAAGAAGGAGAAGGCAGAGTAGACAAGGCGTGAGAGGCGCGGGCGGCGGCGGGGAAAGTACCGCGTATGGCGCTTCCCTCAACTCCCCGCTCCCCCGGTCGGCTTGTCGTCGTCCAGGCGCAGAAGCCCAAGCGGTGCGCCACGTGCCGGCGCGGACCGCTGTCGCTGCTCGTGCTGGAGGACGGGGCACCGCGCTGCCTGCACTGCGCGGACCTCGGACACCTGGTGTTCCTGCCGCGCGGGGACACCGCGCTGACCCGCAGGTCGAGGGGGGAGAGCGGGCTGTCGGTCGTCGTGGTGCGGTTCAACCGGCGCAAGAGCCGTTACGAGCGGCAGGGCGTGCTCGTGGAGGAGGCGGCGCTGGCCCGGGCCGAGGCCCGCTGCCTGGCGGACGCGGAGGCGCGGCGCAGGCGGCGGGCGCGGGACGCACGGCGCCGGGCGGCGGAGGACGCACAGTTCACGGCGGCTTTCGCGGCCGAGATCCTGCGGCTCTTTCCCGGCTGCCCTGCCGACCGAGCGCGGGCCATCGCGGCGCACGCGTCCGTGCGCGGCAGTGGGCGGGTCGGGCGCAGCGCGGCCGGGCGCGCGCTGTCGGAGGGAGCGGTTGTCTCGGCGGTCGTGGCGGCCGTACGGCATGTGGACACGCCGTACGACCAGCTGCTGATGAGCGGGGTGTCCCGGTACGAGGCACGACGCCGGATCGCCCCGGCCGTGGAGAGCGTGCTGCGGGCCTGGCAGGGCGCGGGGGCGGAGGTTGGCTGAGAGGGATGGGGAGGGGTGGGGAGGGGGTGGGGTGGGGAGGGGGAGGGGGAGGGGGGAGAGGGAGGGGGGACGGAGACGCTCGCGCATCTCGTCGCGTTTCTCGGCCATGGTCGGCGCCCGTTCCTGGGCATTCACTGGGGATGATGGTGGTGCCGGGCAGGTACCGGGCGGAACGAGACGGGATGGGGGCGTGGAGATGATCGACGGGCCGTTCTTCGTGCTGGTCGTGGCGGGGATTCTCGGCACCGGGCTGATGGCCGGGGCCTTCTGCGCGTTCTCGACCTTTGTGATGCGGGGGCTCGCGGCGCTGCCGCCGGCGCAGGGCGTCGCGGCGATGAACGCGATCAATGTCGCCGCGGTCCGTCCCGCCTTCATGACGGTGTTCACCGGTTCGGCGGTGCTGAGCGCGGTGATCGCGGTGGTGACGTTCGTGGTGTGGCCGGACGAGGGGAGGCTCGAACTGCTACTGGGCAGCGCGCTGTACCTCTGCGGATCGTTCGGGCTGACGATCGTCGCCAACGTCCCGCGCAACGAAAGGCTGGCCCAGCTGCCCCCGGGCGCGCCGGAGGCCTCCGTGTACTGGCCGGCGTATGTGCGCGAGTGGACGTTCTGGAACCACGTCCGCACCGTCGCCTCGGCAGCGGCCGCCCTGGTCTACGTACTGGCCCTCACCTGATCCCGGTACGGCCGCTGGCCTGACCCGCTCCTGACAAGCCACGGTGCCCCTGGCCTGGTCATGCCCGGCCGCCCCCCGACCCACCTGCGGCAGGCCCCTGACCGCTCCCCGATCGCACCCTCCCCCTCCCTGACCGCTCCCTGGCTGCACCATGGCCCCTTCCCTGACCACTCCGCGACCGCTCCCCGACTGTGCCATGATCCCTCCCTGGCCACGCCGTGATCAGTCCCTGACCGCCCCCCGACCCGTCCCCGAACACTCCCTGACGACTCCCTGACGACTCCCTGACGACTCCGCTCCTGATCATCCACTGACCAGCCGCTGACCAGCCACGACCAGCCGCTGATCAACACCTGAGGGCCCTGGGCAGGAAGTCCCCGCGCGTCTGGTGCCCGGCTCAGGGGAGCCTCGCGAGAAAGCGCTGTCCACCACTCTGCGCTGTGGTCGGGGCGGACGTATCGTGGCCGAGAGAGCCGAAGGACGCCGCCCGATGGCGTACGGCCCGTCGTACACGCGATGCCCGCGCGGTATCCGTACGCGAGGAAGACGACCATGGCCGATCCCAAGGGGTTCATGACCACGCCGCGCCAGGAGTGGCCGCGGCGGCCCGTCGAGGAGCGGGTGCGGGACTGGGACGAGGTGTACGTCCCGGGAGCGCTGCTGCCCATCATCAGCAAGCAGGCCGACCGGTGCATGGACTGCGGCATCCCGTTCTGCCACGAGGCCTGCCCGCTGGGCAATCTCATCCCGGAGTGGAACGACCTGGTCTCGCGGGAGGACTGGCGGGCGGCGAGCGACCGGCTGCACGCGACGAACAACTTTCCCGAATTCACGGGCCGGTTGTGTCCGGCGCCCTGTGAGGCGGGATGTGTGCTCGCGATCAACCAGCCGGCCGTCACCATCAAGAACGTCGAGTGCGCGATCGCCGACCGGGCCTGGGAGGAAGGTTTCACCCAGCCCCGGCCGCCCGAGCGGCTGTCCGGGAAGACGGTCGCCGTCATCGGCTCCGGGCCCACCGGACTCGCCGCGGCACAGCAGCTGACCCGGGCCGGGCACACGGTCGCCGTGTACGAGAAGGACGACCGGATCGGCGGGCTGATGCGGTACGGGATCCCCGAGTTCAAGATGGAGAAGCGGCATCTGGAGCGGCGGATCGAGCAGATGCGGGCCGAGGGGACGAAGTTCCGTGCCTCGACGGCCGTCGGGCGGGACGTCGGGGCGGCCGAGCTGCGGGGGCGGTACGACGCCGTCGTCATCGCGACGGGGGCCACGGAGTGGCGGGAACTTCCGGTCCCGGGCCGGGAGTTCGACGGGATACACCAGGCGATGGAGTATCTGCCGCTGGCGAACCGGGTGTGCGAGGGGGATCTGGAGGTCTCACCGCTGTCCGCGGCCGGCAAGCATGTGGTGATCGTCGGCGGCGGGGACACCGGGGCGGACTGTCTGGGGACCGCGGTGCGCGACAGGGCCGCGTCCGTGACCCAGCTGGACATCTACGCGCAGCCGGGCGCCGAGCGCGACGAGGACACCGAGCCATGGCCGACCTACCCGAAGATCTACCGGCTGTCGGCCGCGCACGAGGAGGCCCGGGATCTTCGTACGGCACCGGTGGCGGACGCGGACGCGCGGCTGTTCGCGGCGTCCACGCTCCGCTTCACCGGCGACGACAGCGGGCATGTGCGCTCTCTGCATCTGGTGGAGGTCGACGAGCGGCGCCGGCCGGTGTCGGGCACCGGGCGGACGCTTCCCGCCGATCTCGTGCTGCTCGCCCTCGGGTTCACCGGGCCGGACCAGGAGGACGGGCTGATCGGGCAGTTGGGGCTGACGCTCGATCCGCGTGGCACGATCGCCCGCGACGACGGCTTCGCGACCAACGTCCCCGGGGTGTTCGCCGCCGGGGACGCGGCGCGCGGGCAGTCGCTCATCGTCTGGGCTATCGCGGAGGGGCGGGCGGTGGCGTCGGCCGTCGACCGCTATCTGACCGGGAGTTCACGGCTGCCGGCACCGGTCTCTCCGCGGGATCGGCCGATGAGGGTGTAGGTGTGGCCGCCGGTTTCTTCTCGCCATCGGCTGTGCTCGGCTGGTGACGTGGGTCGAGTGACCGGCGAGACTCGGCGATCGGCGCCGGCGTCTGCCGTCTGCCGTCTGCCGTCTGCCGTCTGCCGTCTGCCGTCTGCCGTCTGCCGTCTGCCGTCTGCCGTCTGCCGTCTGCCGTCTGCCGTCTGCCGATCATCCCTTCCGCTCGTCCGTCCCCGCCACCTTCCCCGTCGCCAGGGCCACCCGGTTCCACGTGTTGATCGTGCAGATCACGGCGATGACGTGGGCCAGTTCCTCCTCGTCGAAGTGGGCCGCGGCCTCGGCGTAGACGGTGTCGGGGACGCCCGCGTCGGTGACGAGGGTGAGGGCCTCCGTGAGCGCGAGGGCGGCCTGTTCCCTGGGGGTGAAGAAGTGCCGGGCCTCGCGCCAGACGGCCACCATGTGCAACCGGTCCTCGCTCTCGCCGGCCTTGCGTGCGTCGTTGGTGTGCATATGCAGGCAGTAGGCGCAGTGGTTGAGGAGGGAGGAGCGGATCTGGATCAGCTCCACCAGCGCCGGATCGAGGCCGGCGCGGGCGGCGGCGTCGAAGCCAACGACGGCGCGGAAGACCTTCGGGGCGGACCTCGCGAGGTCCAGCCGGGTACGGGCGGCCTCGACCTCGGCGATCGCGCTGGTGATGTCGGCTGCGGCGGTGTTCGTGTCGGTCGTCATGGCTTCAACCTACGGGCCGGATAGACCGGCTATAGGGTGCATTTCCATGACGGAATCGTGGGTCAATTCCGCGGAGCGGATCGGCGCCGATCTGCATCTGGAGCTGTCGGGTCCGGGCGGGCGGCGGGCGGCGCTGACCCGGGCGCTGCGGGAGGCCGTGCGCAGCGGGCGGCTGGCGCCGGGCACCCGGTTGCCGCCGTACCGGTCGCTCGCCGCCGATCTGGGCGTGGCCCGCAACACGGTGGCCGACGCCTATGCGGAACTGGTCGCGGAGGGCTGGCTGACCGCCCGCCAGGGCTCGGGCACCCGGGTCGCAGACCGGGCGGAGCCGCTGCGGCACGCCGTACGGACGCCGGTGAGGACACCTCCACGCGCGCGTGGCCCACGACACGATCTGCGGCAGGGCGCGCCGGACGCGTCGGCATTCCCGCGCGCGGCCTGGTCGGCCTGTTATCGGCGGGCGCTCCAGGCGGCGCCGAACGAGGCGTTCGGGCCGGGGGATCCGGCCGGGCGCCGGGAGCTGCGGGAGGCGCTGACCGAATATCTGGCACGCGCGCGTAGTGTGCGGACCGAGCCGGACCGGATCGTGATCTGCTCGGGCTTCGCGCACGCGCTACGGCTGCTGTTCGGCCAGGGCGCGGCCGGGGTGCTGCGCGGTCCGCTGGGCGTGGAGGCGTACGGGCTGGACTTCCACCGGGGGCTGCTCACCACGGCCGGGGTGCGGACGGTGCCGCTGCCGCTGGACGAGCACGGCGCGCGGGTGGACGTGCTCGGGCGGGAGCGGGCCGTGCTGCTCACGCCAGCGCACCAGTTCCCGACGGGCGGGCCGCTGCACCCGGAGCGCCGGGCGGCCGTGATCGACTGGGCACGCGCGCGTGGGACGGTCGTCCTGGAGGACGACTACGACGGCGAGTTCCGGTACGACCGCAAGCCGGTCGGCGCGCTGCAGGGCCTCGATCCGGAGCGGGTGATCCACCTCGGGTCGGTCAGCAAAAGCCTGTCACCGGCGCTGCGGCTGGGCTGGATGGTGCTGCCGGAGCGGTATGTGGGGCCGGTGCTCGCGGCCAAGGGCGAGCGGGAGGGGTGGGCGAGCGTCCTGGACCAGCTGGCCTTGGCGGAGTTCATCGTCTCCGGGGCCTACGACCGTCATGTGCGGCGCATGCGGCAGCGCTACCGGCACCGGCGTGACCGGCTCGTCGCCGCGCTGGCCGAACACGCGCCGCAGGTGGAGGTGACGGGCATCGCGGCCGGGCTGCACGCGGTGCTGCGGCTGCCGCCCGGCACCGAGCGGTCCGCGGTGAAGGCCGCCGCGTGGCAGGGGATCGCCCTGGACGGACTCGCCGCGTTCCGGCATCCGGAAGCCGAGGCGACGGTGGGTGACGGACTGGTGGTGGGGTACGCGGCGGCCGCGGAACACGCCTACGGCGCGGCGTTGGAGGCGCTGTGCGGGGTGCTGCCCCCGGGGTGAGCACCGGGATGCCTCCGGCGGGCGGAGCGGGGTGCCTGCGGCGGTCGTAACGGGTTGCCTCCGGCGGTCGTAGCGGGGTGCCTCCGGCGGTCGGAGCGGTGGTTCAGAGATCGGGGTCGGCGGCGGTGACGTAAACCTTCGCGCCCGGCGGTCGGCTGTGGGCCGGCGGCCGGGACCGGTCGGCCGGAGCGGGTCCGGCGGATCGGGGGGTAGCGATGACTTGCGACGGAAGGATCCACTGCCTGCGCACCTGAACCCTGAGCAGCGTAGGCGCGGTGGGCGCGGCCGCGCAGCCGAATAAACGCCGGGCGCCCCACCCGTCGGCCTGCGGATGCTCCATCGCGCCGTCGGGTGTGCTGTGCGGCTGGGCCGCGGCGTGGGCCGGCACGATCGGGTCGTTGTCGCAGCAGACGACCCGGGCCGTCACCGGCACCCGGGGGTCGAGGGCCGGCATCTGCCAGCCCTCCCCCAATGCCTCAAGGGCGTGGGCGGTGCCCCCATTCGTCGACGGGGTAGTGGTCCTTGCTTCGGGTCCTGCCCTGTCATGCGGCACTCCATGAACGTCATGAGCGTCCGGCGCGATGAGTGATCAAGTGGGCGTCACCATGAGGAAGTTGAGGAAAAAACAACACACGGTCGGGGTCAGGACAGCAGGAAGTCGGCCTCCCCCGCCTTGGCGCCCTCTATGAACGCGGTCATCTCGGCCGTGGTGTAGATCAGCGCCGGCCCGTCCGGGTCGGTGGACTGGCGCAGGGCGATCCGGCCGTCGGCCAGCTTCATCGCCTCCAGGCAGTTCCCGCCGTTGCCGCCGCTCCAAGGCTTGTGCCAGCCCTCGCTGCCCAACTCCCGCGCGGGCATGCCGTTGTAGACGCGTCCGCGCGGCGTGATGCGATCCATTCACAGCTCCTTGCGGAGATCCCGGAGGATCTCCTTCGTGCGTTGTGCCGTAGCGGCCTGCGCCGCCATGCGGTCCATGACCTCGAGGTGGGTGGCCACCTCCGTGCGCGCGTCCAGATAGACCGCGCCGGTCAGGTACTCGCTGTAGACCATGTCCGGCAGCTCCGGCATGGCGAATCGGAACAGCACGAAGGGCCCGTACGTCCCCGGGTGCGGCCCGCCGGCGAACGGGGCGACCTGGAGCGTCACATGGGGCAGCTTCGTGGCCTCGAGCAACTTGTCGATCTGCGCGCGCATCACCTCCGGGCCGCCGACCGGGCGACGCAGGGCGGTCTCGTCCATCACCGCCCAGAAGTGGGGGGCGTCGGGACGGGTGAGCAGGTGCTGGCGTTGCATCCGCAGGGCGACGTGCCGCTCGATGTCGTCCGGGCTGGTCTGGCCGATGGCTCCGGACTTGAGCACACCGCGCGCGTAGTCCTCGGTCTGGAGCAGCCCGGGGACGAAGTGCGGCTCGTAGGAGCGGATGAGGGCGGCCGCACCCTCCAGGCTGACGTACATCGAGAACCAGCCGGGCAGGATGTCGTGGAAGCGCTGCCACCAGCCGGGCTTGTTGGCCTCCTCGGCCAGCTGGACGAAGAGTTCGGCCTCGTCGTCGGCCACGCCGTAGGCCTTCAGCAGCAGTTGCAGGTACGGGATCTTGAGGGCGACCTCGGCCATCTCCATGCGGCGGACGGTGGCGGGCGCGACGCGCAGGACGCGGGCGGCCTCCTCACGCTTCAGTCCGGCGCGTTCCCGCAGGTCCAACAGGCGCCGTCCGAGGACCACCTGGCCCACCGTCGGCGCGGACCGCGGTTCGCTCACGCTCTCACCTCCACCGAACGCCTCCACTGAACGTTTGCACCGAACGTTTCCCGAGGGATGTCTCCCGACGGATGTTTCCCGACAGCCCTGCGGCGCCATTCGAAGGTGCATTCGAAGACCGGGGCGATCTCCGATGACCCCAATTGGCGCCGCTCGACGTGCTGTTGTGAGCAGTGTGCCACGGCGCCTGACCGAGTCACACAGCACTCTGCATTTTTCAGAGTGACACTTGCCAAGTGTTCACGGCGGGGAGATAGTGGCAAGCGTGATTCCGTCCGCGCCCTTAGGAAGAGACGCCGCCGCAGACCCTCCCGGTCTCGGCGCAGCCGCGGGAGCAGCCCCTGACGGGGGCGCTGCCGGGCGCCGGTTCCGCTTCGAGCTGGCCGCACATCCGGGTTCCGTCGCCCAGGCGAGACGCCTCACGCATGCCCGGCTGGCCGGCTGGTCGGTGTGCGCGGACACCTGCGACAGCGCGGCCCTGGTCATATCCGAGCTGGTCACCAACGCGATCGTGCACACCGCGAGCAGCCGTGTGGTGTGCGAGCTGCACGACCACGACGACACCCTGCGGATAGCCGTACGGGACGAGGGCTGTGCCCCCGGCGATCCCCATCCCTCCGCGCAGCGGCCCGATGAGGAGCACGGGAGGGGATTGCTCCTGGTCGACGCGCTGTGCCGGGCCTGGGGCGCCCAGGAACACGGGCCCGGCCTGCTGGTCTGGGCCGAGCTGGCCCGCCGGTCCGACGCGGCCGACGACACCGCGGCTCCGCGCGGCGACCTGGGCTGGGGCGCCCGCCCCAAGCCGGGCCGCCCGGACGACTCCGGCGAGGACGAGGCGCCGGAGGGCCGGCAAGGGGCTGCCGGGTACCCCCACCGTCTGGCCCCGCTCGCCTCTGAGCACCAGCACCGCCACGGGGTGCCGGACCCCCACCGGCACCGCATCCTGGACCGGCCGCCGCACCAGTCGTCGTACCGGGCCCCCGAGCAGCACCGTTCCGGGGACCGGCCGTGACCGCACGGTACGGCTCCGGCGGGTACGCCTCCGGCGACTACGACTCCGACGGGCACCACGCCCCGAGTCCCTTCCCGGCCAGCACCGTCGGCGCCGCCCGGGGCGCCGAGCGGTCCCTCGGCCTGGACACCCTGGTGCGGCTGCAGCGGCTCAGGCCCGTCCCGGACGCGCCCCGCCGGCTCGCCGTGCCGGACGGCATGACCGCGCCGCTCGGCTGCGACGCCGTGGCCGTGCCCGACCGACTCGGCCCACTCGTCGTACCGCGGCTGCCGCGGCTGGGCTGTGTGTACACCGACGGCGCCCGCTGGTGGTGGATCGTTCCGTCGGACTCCGACTACGCCCTGCCCTGGCCGTCCCCGGCCCACTACGCCCCCGGCGCCCTGGTCACCGGCACCGCCCGGCTCATCCACCGCCCGGAGGGCACGGTCCCCTACACCCCGCCGATCCCGCTGTACCTGGCTTTGTGCCGGGTGACCGGAACGACCCCGGACTGGTCCCGGGCGGCGTGACGCTGCGCGCGTCCCGGCCCCGGTCACCCTGGTCGGCCGAGGGGCGGACCTCTCTGCGGAGTCCCGCCACACGCCCCCTTCGCTCCCCCCGCACTCCCCCGCACGCCCTCCCCCGCCACCGGTTCGCCCGGAGATAGTGGCCGTTCCGTCACGCTACGGGAGGTCATGTGAGGAAGAAGCGGGGGACGCCCGAGCCCGTGGTGTCGGGGTCGGAGCGGCTGCTGTTCGGGGGACCGCTGCGCTACGACATGGGCTGGAACGAGCACGCGGACGCCTTCCTGGAACTGGGCTTCCGTGCGATGGTCGTCCGGCTGCCCGGCATGCTGGCCTCCAGTCTGCGGCTGGCCCTCCAGGCCGACGCCCGGGCCGCGCGGATCGTCCTGGCCGCCGAGGCGCTGCGCGGCGCCGCCCAGGCGGTGAGTCTGCTGGCCGTGAACAGCGCGCTCGCCAGGCTGCTGACCGGCCCGGACATCGAGCGGCGACTGCGGTCGGCCGCCCCCGCGCTGCTCGCCATGGCCGCCGTATCGCTCGTGGCCGTGCTGCTGCGGGCGGCCTCCACGTACGCCATCGGGCGGCTGGAGCCCAAGGTGGAGCGGGTGGCGACCGAGCTGTATCTGGAGCGGGCGGCGAACGTGGAGCTGGCCGCCATCGAGGACCACGCCTTTCACAAACTGCTGGACACCGCCCGGTACGGCGCCGAGTCCGCGCGCCGCATGATCTCCTACGGCGCCCGGGTGATCGGCGCGCTGATCTCGCTGATCGCGGCGGCCGGCGTGCTGGCGGTACTGCATCCGGTGCTGCTGCCGCTGCTGGTCACCATGACCCTGCCGAGCGCCTGGAGCGCGCTGACCAACGCCCGGCGCCGCTACGAGTCCTTCCATGTCTGGGTGCAGCACGCCCGCGCGGGCCGGCTGATCAGCCATCTGCTCACCGAGCCGGCCGCGGCCCCGGAGATCCGGGTGCACGGGGTCGGCCCGTTCCTGCTGCGCCACTTCCGGTCCATGTCGGAGACGGCGGAGGCGGAGCACGCCCGGCTGGCCCGGCTCGCCGCCCGGACCGGTCTGATCGCGGCCGGCTGGTCCGGCCTCGCCACGCTCGCGACCTACGCCACGCTGGGCGTGCTGCTGCTGACCGGCGCGATGGCCCTGTCGGTGGCCGGTACGGCGGTGATCGCGATCCGCACGGGTGCGTCGAGCCTGGACACGCTGGTGCTGGAGATCAACCAGCTGCACGAGGAGGCCCTGTTCGTCGGGGACTTGCAGCGGCTGTACGTGGAGGCGGCCGAGCGGGCCGTCCCGGAGGGCGGCGAGCTCCTGCCGGAGGACCCGAAGGAGATCCGGTTCGAGCACGTCACCTTCAGTTATCCGAGCGACGCGCCGGACCCCTCTTCCGGTGGGCCGTCCGCCTCCTCCGGTGAGCCGGCGGCATCGTCCGGTGGGCCGCGGACCCGCCCCGCCCTGGACGATGTCACCCTCACCCTGCCGCTCGGCCGGATCATCGCGCTCGTCGGCGAGAACGGCTCGGGCAAGACCACGCTGGTCAAGCTGCTCGCGGGCCTGTACACCCCGGACCGCGGCCGCATCCTGTGGGACGGCGTCGACGCGGCGCGGGCCGACCGGCGGCTGCTCGCCGAGCGGATCGCGATGGTGGCCCAGGACTTCAAGCGCTGGCCGTTCACCGCCCGGGTGAACGTGGCCGTCGGCCGCCCGGCCGTGCCCATCACCGAGGAACGGCTGGCCGCGGCCGTCGCCGAGGCGGGGGCGGAGGAGGTGGTCGCGGATCTGCCGCGCGGCCTGGACACCCTGCTGGCCCGCGACTTCAGCGGCGGGCACGAGCTGTCCGGCGGTCAGTGGCAGCGGCTCGGCATCGCCCGGGCGGCGTACCGGCGCGGTCAGGTGCTGATCGTCGACGAGCCGACGGCCGCCCTGGACGCGCGGGCCGAGCTGGAGGTGTTCGAGAAGATCCGGGCGCTGGCGGGCAGTGGGCAGACGGTCGTGCTGATCACCCACCGGCTGGCCTCGGTCCGGCATGCCGACCTGGTGCATGTGCTGGAGCACGGGCGGCTGGTGGAGTCCGGGCCCCCTCAGGAACTGCTGGCCAGGGGCGGAGTCTACGCCGAGCTGTACGCGCTGCAGGCGGAACAGTTCACCGCGCAGGTGCCGACGCAGGTACCGGCGCCGAAGCCGGCCTGAGCCGGCCGGACGGCACCGGTCGCGTCACTCGGCCGCCTCCGCCCCTCGCACGATCACCAGGAAGGTGTCCGTCGCGAGGTCCATGACCACTTCGGCGGGCAGGCCTTCCAGACGCCGCGCGTGCGCGAACTCCTCCGCGGGCCGGGATCCCCGCGGACCACCGGCGGGAAAGCGCTCGAGCACCGTTCGCCCGTTCACCGTCTCGCACCTCCAGAAAGCGTCGTACTCGTAGGAGTTAACGCTCTGGAGAAGGGAAAGGCCTCACTCGATGACGGGACTGAGACATTACCTACACCCGTTCGGCGCGGAGCGTGCGGGACCGTTCACTTTGCGACGTGAACCGCACCCTCCGCGTCAGTGGTCGTACTCGTCGTGAAGCCGCAGCCGCTCGCTGCCGGCGGAGCTGCGGCCGAGGGCGGTGAGGTCGAGCAGGCCGGCGAGGGTGCCGAGTCCGTCCAGCCCGTCGTCGAACACCGAGTAGGTGTGGAAGACCCGGTCGCTCTCGCGCAGGAAGCAGCTGACGCCCGGCCGGTCGACCAGGCCCTGGCCCGAGTCCACGGTGGCCTCGAAGTCGAGGTTGAAGTCGCCGTGGGACGCGGAGCACGACGAGGAGTACCAGGGCACGACCCAGCCCATCCGCGCCTTGAACGGCAGGATCCGGGTGAACGGCGCCCGGGAGACGGCCGCGAAGGAGGTGTTCCGGGCCCGCAGGTGGGCGAGGTGGCCGATCTGGTCCAGGAAGGCCGAGCAGCACGGGCAGCCGTTCTCCCACTCCGGGGAGAACCTGAAGTGGTGGACGACGAGCTGGGCCCGGCCCTCGAAGAGGTCCAGGAGGGTGGCCTTGCCGTCACCGCCCTCGAAGACGTACCCGGCGTCGACCTCGACCATGGGCAGCCGCCGCCGCTCCTGACCGAGCACCTCGCGGGCCCGTCTGACCGTCTCCTCCTTGCGCTGCAATTCCTCGCGCGCCGCGCGCCACTGCTCGCGCGAGACGATCCTCGGAAGCGACATGGGCCCTCCTGTCCGACGGTCGGTACGGGGTGGTGACCGTCGCCGGGAGCGGAACTCATCGCCGTGCGCGGAGATTTTCGCGGAGATTTCCCTCCGGCCTCGCCGACCCGCACGGCATCGGGCCGGCTCAGGTGCCGTACTCCTGGATGCGCCGCCCATGGCTCCGGTCGGTCAGCGCGGGCAGCCGGCGGCCCGACTCCGCCACGACGGCGGGCAGGTCGAGGGTGAGGAGTTGCCGGTCGCGCATCAGGACCCGGCCGTCGACGACGGTCGTGCGGACGTCCGAGGAGCGCGCGCTGTGCACGAGAGTGGCGGCGAGGTCGTGGACGGGCTGGGTGTGCGGCCCGGTCAGGTCGACCAGGACGATGTCGGCGCGCCGGCCGGGCGCGAGGCTGCCGACGCGGTCGGCGAGACCGACCGCGCGGGCGCTCTGCAGCGTGGCGTGGTGCAGGGCCTGACGGGAGGTCAGCCAGCGTGGATCGCCTTCGGCGGACTTCTGGATCAGGGAGGTCAGCGCCATCGACTCCCAGACGTCGAGGGAGTTGTTGGAGGCGGCGCCGTCCGTGGCGAGCCCGACGGGGACGCCGGCCGCGCGCAGGGCCCGTACCGGAGTGGTGGTGGGCCAGGCGAACTTCAGGTAGCCGCGGGGCGCGGTCGCCACGGCCGTACGGCCGCCCGTGCGGGCCAGCAGCGGAAGGTCGCGCTCCACGATGCCGGTGCCGTGCGCGATGAGCAGGTCGGTGTCGAGGAGTCCGGCGCGGTCGAGGACCTCGACGGGGGTGAGGCCGTGCCGGGCGAGGCTGGTGTCGGTCTGGTCGCGGTTCTCGGCGGCGTGGATGTGGACGGGCAGGCCGTGGGCGCGGGCGAGATCGGCGGTGGCGGCCAGGTCGGCATCGGTGACGGTGTAGGGGGCGTGCGGGGCGAGGGCGGTGGTGATGCGGCCGTCGGCGGTGCCGCGGTACCGGAGGGCGAACTCGGCCGACCGCTCCCGCCCTTCGGGGCCCTGACTGGAGAAGTAGGCCTCGCCGAGGTGCGCGCGCAGCCCGCACTCGGCGACGACGGCGGCGACGGCGTCCATGTGGAAGTAGTGGTCGGCGAAGCAGGTCACCCCGCCCCGGATCATCTCGGCGCAGGCCAGTCGGGCACCCGACTCCACGTCGTGGGCGGTGAGGTTGGACTCGACCGGCCAGACGACGTCGTTGAACCACTCCTCGGTCGGCAGGTCCTCGGCGAGTCCGCGTAAGGCCACCATCGGGGCGTGCGTGTGGCAGTTGATCAGTCCCGGCATGGCGACCTGCCCGTACGCCTCGATCCGCTGCACGGCGGGCAGGTCCCGCACGGACGCGGCGGAGGTGACCGACTCGATGACCCGGTCGCGTACGACGATCGCCGCGTCCTTGCGGAAACCGACCTGTTCCGCCTCGTCATGGACGAGCGCGGTGCAGCCGGTGATGACGAGGTCGGCGGGAGCGGGGCGCATGGGCCCACCGTACGGCTACGCGGCGACGGGCAGGGGAACCTCGATCTGCTGGTGCCTCAATTCGTCGAGTGCGTCCTGCAGTTGACCGGCATGCCGAGGGGTCAGCCGGCCCGTCTCGTCGAGGTGTACGGCACAGGCCGTGGTCGTGTCGACAAGTCGCTCCAGGACGTCCGCGACGGCGTCCGTGCCCGCCGTGTGCCGGGCGAGGGCGGGCAGTTCGGCGGCGGCCAGCGCGATGGCGGTACGGGCCTCGGCGAGGGTGCGGTAGGCCTCCCGGCGCAGCGCCCACCGCTCGGCGCGGTCGCCGGACCCGCCGAGGACGTGCACGAGATAGGCGTGCGCGGCGCCCCCGGCCGTGGCGAGCCGCGCCCGTACCCCACCGCCGCGCTCCCCCGGCATCGGCAGATGCCCGACGACCAGCACGAGCGCGCAGGCCAGCAGGGTCTCCCCGATCCGGCTGACGGAGGCCTGGGGCTCACCGCCGGCCATCACCAGGGCGAGCACGAGGACGGTGACGACGGCGGTCAGCGCGGCGAAGTGCCGGGTGGCGACCGGCACGAGCGCCCCGCAGACCGCCACCAGCGCGATCAGCCCGGCCGGGCGTGGCAGCAGCGCGGCGAGCCCGGCGAACACCAGGGCGCCCAGCACGGTCCCGGCGGCCCGGCACAGCACGCGGGAGGCGAGCGGCCCGAGGTCGGGCTTGACGAGGAAGACGGCGGTGGCGGGCAGCCAGTACCAGTGCTGGTGCTGGCCGTACCAGCGGGTGTGGTGCAGCGCCTGGGCGATGGCTGCGCTGGCCCCGAAGCAGACGGCGACCCGCAGCCCGTACTCGCGGCCGCCGGTGCCGAACGCGGCGCGCAGCGCGCCCGGGAGGCCCGTGCGCCGGGTGAGCAACCGGTGCTGGGCGCCCTTGCCCTGGTCGAAGGCCTCGGCCGCGCGCAGCAGGGCGTCGTCGAGGGCGCGCAGGGCGGGGGCCGAGCGGTGGGGTGCGGGCAGCGGGCCGGTGCCGGTGTTGCCGCGGACGGCGGCGGCGAGCCGCCGGGGTCCTTCCGCGGCCCGCGCGGAGACGGGCTCGCCCGCCCAGAACAGCGCGGTGGCGGCCTCTGCGAGCGGGAGCGCGGCCACGTACTGCGCGTGCAGCCGGCGCTCGGCGGCGGAACTGGCGTACCGGCGCAGCCGGGGTCCGGCGAGGGCGTCCTGGGCATGATCGAGGGCGGCGGTGAGCGCGGCCCGCCGGGCGGTGGCCCGCTCCCCGCCCACGGCGTCGAGGAGCGCGGCGACGGCGTCGTACACGTCGGCGACCGCCGCCCGCTCCCCGTCGAACCGGAAGTCCCCGGCGAGCGAACCGGGCGTGGGCAGGGCGAGCCGCAGCACGAGCAGCCAGCCGGCCCCGGCGAGAAAGGCGAGGGCCCGCTGCCAGCCGCTCTGGGCCGCCGGCATCCCGGCGCCGATCGCGGCGCCGACGAGGAGCTGCGTTCCCGCGGCGGAGGCGACGGGCCCGACCGCGCTGATGCCACCGGCGACCAGCCCGAGCAGGGTGAGCGCCAGGGTGAGCGGTACGGCGGCCAGCCCCTGCCCCGCATACGTCCCCGCGAGCAGCCCGAACGCCCCGGCCAGAGCGGGCGCCCCGAGCCGTTTGACGGAGGCCCGCCGGCTGCCCGGCCGGTCGTTGATGCCGGCGAGCATCGCGGCGATCGCGGCGAGGACGCCGAGCGCGGTGTGCCCCGTACCGACGCCGGCGAGCAGCAGCGGCCCGGCGGCGAGCGCGCCCCGGGTGACCGCGCTCCAGGGGACGGGGCCGCGCTGGGCGCGCAGGGCATGGGCGAGCCAGAGGGGGGCGGCGGGCCGGGACACGGGGCTCCTGTCGTACGCGGGCGGGTTGTGCCTTGCCTTCGGACGGCGGTGGCCGGGTGGGCTGTGCCCCACGGTAGGGGGCTTTCTTGGTGCGAACGGTGCGATCAAGTTTCCGGCACGTGAAAGGTGCCGCGGCCGGCCGGTTTCTTTATGAACGCAATGCCCCGGCGACGATCTCCTCGGCCTCGGTCACGGCGGCGACGAGGGCCTCGGGTTCGGACGGCAGCGCCCCCACCACCGCGTCGATCCCCCGCAGCCCGGCCCGCTCCAGCAGCCGTTTCTCGTTCGTCACCCACTCGCCGCGCGCCGCGAGCACTCCGTGCGCGGCCTGGGCGGCGGCCGTCGCGAGGGCGCCTGCGGTCTCCGTGAGCCGGCCGTGGGGGGCGTGGTTGGCCTTCGCGTAGGCGAGGGTGGCGCGGGCGGTGCCGTGCCAGCGCTCGGCGGCGGTGACGCGCAGCCGCGCCGGGTAGCCCGCCGGGCGGGGCAGGGTGCCTCGGAGCACCTGGTTGACGGCCAGTTCGGCCACGATCAGGTAGGTGGGGATGCCGGCGAGATGGAAGAGCAGCGGCTCCACCCGGAACCGTCCCTCCTCCGCCTCCGCCAGCTCGTGCTCGACCACGTCCAGGTCGCGGTAGTGCACATCGACCCGGCGTCCGTCGATGGTCAGCCAGGCCCCGCCGTTGAAGACTCCGCCGCCCCACCCGCCGATCTCGCAGACCTCGCCCTCCCAGCCGACGGCGCGCAGGTCGTCGGGGTCGAAGGGGCCGCGGTAGTAGATCGCCAGGTCCCAGTCGCTGTCCGGGCGGTGGGTGCCCTGGGCCCGGGAGCCGCCGAGGGCGACCGCCCGGACGGCGGGGAGGGCGGCGAGGCGGTCGGCGGTACGCGCGAGGAAGACGGGATCGGGAAGCTGGGGCGTGGGCGTCGGCTGGGACGTGGGCATGGCCCCAGCCTGCCGCGGCCGTCCCGGAGTCCGCTCCCGAAATTCCGGCGGGGCCTTCCCGCCCGTGCGGGAAGTCGAGAGTCCGTACGCCTCCGCCGTCGGTGTCCCGTCAGCAGAGCGGTCCCGGTAATTCGGATGCGGGCAGGGCCGACGGGACCGATCATCGGGATTCGTCGGGAAGTCGTGTCGTCCACCGCCGATTGAGGAGAGCGCCCCAGTGATCCAGCGCGTAACCGTCCCAGTCCTCTTCCCGCCGCCCCGCTATGCGCACGCCTCCGTTGTCGAGGCCGGTACGAAGCTGGCCTTCCTCGCCGGGGCCGTGCCGCTCGACGAGAAGGGGGAGATCGTCGGCCCGGGTGATCCGGTGCGGCAGGCGGAGCAGGTGATCGCCAATCTCCGGGAGCAACTGGACGCCGTCGGGAGCGACTTGGCGCATGTGGTCGCGACGGACGTGTACGTGGTGAGCAGCGAGCCGTCGGCACTGTCCGCGGTGTGGGACGTGGTGGAGGCCTCCGGGCTGAGCGCGGGACCGCACTCGTCCACGCTGCTCGGGGTCGCCTGCCTCGGGTACACCGGGCAGCTGGTGGAGATCACGGCCACGGCCGTGGTGCCGGAGCGCGAGGGGAACCGGTGACGGACGAGGTCGTGCTGCGCCGGGCCGTGGCGGCGGACGCCCTGGCCGTCGCGGACGTGTATCTGCGGTCCTTCGACGCCGCCCTGCCCACCGTCGTGCGGCCGCACACCGACGACGAGGTGCGCGAGTACATCCGGGATGTCGTCGTGCCGTCACGGGAGACCTGGGTGGCGGAGGCCGGCGGCGGGATCGTCGGCCTGATGGTGCTGAACCGGGAGTTGCTGTCGCAGCTGTATCTGGCCCCGGAGTGGCGGGGGCGCGGCATCGGTGACCGGTTCGTGGCGCTGGCCAAGGAGCGCAGCCCGGGCGGGCTGACCCTGTGGACCTTCCAGGTCAACAAGCCCGCCCACCGCTTCTACGAGCGCCATGGTTTCGCCGCGGTGGAGTTCACCGACGGCAGCGGCAACGAGGAGCGGGAGCCGGACGTGCGGTACGTCTGGCGGCCGTGAGCCCGGCCGTACCGGCCCGCCGTGGCGAGCGAGAGCCACGCCGTCCGGCTCAGCGTGCCGGGCGTCCCCACCTCCTCTTCTTGGGCCGTGGCCTGTCGTAGCTGCCCGCTCGGCTGGTGGTCAGGCCCAGGGCGACCAGGGACTCGGCAAGCTTGACCGCCGCCGCCACACCGTCGACCACGGGCAGCCCGAGCTTCTCCCCCACCGCCCGCTGCAGTCCCGTCATCCCGGCGCAGCCCAGGACCAGGACCTCGGCGCCCGCGTCCCGGGCCCGCTCGGCCGCCGTCAGGAACGCGGCCTCGGTGCGGCCGGGGTCGCCGGCGAGGTCGAGGACGCCGAGGCCGGTGCCGACGACGGCGGCGCAGTTCCGGGCCACACCGGCCGTCTCCAGGCTGTCCTCGATCTGGCCGCAGGAGCGGTGCAGGGTGGTGACGACGCCGTAGCGGCGGCCGAGGAGGCAGGCGAGGTGGGCGGCGGCCTCGGTGATGTCCACGACCGGGACGTCCACCAACTCCCGTACGCCTTCCCGGCCGTGCTCGCCGAAGCCGGCCAGGACCACGGCGTCGTACGCGGGTCCGTCGTACGTCCGCAGGGTGTCGAGGACGGCGGCGGCGGAGAGATAGCTGTCCAGCCAGCCCTCGGCGGACGCCGGGCCCCAGGCGGGGGTCAGACCGGTCACCGAGGTGGCCGGGCCCGCGGCGGCCCGGGCGCCGCGGACGATCTCCTCGGTCATCTCCTGCGTGGTGTTGCAGTTGGTGACGATGATCCGCACGCCCGTCAGGCCTCCTTCGCCGTCGTCGCGCGCTCCCGGCGGGTCAGCAGGGCGTACAGGCCGGCGGCGAGTGCCGTGCCGATGAACCAGGAGTACGGCGCCACATCGCCGAAGCTCTTCACCAGCGCTACCACGGCGGCCACCGCGGCGGAGGGCAGGAACGCCCACAGCGCCGTCGGGTTGACGCCCTTGCGGTAGTGGTACGGGGTGCCCGGCCGGGCGTCGAACAGCGCCTCGACGTCGACCTTGCCGCGCTTGACCCAGTAGTAGTCGACCATGATCACGCCGAACAGCGGGCCCAGGAAGGCGCCGAGGCCGCCGAGGAAGTAGTTGACGACGGTCGGGTTGGAGAAGAGGTTCCAGGGGGTGACGAGCAGCGCCGCGACCGTGCTGATCATGCCGCCGACCTTGAAGGTGATCTTCTGCGGCCAGACGTTGGCGAGGTCGTACGCCGGTGAGACGAAGTTGGCGACGATGTTGACGCCCATGGTGGCGACCGCGAACGTGAACGCGGCGATCACGAGCACCCAGGTGTTGCCGACCTTGGCGACCAGTTCCGCGGGGTCGGTGATGGCCTGTCCGAACGCCTTCAGCGAGCCGGCCGTGACGATCACCGACACCACGACGAAGGCGGTGGAGTTGATGGGGAGGCCCCAGAAGTTGCCGCGCCGGACGGTCTTGTAGTCGGGCGCGAAGCGGGAGAAGTCGCAGAAGTTGAGCATCAGGGTGCCGTAGGTGGCGAGGATGAGGCCGATCGCGCCGAACCACTGCCGCCACTGCTCTCCCGTGGACACCGGGTGCGGGGTGGAGGTGAGCGAGATGCTCCAGTGGGCCTTGGCCAGGACCCACAGCGCCAGCGCGATCATCACCAGCCAGATCGCCGGACCGCAGAAGTCCTGGAACTTCCGTACGGCCTCCATGCCCCGGCTGATGATCAGCGCCTGGATCACCCAGAGCGAGACGAAGGAGATCCAGCCGAGCGCGTCCAGGCCGAGGAAGGAGTGGTGGGTGAGGGAGTCGAGGCCCGGCCAGGCCGCGAGCAGCATCACGTTGACGGCGACAGAGGCCAGATAGGTCTGGATGCCGTACCACATGATGGCGATCACGGCCCTGATCAGCGCGGGGATGTTGGCACCCCAGACGCCGAAGCTGATCCGGCCGACCACCGGGAAGGGCACGCCGTGGCGCTGGCCGATCCTCCCCATCCAGTTCATGCCGGCGTAGATGAGCACGAAGCCGGCGAGCAGGGAGGTGAAGACCTGCCAGACGTTCATGCCGAGGACGAGCAGGCCGGCGGCGAAGGTGTAGTTGCCGAGGTTGTGGACGTCGGACATCCACATGGCGAAGAGGTCGAAGACCTTCCAGTTCCGCCGCTCGGCGGGGGCGAGGTCCTCGTTGACGAGGCGAGGATCGGGGACGAACGCGGGGGCGCCGGTGGTTTCGGCACGGTCGGCGAGGGACACGGGACCTCCTGGACAGGGGGACGAAGGGGCCATACCGCAGGAACTCGGACGGACTGCGGGCCGGAAACCCACAGCGAGCCGCGTTTGGTATACCAAATAGCTGCCATGGTGCCGTCGTCAAGCGTTCGGACCGATGTCCTTGTCGTTACGGCCCCGTAAAAGTGGCCTCGCGTCGGCGAAGATGGGCCCATGACGAAGATCGAACCCCTGGGCGCGGTGCGCGAGCGCGTCCTGGCGAGCCTGCGGGAGGACATCATCGCCGGGCGCCTCGGGCCCGGTGACCGACTCGTCGAACGGGAGCTCGCCGAGCGGTTCGGCGTCTCCCGGGTGCCGGTGCGGGAGGCGATCCGCGCGCTGGTCGCCGAGGGCTTCGTCCTCTTCGAGTCGGCCCGCCGCACGGTGGTGCGCCGGCTGAACCCGACCGACGTCAGGGAACTCTTCGAGCTGCGCGAGGCCTTGGAGGTGTACGCGGCGGGGCTGGCGGCGTCCCGGGTGACTCCCGAGGCCCTGGCGGAGCTGAGGGACCTGCTCGACCAGGCGGCTCGGGCGACGAAGGAGGGCGACGCCGAGGCGATCACGGACATCAACACGCGCTTCCACGACCGCATCCGCGCCCTGGCCGGCAACAGCCTGCTGATCTCGGTCATGGAGCCGGTCGACGGCCGCCTGCGCTGGCTCACCCGGCGCAACGAGGAATGGCCCCAACTCCTCACCGAGCACCGCGAGTTGTACGAGGCGATCGCCTCCGGCGACCCCGACCGCGCCCGCGCCCACGCCCTCGACCACGTCCGCGCCAACTACCGCTCGACGGTACGGCACCTGTTCGGAACCGATCCCGCCGACGCCGACTGAAGGACCACGGCCGGCCGAAGAGGGACCGCTGGGGGCTCGTGACGGACGGCTACCGGCTCACGAGGGACCGCTGCGGACCGCTGACATACGCCGGCCGGCCCCTGATGGACCACTGTGAGCTGCTGACCGGCGGCTGTCGCCTCCGAACGGGACCACCACGGGCTGCTCGCGCAGCGGCTACCGGCTTCCCGGCTTCCGGATTCCGCGGGACCGGTGCGAGATCCTGGCCGGCGGCTGTCGCCTCCCGAGGGACCACCGCGGGCTGCTCACGAGCGGCCACCGGCTTCCGCGAGACCGGTGCCGGATCCTGGCCGACGGCATTCGCCTCCCGACGGGACCACCCCGAGGTGCTCACGAGCGGCCACCGGCTTCCGCGAGACCGGTGCCGGATCCTGGCCGACGGCATTCGCCTCCGGACGGGACCACCCCGAGGTGCTCACGAGCGGCCACCGGCTTCCGCCGGACCGGTGCCGGATCCTGGCCGACGGCATTCGCCTCCGGACGGGACCACCCCGAGGTGCTGCACGAGCGGCCACCGGCTTCCGCCGGACCGGTGCCAGATCCTGGCCGACGGCATTCGCCTCCCGACGGGACCACCCCGAGGTGCTCACGAGCGGCCACCGGCTTCCGCGAGACCGGTGCCAGATCCTGGCCGACGGCATTCGCCTCCCGACGGGACCACCCCGAGGTGCTCACGAGCGGCCACCGGCTTCCGCCGGACCGGTGCCGGATCCTGGCCGGCGGCTGTCGCCTCCCAAGACACCACCCCGAGCTGCTGGCGGGGCTCGATCGGCTCCTGATGGACCCGGCGGTAGCCGACCGGCGCCGGTCGGGTACCGATGGGCCGCCCGATGAGCCGCCGCTGACGGACGGGCGCCGGTCGGGGTCGGCTGTTGGAGGGCGGTTACCGCAGGCCGGCTGCCTCCGCCGCTGTGCGTAGCACCTCGCGGAGCATCTCCGTGGTGAGCCGGCCGGTGAAGGTGTTGCGCTGGCTGACGTGGAAGCAGCCGAAGAGGTCCAGGTCGTCGAGCGCGACCCGGGTGCCGTGGGCGAAGGCCGGGCGGGGCCGGGGCACGGTCCAGCCCGCCTCGCTGAACGCGGGCAGCGCGGCCTGCCAGCCGAAGGCTCCGAGCACGACCGCCGCCCTCAGCGTCGGGCGCAGCAGCCTCAGCTCCTGGACCAGCCAGGCGCGGCAGGTGTCACGCTCGCCGGGGGTCGGCTTGTTGGCGGGCGGGGCGCAGTGCACGGGCGCGGTGACCCGGACGCCGTACAGCTCCAGCCCGTCGTCGGCGCTGACGGACGTCGACTGGGAGGCCAGCCCCTCGTCGTACAGCGCCTGGTAGAGCACGTCTCCGGAGCGGTCGCCGGTGAACATCCGGCCGGTTCGGTTGCCGCCGTGCGCGGCTGGAGCCAGCCCGATGATCACCAGCCGTGCGTCGGCGGGGCCGAAGCCGGGCACCGGCCGCCCCCAGTACGTCCAGTCGGCGAACGCGGCCCGTTTCGTGCGGGCCACCTCCTCGCGCCACTCGACCAGGCGAGGGCACGCCCTGCAGTCCGCGACCCGCCGGTCGAGCCGGGCGAGGGCGCTGCTGTCGTCCATGCGGCCACCGTATGCCTCTACCGGCTCTCGTGGACGCCGCGCCCTGCACCAGGAACCCGCCGTGGCCGACCTCGGCCGGGGCCCGATCAACACGGCCGCTGACGGAAGCAGCGGGGCCGGCTGCGAGAGGGATCGCACCGGCACACCGGGCACCCCGCGCCCGGCATCCCATAACCCCGGGAAAATCGCCTCCGGCTCACACGGCCCGGAGAGTTAAGGTCGGGGGCATGGCTTCCGAGGATGCGGACGAGAACGTGAACCGTGGGACCGGCGGACCGGACGGGCCCCGCCCCGCCCAGGACGCCCCGGACACCCAGGACCACGGCTCCGGTGCCTCCGCCGAGCAGCCCGTCGATCCGAAGATCGCCGCCGCGGTGGCCGCCGCCGAGGCGGCGGGACCGGCCAAGGGTGAGACGGTCCGGATCGACAGCTGGATCTGGGCCGTGCGTCTGATCAAGACGCGTTCCCTGGGCGCCACCGCCTGCCGTGGCGGCCACGTCCATGTGAACGGCGAGCGGGTGAAGCCCGCCTACTCCGTGCGCGTCGGCGACGAGGTGCGCCTGCGACACGAGGGCCGGGAACGCGTCGTGATCGTCAAGCGCCTGATCCGCAAGCGGGTCGGCGCCCCCGTGGCCGCCCAGTGCTACATCGACAACTCCCCTCCGCCTCCGCCCCGCGAGGCCATCGCCCCCGCCGGCCTTCGCGACCGAGGCACCGGCCGCCCCACCAAGCGCGACCGCCGCGAAATGGAACGCCTGCGCGGCCTCGCGGACCCGGGCCTCCCGGGCGGCTTCGGCGCCTTCGGCGGCGCCGCAGCCCCCGGCGGCTTCGCCGGACTCGGCGGCCCCGGTGGGTCCGGGGGCCGAGGTGGGCCCGCGGCCGGCGGCCGCGGCCGCTCCGGTGGGAGCGGTGGATCCAGCGGGTCCGGCAGGTCCGGTGGGTCCGGCAAGTCCAGTGGATCCGGCAGGCGTGGTGGATCCGGGTCGGGCGGGACCGGTGGGCACCCCCGGGGACGGTGACCTGCAGCGTTACCCCGCAACGACCGCCGGCGCCGCCGACCGGCCCCCGCCCGACCGGCATGGACCCGGCTCCCGGGGACCAGTGGGTGGATCCGGGTCCGGATCAGGTGGGACCGACAGGCCGTCACCGGGGCCGATGATCCGAAGGCACCACCACCCCGCAAGCACACGCCGGTGCCGTCGGCCGGGCCCCCGCGCCCGGCCGACGGCACCGGCGACACGCGCCCGGGGTCACCGCCGCCGCACCAACCCCAGAAGGTCCGCGTTGTGCCCGCGCCGGGCCCAGGCGATCAAGGCGAGCGGCACCATCAGGATCACCGGGGTCGCCGCGTTCTGGCCGTCGAAGGCCGTGAGCTGCACGATGAACGCACCCACCATCAGTGCGCTGAGCGCGATCGCCGCCACGGACTGCAGCACGGGGATCAAGAGCGCGACGCCTCCGGCGAGTTCGAGCGCGCCGATGGTGTACATGGCCCCGCTGCCCCAGCCGATCTTGTCGAAGGCCTCGACGGCCGAGGGGTGCGCGATGAGCTTGGGCAGCGCGCTCGCGAGGCCGTAGAACAGCGCGAGCAGCACCTGCACGGTCCGCAGCGCGACCCGGGCCGCGCGCCTCCGGCCGCTGAGGGAGCCGGCGGAGTCGACGGAAGCGGTGCGGGAGACGGGAGCGGTGGTCTCGGACATGAGGGTCTCCTGGGGGAAGCGGTGCCGATTGCTTTCACCGAGGTAGACCGGACACGGTCCGGAAACTCATCGCTCTTCCGGCCGCCCCGTGCGACCGTCCGCCCGCCCACTATGCCTTCGGCACCGCCCGCACCCAGATCCCGTCCGGTGTCAGATACGCGTCCACCTCCAGCCCCGCTTCCTCCAGTGCCGACTCGAACTGCTCCTTGGTCAGCGGCCGGGCCAGGAACGTCTGGGTCCAGCGCGCGTCCGGGAAGTCGTACTCGACATGCACCGAGTTCGCTCCGTTGCCGGCCGGCTCCGAGGAGACGATCCGTATGGTGAAGCCGCTCGGGTCGACCCGCTCCCTGGGCACGTTCGTGTGGTAGTCCTCGCCCTCCCGCTGGATGAGCACGCAACCGCCCTTCGCCACATGCCGGGCGCAGGTACGCAGCAGGCCCCTGCGCACCTCCTCGTCCCCGGCGTGCACGAGGAACGACGCGAGCATCACCACGTCGAACTCCTCGCCGCCCAAGTCCAGTTGCTCGATGGGGCCGCATATCGTGCGCGCCCCGCGGATGCGGCTCAGCATGTCGGCGGACTCGTCCACCGCCGTGACCGTGAAACCGCGCTCGAGAAGGGGGTGGGTCATCCGGCCCACTCCGCTGCCCAGCTCCAGGATGTGCGCCCCGGCCGGTACCGCCGCGGCGATGATGTCCGGCTCGTCGCCGACCGGCAGCCGCTCGTACAGCTCGACCGCGCAGCCGTCCGGGGTGATCGCACCGGGTCCCGTGCCCTCGTATCCCTCACGCATCTCGACCGTCATGCCCGAACAACGGCCCGCCCTCGCACGGCCGTTCCCGTCCGACCGTAGTTCACTCGTTCGAGTTAGCCACCCCTGTTCGGCTCGGCTCTGTGCGGTGCGGCGGCCTGATCCGCGCTGTTCGCGTGGTCCTCGCTATCGCGCCGGGAAGGGAAACCAGCCGCGCCCGATGTACCAGTGGCCGCCCGCCCGCAGATGGTCCCCCACGGCCCGCTCCACGGACGTGCGGGCGGGCAGCTCCGCGGCCGGCAGATCGGGGTCGCCGAAGACGAACTGGACGGGTTCGGTGTCGGCCGGTTCGGTGTCCTCGCGGACGGTGCGGAACCGGTCCTGGAAGCGGATGATGTTGGAGTCGGCCGGCAGGTACCGCTTCAACTGCGGGTCGAGCAGCCAGGAGTGGCACAGTGCGGCCACCGGCCGCTCCTCGGGGAAGTGCACGGCGAAGAACTCGCGCGCCCGGGCCAGTGAGCGGTCGCAGGCGGACGGGGTCAGCGGACCGTGGAAGTCGGGGATGTGCAGGTTGAGGCAGGCCGTGCCGGGGAGCGCGTCCAGGCCGGCCGCCACGAGCACGGGAGCCGTGCGCTGCCCGAGTCGTGCCCGCTCGAACTGCAGCCGGCCCAGCTGGAACAGCTCGCCCCGGAAGTGACGGACGAGCCAGCGTCGCGACTGCACGCCGGTCGTACCGTGCCGTCTGCGGTGCACGGCCATCTGACGGCCCAGGTCGGCCAGGGTGCGCCGGGAGACCTCGGGCGGGATGCCGCGTTCCCGGTGCCGGGCGAGGGTGTGCGGGGCCGCGGCGACGAAGACGTAAACGGCGAAGACGCCGGCCAGCTCGGCTGGCGCCGCGTCGAGGAGTCCGGCGAGCTCGGGCGTGCGATCGACCTCCTCCGGATCGCGAAACAGCTCCTCGACGCACTCCTCCAGGAGTCTCAGCACTCCCGGGTCACCGGTCACCCGGCGCCGCCCGGACACCAGGTCGTTGATGTCCTCGTGCGGCACGGCCAGGTCGAGGAGCAGTTCGGGCAGGTCGTCGGCGTCCGGCAGCAAGAGAACCCCCTTGGACGAGCAACGGTCGAGCGCCGTTGGTGTGCGTCGTCAGCGAAGAGTACGTTGCAAGCAGGAGTGGTGTTCCGATGCGTACGGGCAGTGAACCGGCGACCGCGCGCAGTGCTCTGCGGGCGCGGTTCTGGCTGTCCGTGTGGGGGCTGGTCTGGGCGGTCTTCGGCACGGTGGCGTTCGCACTCCTCGGGCGCCCCGGCTGGGCGGTGGCCTGCGGGGTGCTGTGGCTGGTGGTCACCGTCGACATGGCCATGATCGTCAGGCACATCCGGCAGGGCGCGCACTATCAGCCGGGCCGTGACGTGCCGCCGTACCGGCCGCCGGAGGGCGGACCGCCGTTCACGGGTCCGCCTCGGCACCGCCATCCCTGACCGACCCGACGCACGGCACGGCCGGCTCGGTCACTCGGTCACTCGGTCACTCGGTCACTCGGTCACTCGTCGAAGCGTGCCGCCTCCAGGTACCGCGGGTTCGGGTCCAGTGCGGCAGCGAGACGGAAATGGCGTTTGGCCTGGTCGGGGCGGCCCTGGCGTTCGTAGGTGCGGGCCAGTGCGAAGTGCGCGAACGCGTTGTCCGGCTCGCGCTCCAGCACGATCGTGAACTCCAGCTCGGCGGGCCGCAGTTGCGCCGCGGCGAAGAACGCACGCGCGCGCAGCAGCCGGGCCGCGGTGTTCTCCGGGTGCGCGGCGATGACTGGGTCGAGCAGCTTCACCGCACCCCGGGGGTCCCGTGAGTTGAGCAGATGCTCGGCTGCACGGAAGTCGATGACATGCGTCTCCGGAGTACGTCCGGTGGAACCGCTGGTCTCGGGCACGGCAGAGTCCTTCCCTCACTGCAGCCATTCAACGCCCGCGGGGAGGGCCGCTATTCCGACGCTACTCAGCGGTACCCTCGCTCGCCCGCCGTACGAGGTCCTCCCACACCTCGGTGACGCGCTTGTGCAGCGCGTCCAACGGTACGTCGTTGTCGATCACGATGTCCGCGATCCGTCTGCGCTGCTCGCGGGTCGCCTGCGCGGCCATACGCGCGCGTGCGTCCTCCTCGGTCATCCCGCGCAGCCGGACCAGCCGGTCGAGCTGGGTCTCGGGGCTCGCGTCCACGACGATCACCAGGTCGTACAGCGGCGCCAGGCCGTTCTCGGTGAGGAGGGGCACGTCGTGGATCACCACGGCGTCGGCGGCCGCGGCCTCCTCCAGCTCGCGGGAGCGGGCGCCCACCAGGGGGTGCACGATCGAGTTGAGGACGGCGAGCTTCTCGGGGTCGGCGAAGACGATCGAACCGAGCTTGGGCCGGTCCAGGCTGCCGTCCGCGGTGAGGACGTCCTCGCCGAAGGCCTCGACCACGGCGGCGAGGCCGGGGGTGCCCGGCGCCACGACCTCGCGCGCGATGCGGTCCGCGTCGATCAGCACGGCCCCGTGCTCCACGAGCAGCCGTGACACCTCGCTCTTGCCGGCGCCGATCCCACCGGTCAGGCCCACCTTCAGCATGACCGGAAGCTTAGGCCCTGCCGCTGACAGCAGGCCCCGGGGAGGTCAGTTCTCGCCTTCGCGCTCCGCCAGGAACCGCTCGAACTCGCGCCCGATCTCGTCGGCGGACGGAATGTCCACCGGCTCGGCGAGCATGTTGCCCCGGGTCTCGGCGCCCGCGGCGGCGTCGTACTGGTGCTCCAGGCCCTGGACGAGCGCGGTGAGTTCCTCGTCGCCCTCCTGGATCTGGCGGTCGATCTCCGTCTGGGTGCGGTACGCGTCCGTGCGCAGCGAGTGCGCGACGCCCGGGAGGACCAGTCCGGTGGCGGCCGTGATGGCCTCCAGGACGGTCAGGGCGGCGTCCGGGTAGGGCGAACGGGCGATGTAGTGCGGGACGTGCGCGGCGACGCCCAGGACGTCGTGCCCGGCCTCCATCAGGCGGTACTCCACCAGCGACTCGGCGCTGCCGGGCACCTGGGCCTCCTCGAAGGGGCTGCGGTGGCCCGGGACGAGGTCGGAGCGGTTGCCGTGCGGGGTGAGACCCACCGGGCGGGTGTGCGGGACGCCCATGGGGATGCCGTGGAAGTTCACGGAGAGGCGCACGCCGAGCCGCTCCACGATCTGCTGTACGGCCGCCGCGAACCGCTCCCACTCCACGTCCGGTTCGGGCCCGGAGAGCAGCAGGAAGGGAGCGCCCGTGGTGTCCTGGACGAGGCGGACCTCGATGGCCGGGACCTCGTAGTCGGTCCAGCGGTCCCGCTTGAAGGTCAGCAGGGGCCGGCGGGCCCGGTAGTCCACGAGCCGGTCGTGGTCGAATCGGGCGACGAGCTGGTGGGGCAGTGAGTCGAGCAGTCCGTCGACGATCTGGTCGCCGGTCTCGCCCGCGTCGATGTATCCGTCGAAGTGGTAGAGCATGACAAGGCCGGCCGACTCCTGGGCGAGCGCCATGTCGACAACGGCGAGGCCCTTCGGCTCCCATGCGTACAAACCCTGCGGATCAAGCACTGTGACCGCTCCTCCTCGTGTTCCTCAGGGTCAACGCCCCCTGGAACGCGGTCATTCCCGCGACACGCCGCTGATCAGCGATCTCATGGACGACATCGGCACGGGCAGCTCCGTGGCCGGGGACGCGGCGGTGCTCCGGGCAGCGGAAAGCCACCCGGCAACGCCCGAGGGGCCGCACCTCGAAAGGTGCGGCCCCTCGGAGCCGGCTATCGGCTAAGCCTCAGCTCTGGCCACCGGCGAGCTTCTCGCGCAGCGCGGCCAGCGCCTCGTCCGAGGCCAGCGCACCGGAGGTGTCCGCGCCCTCGGAGGAGTACGAACCGCCGGTCGCGGCCGGAGCCGCAGCCTCGCCGCCCTCGGCCGCGGCAGCGGCGTCGGCCTCGCGGGACTTGATGACCTGCTGCTGGTGCTGCTCGAAGCGGGCCTGCGCCTCGGCGTACTGGCGCTCCCACTCCTCGCGCTGCTTCTCGTAGCCCGGCAGCCAGTCGTTGGTCTCCGGGTCGAAGCCCTCGGGGTAGATGTAGTTGCCCTGGTCGTCGTAGGACGCGGCCATGCCGTACAGGGTCGGGTCGAACTCGACCGAGGCCGGGTCGGCACCGAAGGACTCGTTGGCCTGCTTCAGCGAGAGGCTGATGCGACGACGCTCGAGGTCGATGTCGATGACCTTGACGAAGATCTCGTCGTTGACCTGGACGACCTGCTCCGGGATCTCCACGTGGCGCTCGGCCAGCTCGGAGATGTGGACCAGACCCTCGATGCCCTCGTCCACGCGGACGAACGCACCGAACGGCACCAGCTTGGTGACCTTGCCGGGCACGACCTGGCCGATCTGGTGGGTGCGGGCGAACTGCTGCCACGGGTCTTCCTGGGTCGCCTTCAGCGACAGGGAGACGCGCTCGCGGTCCATGTCGACGTCGAGAACCTCGACGGTGACCTCCTGGCCGACCTCGACGACCTCGGACGGGTGGTCGATGTGCTTCCAGGACAGCTCGGAGACGTGGACCAGACCGTCGACGCCACCCAGGTCCACGAAGGCACCGAAGTTGACGATCGAGGAGACGACGCCGGAGCGGACCTGACCCTTCTGGAGGGTCGTGAGGAACGTCTGGCGGACCTCGGACTGGGTCTGCTCGAGCCAGGCGCGGCGGGACAGGACCACGTTGTTGCGGTTCTTGTCCAGCTCGATGATCTTGGCCTCGAGCTCCTTGCCGACGTACGGCTGAAGGTCACGGACGCGGCGCATCTCGACCAGGGAGGCCGGGAGGAAGCCACGGAGGCCGATGTCGAGGATGAGACCACCCTTGACGACCTCGATGACGGTACCGGTGACGATGCCGTCCTCTTCCTTGATCTTCTCGATGGTGCCCCAGGCACGCTCGTACTGGGCGCGCTTCTTCGAGAGGATCAGGCGGCCTTCCTTGTCCTCCTTCTGAAGGACCAGGGCCTCGATCTCGTCGCCGACGGCCACGACCTCGTTCGGGTCGACGTCGTGCTTGATCGAGAGCTCGCGGCTCGGGATGACACCTTCGGTCTTGTAACCGATGTCGAGCAGGACCTCGTCCCGGTCGACCTTCACGATGACGCCGTCGACGATGTCGCCGTCGTTGAAGTACTTGATCGTCTCGTCGATCGCTGCGAGGAAGGCTTCCTCGTTACCGATGTCGTTGACCGCTACCTGCGGGGTGGTGGCGGTGGTCTCGGTGCTGCTCGTCATGTGGGAAAGGGCTCCGGTACGGACATTGAAGTCGTAGGCACTGCTTACGCCGGGAGCCCGTTTCGCTCTGCAGAAGCCGGACAGCCAAGGAAGCGCCACCAAATGGACACCGGGTGCCCGGTGGCGCCTCGAGAACCGAGGGGACATACAACAGATGCGAGCGCAGCCTGCTCCGTCTGAGGCGCGCAGGCCCGCAGCGCAACTTGTAGCATACGGGGACAGCCGGACATGGTCAATGCGCGAAGGCGCACACCCGGGGCAGATCGCCCCATAACCGGCAGAAGAAACGTCCCTGGAGGCCACGCAGGCCTTGGGGACCGCTTCCGTGACGAGCCCCGGCGGGTTGGACGGAAGAGTACGACGAGGGAGCCCATCATCCAAGAGCCGGAAACGTACGAGCCCGAGGGACCCGAGGCGTTCGAGCCGGAGGCGACACGCCGTGACGCCGGTGTCGCGGAGAGCGCACGGGCCAACCGGGGCTGGTGGGATCGCAACGCGGACGAGTACCAGGTCGAGCACGGCACGTTCCTGGGCGACGACTGCTTCGTGTGGGGCCCGGAGGGCCTGGACGAGGTGGAGGCCGAGCTGCTCGGCCCGCCGGAGGAGCTGAAGGGCAAGGACGTCCTGGAGATCGGCGCGGGCGCGGCGCAGTGCGCGCGCTGGCTGGCCGCCCAGGGGGCCCGCCCGGTGGCCCTGGACCTCTCGCACCGCCAGCTGCAGCACGCCCTGCGCATCGGCGGATCGTTTCCGCTGGTCTGCGCGGACGCCGGCGCGCTGCCCTTCGCGGACGGCTCCTTCGACCTGGCCTGCTCCGCGTACGGGGCGCTGCCCTTCGTCGCCGACCCGCGGCTGGTGCTGCGCGAGGTGCGCCGGGTGCTGCGGCCGGGTGGCCGGTTCGTGTTCTCGGTGACGCACCCGATCCGCTGGGCGTTCCCGGACGAGCCGGGCCCCGAGGGCCTGTCGGTGTCCTCCTCCTACTTCGACCGCACGCCCTACGTCGAGCAGGACGAGGAGGGCCGCGCGGTCTACGTCGAACACCACAGGACGATCGGCGACCGGGTCCGGGACATCGTGGCGTCCGGTTTCCGCCTGGTGGACCTGCTGGAGCCGGAGTGGCCGGCCTGGAACACCTCGGAGTGGGGCGGCTGGTCCCCGCTGCGGGGCAATCTGATCCCGGGGACGGCGATCTTCGTGTGCGAGCGGGACTGACCTCCCGACTCGTACACGCGTGCACGCGCGCGTGAGGGCCGCTTTCGCCGCCGTACGACACTAGGGGCGTGATCCGTTACGACGCCCTGGACGCGCTGCCCGTGCGCTCGGCCCTGCCCGCCCTGACCGAGGCCCTGGAGGACGGCGGCACCGCCGTGCTCGTGGCGCCGCCCGGCACCGGCAAGACGACACTGGTGCCGCTCGTGCTGGCGGGGCTGGTCGGGGGCGGGCCCGCGCGGCGTGTCGTGGTGGCCGAGCCGCGCCGGATCGCGGCGCGGGCGGCGGCCCGGCGGATGGCCTGGCTGCTGGGCGGGAAGCCCGGCGAGAGCGTCGGCTTCACGGTGCGCGGCGAACGGGCCGTGGGGCGGCACACGCGCGTGGAGGTCGTGACGACCGGTGTGCTGCTGCAGCGGCTGCAACGGGACCAGGAGCTGCCGGGCGTCGACGTCGTGGTCCTCGACGAGTGCCACGAGCGGCATCTGGACGCCGACACGGCGGCCGCGTTCCTGTGGGACGTGAGGCAGGCGCTGCGGCCGGAGCTGCGGCTGGTGGCCGCGTCGGCGACGACCGACGCCGAGGGCTGGGCGCGGCTGCTGGGCGGGGCGCCGCTGGTCGAGGCGGAGGGCGTCGCGCACCCGGTGGAGGTGGTGTGGGCGCCTGCGGTGCGCCCGGTACGGCCGCCGCACGGGATGCGGGTCGACCCGGCGCTGCTGGCCCATGTGACGTCGGTGGTGCGGCGGGCGCTGGCCGAGCGGGACGGGGACGTGCTGTGCTTCCTGCCCGGCGTGGGGGAGATCGCGCGCGTGGCGGGCCGACTGGGCGATGTGGGGGACATCGACGTGCTCCAGGTGCACGGGCGGGCGCCGGCCGCCGTGCAGGACGCGGTACTGGCGCCCGCGGCGCGGCGCCGGGTGGTGCTGGCGACCTCGGTGGCGGAGTCCTCCCTGACGGTGCCCGGGGTGCGCGTGGTGGTGGACTCGGGGCTGGCGCGGGAGCCGAGGGTGGACCACGCGCGCGGGCTGAGCGGGCTGACGACGGTACGGGCGTCGCGGGCGGCCGGGCGGCAGCGGGCGGGGCGGGCCGGCCGAGAGGCGCCGGGGGCGGTGTACCGGTGCTGGTCCGAGGCCGAGGACGGGCGTCTGCCGGCGTTTCCGACGCCGGAGATCAAGGTGGCCGACCTCACCGCGTTCGCCCTGCAGACGGCTTGCTGGGGCGATCCGGACGCCTCCGGGCTGGCGTTGCTCGATCCTCCGCCGGGTGGGGCGATGGCGGCGGCGCGGGAGGTCCTGTCGGCCGTCGGCGCGGTGGACTCCGTCGGCCGGGCGACGCCGGTGGGTGTACGTCTGGCTCGGCTGGGGGTGCACCCTCGGCTCGGGCGGGCCCTGTTGGACACCGGTGGTGAGGGTGCGGAGGTTGTCGCCCTGCTCTCCGAAGAGGTGCCGCGGGACTACGGGGACGACCTCGCCGGTGCGTTGCGTCGTGCGCGGCGCGGGGGTGACGCCTATGCGGGGCGGTGGGCCGCGGAGGTACGGCGGCTGCGGGCCGTCTCGGAGGATTCTTCCCACCGGCCCGCCGGCGACCGTCAGACAGAAAGTGCCCTTGAGGTCGGACCGGGTACCGGTGATGAGCGGCTCGCCGGGGTCGTCGCCGCGCTCGCCTTTCCCGAGCGGGTGGCCAAGCGCGACGGCGAGTCGTATCTGATGGCCTCCGGCACGCGGGCCGAGTCGGGTGACGGGTCGGCGTTGCGGGGTGCGCCCTGGATCGTCGTCGCCGTGGCCGATCGGCCCGCCGGGAAGGGGCACGCGCGTGTGCTGCTCGGAGCCGCCGTCGACGAGGGCGTGGCACTCGCCGCCGCCGGGACCCTGCTCGACGAGCGGGACGAGGTCCACTGGGCCGACGGCGACGTCGTGGCCCGGCGTGTCGAACGGCTCGGCGCCATCGAGCTGGCCGTACGGCCGCTGAAGGACGCCGATCCCGCGCTCGTACGCGGGGCCCTGCTCGACGGGCTGCGGCAGGAAGGGCCCGGGCTGCTGCGCTGGTCGCCGGAGGCGGAGGTGTTGCGGCAGCGGCTCGCGTTCTTGCACGCCCGCGTGGGCGAGCCGTGGCCGGACGTGTCCGACGACGCGCTGCACGCGCGCGTGGACGACTGGCTGGAGCCGGAGCTGGGCCGGGCCCGGCGGCGGGCCGATCTCGGCCGGATCGACGCCGGGCAGGGGCTGGCACGGTTGCTGCCGTGGGCGAGCGGTGAGGCCGCGCGGCTGGACGAGCTGGCGCCCGAGCGGATCACCGTGCCGAGTGGGTCCAGGATCCGGATCGACTATCGGGATCCGGAGCGGCCCGTGCTCGCGGTGAAGCTGCAGGAGATGTTCGGGCTGCGCGAGACGCCGGCCGTCGCGGGCGTGCCGCTGCTCGTGCACCTGCTCTCCCCCGCCGGGCGGCCCGCCGCCGTCACGGCCGACCTCGCCTCCTTCTGGCGGGACGGCTACCGGGGCGTGCGGGCCGAGCTGCGCGGGCGCTATCCGAAGCATCCGTGGCCCGAGGACCCGGCGACGGCCGAGCCCACCCGGCACACCAACGCGCGGCTCAGGCGCTGACCGGTTCGGGTGCGGCGGGTTCCGTGGGTGCCGGGTCCCGGGGGCGGCGGGCGCGGGCCTCCAGGTAGAGGGAGAGGGCCAGGAGCAGCAAGCCCGTGGCCAGGGAGCCCCAGGGCACGTACGAGGTGAGCAGCAGCACCAGGGTGCGGTTGTGCTTGACCAGGGCGACCGTGTGCTCGATGTAGTCCTCGCGCATCTTCACGTCCCCGGCGAACGCCGTCACCCTGTCCCGGCCGCCGAGCAGGGTGCCGCCGCGCAGTTCCTCCTTGTGGAGCTCCTCGCCGTAGACGGGCGCGCCGGTGACGGGTTCGACCCAGAACCTGCGGACGGTGCTGTACCAGCGGGTGGTGCCGGTCCTGGCGACCGATTCCGGCGTGATGCCCTGGACGGGCATGGTCTTCGGCAGGGCGACCTTGGTCCAGGGGATGGTCTGTTCGAAGTAGTAGACCTCCAGGCCGCGGAAGGTCCGGGTGCCCTTGTAGTGGATGGGGCTGGTGGTGCGGGTCTGCGCGTCGAAGTACTCGTAGTCGCGTTTCTGCGTCAGGAAGGGCCACTTGAACTCGATGCCCCGGCGGGTGACCGGGTCGCCGTCGACCGTCTCGCCGGTGGCGTGCACGGGGTCCTGGCTGTGGGCGTCGAAGATGTAGCGCTCGGGGACCTTGGAGACCATCTTGCCGTCGGGGCCCTGGACGTAGGAGAGGCCGTCCCAGACCACGACCGGCCGGCCGGCCGTCTTCTCGATCCTCTTCGCGGCCGCCACATCGCCCTTGAGGGTCTGCACGATGGTGACCTTGGAGACCTTCCGCGCGCGCATCGTGCCGTAGTCGAGGAGGGTGGCGCCCTTGGCCTCCAGGACCATGTCCTGGTACTGGTTGGCGGGAATCCTGGCCAGGCGCGGGAAGGCGTACCAGCGCATGAGCGGGGCGAGCGCCGCGCAGAAGACGGCGCAGGCGAGCAGGACCAGGCTTGCCTTGCGGCGCATGGAAGGCCTCCCTCCGGGACGGGCGCGGCTACGGGTGCGAGGGCACCGTCGTCAGCAGCGGCTTGGGGGATGTCCGGCCCGTCGGCGCGCCCATGGCGGTCATCGCCAGGACCAGGGCGAACGCGAGGGCGAGACCGGTCGCGGCGGCGATGAGGGCGCGCATACGGGCCTCCCGGCGGACGGTCGTGTCCTGACAGCTTTCTGATGGCTCGTCAGGTTCGGCACCGTAGCAACGGGCGGGTGAGATGAGAACAGCGGTGCACGCACGAACGAGGGCGCCCTCCCCGCCGGTGCGGGGAGGGCGCCCTGCCGGTGCGCGTGGTGTCAGGAGGCGGACGGGCTCGGGGACGGGGACGGGCTCGCCGAGGAGTCCGCGGCCGCGACCTTCAGCTCGACGGTGAGCGTCGCCCCGCCGGCGGTGGTGATGCGCAGCAGGAAGGTGCCGGTGGTGTCGTCCGCGTACAGCTTCGGCAGGGTCAGCAGGCCCTTGTCGTCCGTCTTGAGGCCGGTGAGGGTGCGTACGGTCTTGCCGTCGGCATCCTTGAAGTACGGGCCCTTGTCGTTCTCGGTGGCGTCGGTGTCGGACTTGATCAGGGTGGCGGTGGCCGCCACCTTGTCCGCGACGGCGCCCTTGTACGTCGCCTTCACCTGGACCTGGTCGGCGAACTCGCCGCCCGGGGTGCAGGTCAGCGGGGTGTCGTCGGTGCGCGCCAGGGTGTCGGCGGCGCGCTCGGTGACGGTGACCGGGTAGGCGACGCCCTTGACCGTGCGGCCCACGACGGTGGCCATGACCTTGAAGTCGCCGGTCTTCTCGCCCGCCTGGAGGGCCGGGGCGAGGGCGACGCCCTTGGCGTCGGTGGCGACCGTGGCCACGGTCTCGCCGCCGGCGAAGGTGGCGTCGGTGTCCCCGGTGATGGTGAACCGGATCCTGACCTTGGCGACGGCCTTGCCTGCCTTGGTCTCCGCGCGGGTGCCGATCCGTTCGGTGAAGGCGTGCCCGGCCATCGCGGTGAGCTTGGCGGTGCCCGCGTCCTGAAGGTGGTCCACGGTGTCGGTGGGGGTCTGCGGGGGCGTCGGCGGGACGGGCGACTTCGGCGGGGTCGGGCTGGGGCTTCCGCTCCCGCCGCCGGGCGTGCTGGGCTTCGGGTCGGGCTTCGGCGCCTTCGAGTGCCTCGGGGACTTGGCGTGCGGGCTGCCGTCGTCGCTGCGGTGGGTGGGCACGTCGCCGGTGCCGTCGGGCACGGAGTGGGTGCCCTTGCGGTAGTACTCCAGCCACGACAGGACGGTGTTCAGGTAGTCCTGCGAGTTGTTGTAGCTGAGGATCGCGCTGTGCAGGTTGCCCTCGCGCGAGAGGTCCCAGCCGTTGCGGCACAGGTAGTGGCCGGCGGCGAGGGCGGCGTCGTAGACGTTGTTGGGGTCCTTCTTGCCGTCGCCGTTGCCGTCGCGGCCCGCCCAGGCCCAGGTCGAGGGGATGAACTGCATGGGGCCGACGGCCTGGTCGTACTCGGTGTTGCCGTCGTAGACGCCGTGGTCGGTGTCCTTGATGAGCGCGAAGCCGTTGCCGTCGAGCGCCGGGCCCAGGATCCGGCCGATCGTGGTGCCGTCGGCGTCGACCCGGCCGCCGCGGGCCTGGCCCGACTCGACCTTGCCGATGGCGGCGAGCAGCTGCCAGGGCAGGTTGCAGCCGGGCTTGGCGGAACGCAGTTCGGCCTCGGCCTTCTTGTAGGCGTCGAGGACCGTCGCCGGGATGCCGGCCTCGGCGTCGCCCTGGGCGACGGGGGTGCCGGTGGCGGTCGGCGAGGGGCTGGGTTCGGGGCTGTTGAGCGGCGGCAGGTCCGTGTAGTACGGCGAGTTGCCGGTGGCGTTGTCCTCGGACGTCGCGTCGGGTACGGGGGCGGAGGAGCCGGCCGTCGCCTGTCTGCCGTGATCCTCGCCGGGCACCGCCGGAGCCTGGGACGCGGACAGTGCCGCGACCGCCGCCGCGGCCACGGCGGTGGTCGCCGCCCCCTTGCGCAGCCGCCTTCCGAAATGCGCCGCCATCGAGTGAAACCCTCCTGTGGACTCCGTGCGTCCGTCTCCGTCTGTCTGCCTCGCCCTGGTGTGACGGTTGACCCGGTGTTCTGGTTGCCCCTGTGACGCCCTTCCATTTGTGCGACGTGTGTTCGGCCGCGCGCCCCGGAGGGCACGCCGCAGGTGACCCTACGACAACTTGCTTTGCGTCGGGACCCGTTCGCGCCCGTTTTTCACCCGTTGGCCAACTGTCGTTGACACGAACTTTCCAGGAGGCGGTCCCGCGCACCGGACGGACCTCGTCGGCGGATACTGGACGGACGCGATCACCGGCCCGGCGCCACGGCCGACGACCGTTCCTGGGGGCTCTGTTGCCGTTCACGCTCAGCCATGCGGCCGCCGTGCTGCCCGCGGTCCGCCGGGACGGGACCGGCCGCGGCCCGCTGGTGCCGGCGGTACTCGTCGCGGGCTCCTTCGCACCCGACATGACCTACTACGCGGCGAATGTCCTTCCGGGCGGCATGGAATTCGGTGCGGTCACGCACGCGTTCGCCGGGGTCTTCACGGTCGACGTGCTCATCTCCTGGGCGCTGGTGGGGCTGTGGCTGCTCGTCCGCGAGCCGTTGCTCGCGCTGCTGCCCCGGGGCCGGCAGGGGCGGCCGGCCGTGCTGCTGCGCTGCGGTGCGCCACGCGCGCGTGCCCGTCCGGTCGCGGTGGTGCGGTGGTACGTCTCCGCGGTGCTGGGTGCGCTGACCCATGTGGTGTGGGACGCGTTCACGCATCAGGGGCGGTGGGGGACGCGGCTCCTTCCGGCCATCGGGCGGGGCCGGGTGGCGGGCATGCCGCTGTTCTCGTGGCTGCAGTACGGCTCGTCCGTGGCGGCCGCGGTCGTGATCGCGGTGTTCGCCGTGCGTGCGCTGCGGTGTGCGCCGGACGGGGTGCCGCTGGGGGTGCCCGTGCTGTCCGTGCGGGACCGGTGGTGGGCCGGCGCGGTGATCGGGGGCTGTGCGGTGGCCGGGGCGGTGCAGCGGGCGGCGCGCCGGCGTGCGCCCGCGGGGGCGCCGGAGCGGCCGTGGGAACTGGTGCCCACCCTGTGCTTCGGGGTGGGCGCCGGGCTGGTCCTGGGCGTGGTGCTGTACGCCCTCGGGGTCAGGGCGTGGCGTCGGGGCCCGGTTCCGGACGGTCCTGGGGGTCTCGCTGGTCCGGGTGATCCCGGTGGGGTGGTCGGTGCGGGCCCGGGGCGGCCGGTCGCTCGGTGAGGGACGCGACGAAGACCGTGAGAGTGCACCGGGGGCGGCGTCTCGGGATCGTGGTGAGCGCGAGGGCGAGGTAGCCGCGGGCCAGATCGGCCCACTGGCGCCAGTCGGGGGCGGCGCGCTCCCCGGGGGCGGACGGGCCGGCGAGTCCGTGCCGGAGGTTGGCGGCGGCCCTGCGGACGGTCGCGGTCAGCTCGGCGGGGATGCGGGCGGTGCTTGCGTCGGCCGCGAGGGCCGGGACCGGCGAGGCCGACATGGCCTGCGCCGAGACGGAGTCCGCCCAGCCCCGGAGGTCTGCCTCGGGTGTCCGGCGGTGAAGCATGCGTATACCCATGCCCGCAGTTTTGCGGCTGTGAGGGGTGGGGGGCGTATTGGCGGGGTCCACGTGAGTGACGGGTCCCTCCGGGGGTTCGGCCGAATTGCTGGTGTGGGTGCCCTGCCGGATTCTTCTGCTGGTGGGGCGGGGTGGGGCTCAGCGGGGGGGTGGGTTGCGGGGGGTTGGCACCGCCGGGGTGGCGCGGTGGGACTGGGCGCCGTCGCTGCGGGATGTGGGTGGGCCCGGCCATTCAGAGTCCGGGTTGGGCGGGACCTGGATTGCGGCCGGTTTGGCACCGCCGGGGAGCGTGGTGGGGGCTGAGCGCCGTTGCGGCGGGATGTGGGTGGGGCCGAGAAAATCGGGGTGGGTGCGGGGGTCGGGCCCGGGCGCAGGTTCCGGCGGGGTCGGGAACCGCCGTGGGAGCGCGGTGAAGGCTGAGCGCCATTACGGCGGGAGTGCGTGGACCGGGAGATTCACGGTGCGGAAGGGGCCCGGGCGCACGTAGCGGCCGGTCCGGCACCGCCGGGGAGCGCGGGGGGCTGACCGCTTCGCGGCGGGACGCAGGTGAGCCGGGAGATTCACGGTGCGGGTTGCGCGGGGCCTGGATTGCGTCCGGTCTGGCCCCACTGGGGAGCGCGGGGGCTGACCGCCTTTGCGGTGGGGATGTGGGCCCGGGGATAGGAGGAGTCCGTGCCGGCGGCTGCTGCGGGGGAGTCCGGGCCGGCGTCGTCTCGCAGTGCCGCTGCTCGGGCGGAGGGAGCGTCGCGGTCGGCCTTGGCCGCGACGCCCCCTCCGCTCGAGCGCCGCGGGCTAGTGCGCTGCCGACTCCCAGTCCGGGCCCACGCCGACCGAGACGTCCAGGGGGGCTCGGAGGTGGACGGCGTTGGACATTTCCTGGCGGACGATCTGCTCGGCGGCCGACCGCTCGCCAGGGGCGATCTCCAGGACGATTTCGTCGTGGACCTGCAGGAGCATGCGGGACTTCAGGTCCGCCGCCCGCAGGGCGCTGTCCACCTTGAGCATGGCGATCTTGACGATGTCGGCGGCCGTGCCCTGGATGGGCGCGTTGAGGGCCATGCGCTCGGCGGCCTCACGGCGCTGGCGGTTGTCGCTGTTGAGGTCGGGGAGGTAGCGGCGGCGGCCGAAGAGCGTCGCCGTGTAGCCCGTCGCCCGTGCCTCGTCGACCGCGCGGCGAAGATAGTCCCGGACGCCGCCGAAGCGCTCGAAGTAGGCGTCCATCAGGGCGCGCGCCTCCGCCGCCTCGATGTTCAGCTGCTGGGACAGGCCGAACGCGGACAGGCCGTAGGCCAGGCCGTACGACATCGCCTTGATCTTGCGGCGCATCTCCGCGTCCACCGCGGCGGGCTCGACGCCGAACACCTGGGAGGCGGCCGTGGTGTGCAGGTCCTCGCCGGAGGTGAACGCCTGGATCAGGCCCTCGTCCTCGGAGAGGTGGGCCATCACGCGCAGCTCGATCTGGCTGTAGTCGGCGGTCATCAGGGACTCGAAGCCCTCGCCGACCACGAAGCCGCGGCGGATCGCGCGGCCCTCGTCCGTGCGGACCGGGATGTTCTGGAGGTTGGGGTCCGTGGAGGACAGGCGGCCGGTCGCCGCCACCGTCTGGTTGAACGTGGTGTGGATACGGCCGTCGCCCGCGATCGTCTTGATCAGGCCCTCGACCGTGACCCGCAGCTTCGCCTGCTCGCGGTGGCGGAGCATGATCACCGGCAGTTCGTTGTCGGTCTGGGTGGCGAGCCAGGCCAGGGCGTCGGCGTCCGTGGTGTAGCCGGTCTTGGTCTTCTTCGTCTTCGGCAGGGCCAGCTCGCCGAAGAGGACCTCCTGGAGCTGCTTTGGCGAGCCCAGGTTGAACTCGTGGCCGGCGGCCGCGTGGGCCTCCTTCACGGCCTGCTGCACCGCACCGGCGAACGTCTGCTCCATCGTTTCGAGGTGCGGGCGGTCGGCCGCGATGCCGTGGCGCTCCATGCGGGCGAGCAGGGCGGAGGTGGGCAGCTCCATGTCGCGCAGGAGGTCCGCCGCGCCGACCTCCGCGAGGCGGGTCTCGAAGGCCGCACCGAGATCGAGGACCGCGCGGGCCTGGATCATCAGGGCCTCCGCCTCGGCGCCCTCGTCGGCGCCGAAGGCCAGCTGGCCGTCGGCCGCGGCGGCGGGCGCCAGCTCGCGGTGCAGGTACTCCAGGGACAGCGCGTCCAGGTCGAAGGAGCGGCGGCCCGGCTTGACCAGGTAGGCGGCGAGCGCGGTGTCCATGGACACGCCCTCGACGGTCCAGCCGTGCTCGGCGAAGACACGCATGGCGCCCTTGGCGTTGTGCAGCACCTTGGGGCGGCCGGCGTCGGCCAGCCAGGTCGCGAACGCGTTCTCGTCGGCCTCGTCCAGCTCGGCGGGGTCGAACCAGGCGGCCGCTCCCCCGGCCGCGGCCAGGGCGACCTCGGCGACCGAGCCGGCGCCCAGCGCCCAGGCGTCGACGGTGGCGACGCCCAGGGTCTCGGCGCCGTGCTCGGCGAGCCAGGGGGCCAGCTCGCCGGTGCGCAGGATCTTGCCGTCCAGCTCCACCCCGTCGGTGGCGATCGGCGTGGCCTCGGCCTCCTCGGAGCCGGGGTCGACGGCGAAGAGACGCTCACGCAGGGACGGGTTGCGGATCTCCAGGGTGTCCAGAACCATCGAGACGGCCTTGCGGTCGTACGCGGCCCGCTCCAGGTCGGCGACCGCCTTGGGCAGCTCGACCTGGCGCTCCAGCTCGGTGAGGACCCGGTTGAGCTTGACCGACTCCAGGTGGTCGCGGAGGTTCTGCCCGGCCTTGCCCTTGACCTCCTCGACGCGCTCGACCAGCTCGGCGAAGGAGCCGAACTGGTTGATCCACTTCGCCGCGGTCTTCTCGCCGACGCCGGGGATGCCGGGGAGGTTGTCGGACGGGTCGCCGCGCAGGGCCGCGAAGTCCGGGTACTGGGCGGGCGTCAATCCGTACTTCTCGAAAACCTTCTCCGGGGTGAAGCGGGTCAGCTCCGAGACGCCCTTCGTCGGGTACAGCACGGTGATGTTGTCGGTGACCAGCTGGAAGGAGTCGCGGTCGCCGGTGACGATCAGCACCTCGAAGCCCTCGGCCTCGGCCTGGGTGGCGAGGGTGGCGATGACGTCGTCCGCCTCGAACCCGTCCACGGCGAAGCGCGGGGCGTGCATCGCGTCGAGGAGCTCGCCGATCAGCTCGACCTGGCCCTTGAACTCGTCCGGGGTCTTGGAGCGGTTCGCCTTGTACTCGGTGAACCGCTCCGAACGCCAGGTCTTGCGCGAGACGTCGAAGGCCACGGCGAAGTGCGTGGGCGCCTCGTCACGCAGGGTGTTGGCCAGCATCGACGCGAAGCCGTAGATCGCGTTCGTCGGCTGGCCGGTCGCGGTCGTGAAGTTCTCCGCGGGCAGCGCGAAGAACGCGCGGTAGGCCAGCGAGTGCCCGTCCATGAGCATCAGCCGTGGACGGGTACCGCCGGGGGTCTTGTCGGTCTTCTTCGATGCTGTCTCTGCCACGTCCCCGATCCTGCCACGCCGCACTGACACTCCGGTCCGGGACCGAGTGGAGGGCTGCGCAGGGTTGCCCTCGCTCACCGAGAGTTGCCGGAGTTCCCGTATGCCCTCCGGGCCCGGCTGTCGGTGCCCCGTGGCAGGATCGGCACCGTACTTCTCACACGCAGTCGAAGGGGAGCGTGCGATGGCGACGAAGCCGCCCAAGGGTGATCCGGTTCAGGACGCGCCGCAGGTCGCGGAGCCGAAGCACGCGGCGGCGGGGCTGCCCGCCATCGGACACACGCTGCGCATCGCCCAGCAGCAGATGGGTGTGCGGCGCACGGCACTGACGTTGCTGCGGGTGAACCAGAAGGACGGGTTCGACTGCCCGGGCTGCGCCTGGCCGGAGCCGGACCACCGGCACAAGGCGGAGTTCTGCGAGAACGGCGCGAAGGCGGTGGCCGAGGAGGCCACGCTGCGCCGGGTCACCCCGGAGTTCTTCGCCGCGCACTCCGTGGCCGACCTGGCGACGAGGAGCGGCTACTGGCTGGGGCAGCAGGGCCGGCTCACGCACCCCATGTACCTCGCCGAGGGCGGCACGCACTACGAGCCGGTCGGCTGGGAGCGCGCCTTCGACATCGTCGCCGAGGAGATCACCGCGCTCTCCTCCCCCGACGAGGCCGTCTTCTACACCTCGGGCCGCACCAGCAACGAGGCCGCGTTCCTGTACCAGCTCTTCGCGCGCGAGCTGGGCACGAACAACCTGCCGGACTGCTCCAACATGTGCCACGAGTCGTCCGGGTCGGCGCTCAGCGAGACCATCGGCATCGGCAAGGGCAGCGTCCTGCTGGAGGACCTCCACAAGGCCGACCTGATCATCGTCGCGGGGCAGAACCCGGGCACGAACCATCCGCGCATGCTCTCCGCGCTGGAGAAGGCCAAGGCGAACGGCGCGAGGATCATCAGCGTCAATCCGCTGCCGGAGGCCGGCCTGGAGCGGTTCAAGAACCCGCAGACGCCGCAGGGCCTGCTGAAGGGCGCCGCGCTCACCGATCTGTTCCTGCAGATCCGCATCGGCGGCGACCAGGCCCTCTTCCGGCTCCTCAACAAGCTCGTCCTGGAGACGGAGGGCGCGGTCGACGAGGAGTTCGTCCGCGAACACACCCACGGATTCGAGGAGTTCGCCGAGGCCGCGCGCGCCGCCGACTGGGACGAGACCCTGAGGGCGACGGGCCTCACCCGCGCGGAGATCGAGCAGGCCCTCGGCATGGCGCTCGCCTCCAAGCGCACCATCGTCTGCTGGGCCATGGGCCTCACCCAGCACAAGCACGCCGTCCCGACCATCCGCGAGGTGGTCAACTTCCTGCTGCTGCGCGGCAACATCGGCCGGCCGGGCGCGGGCGTGTGCCCGGTGCGCGGGCACAGCAACGTGCAGGGCGACCGCACCATGGGCATCTTCGAGCGGCCCGCCCCGGCCTTCCTGGACGCGCTGGAGAAGGAGTTCGGGTTCGCGCCGCCGCGCGAGCACGGCTTCGACGTCGTACGGGCCATCCGCGCGCTGCGCGACGGCGAGGCGAAGGTGTTCTTCGCCATGGGCGGCAACTTCGTCTCCGCCTCCCCCGACACCGAGGTCACCGAGGCCGCGATGCGGCGCGCGCGGCTGACGGTGCACGTGTCGACCAAGCTCAACCGCTCGCACGCCGTCACGGGCGCGCGGGCGCTGATCCTGCCGACACTGGGCCGCACCGAGCGGGATCTGCAGGCGAGCGGCGAGCAGTTCGTGACGGTCGAGGACTCGATGGGCATGGTGCACGCCTCGCGCGGGCGGCTGGCGCCGGCGAGCGCGCACCTGAGGTCGGAACCGGCCATCATCTGCGGGCTCGCGCGCCGCGTGCTCGGTGAGAGCAGCGTCGTGCCGTGGGAGGAGTTCGAGAAGGACTACGCCACGATCCGTGACCGCATCGCGCGCGTGGTCCCCGGTTTCGACGACTTCAACGCGCGCGTGGCCCGGCCGGGCGGCTTCGCCCTGCCGCACGCCCCGCGCGACGAGCGCCGCTTCCCGACCGCCACGGGCAAGGCGAACTTCACGGCGGCGCCGGTGGAGTACCCCGAACTGCCCGAGGGCCGGCTGCTGTTGCAGACCCTGCGCTCGCACGACCAGTACAACACCACGATCTACGGCTTGGACGACCGCTACCGGGGCATCACGGGCGGCCGCCGGGTGGTGCTGGTGCACCCCGAGGACGCGCGGGCGCTCGGGGTCGCCGAGGGGTCGTACGTCGACCTGGTGAGCGAGTGGAAGGACGGCGTGGAGCGGCGGGCGCCCGGCTTCCGGGTCGTGCACTACCCGACGGCCCGGGGTTGCGCGGCGGCGTACTACCCCGAGACGAACGTCCTCGTCCCGCTCGACGCCACCGCCGACACCAGCAACACCCCGGCCAGCAAGTCCGTGGTCGTACGTCTCGAACGTCACACCGCTGACCCGGACGCCCGTCTGGAACAATCGGCGACCGACTGAGCGTTCGCTCAGCCATACAGACAGGTGTACGACGAAGGAGCCGGGCCCATGGGCGAGCAGCAGCAGGTGCAATTCCCGCAGGAGGTCATCGACGAGTACGCCGCGCTCGGTGTCGACCTGCCCGCCCTGTTCTCGGCCGGGCATCTCGGCACGCGGATGGGTGTGCAGATCCTGGAGGCCTCGGCGGAGAAGGTCGTCGGGACCATGCCGGTGGAGGGCAACACGCAGCCGTACGGCCTGCTGCACGGCGGCGCCTCCGCGGTGCTGGCGGAGACGCTCGGCTCGGTCGGCTCCATGCTGCACGGCGGCAGCTCGAAGATCGCCGTCGGCGTGGACCTGAACTGCACGCACCACCGCGGGGTCCGCTCGGGACTGGTGACCGGTGTGGCCACGCCGGTGCACCGGGGCCGTTCGACGGCGACGTACGAGATCGTGATCAGCGACGAGCAGGGCCGCCGGGTGTGCAGCGCCCGGCTGACCTGTCTGCTGCGGGACGTGGGCGAGGCCGACGCCGCGCGCGTCCAGGGCGCCCGCCCCTGACACACCGACCGGCGGGGCCGGCCGGCCCCGCCGAGCCGTCCCGCCCGGCGAAGGGGCTGCTCCGCGTAGCGGCCCGCCGCCGGGCGCGGACCTCGGGCACGGAATACAAACAGCCTGTTCCCTCCACTTAATTGACGTGGCGCCAGATGCCTTCGGAGCCCACCCCGCTCGGCCCACCGGACGGCCGCCCCAGCCCACATGCGCGCACCGCCCGCAGCGCGCGCCGCCCGTGGCTCACCGCACCTGCCGCCCGCACCCGGCCGCCCGCACGCGGCCCCATCCTCGGCGCGCAAACGCGGAGAAGTTCCGAAGCCTCGCCTTCCGCGCCGGCTTCCACCCCCGCCTCCACCCTCCCCCTCAGCCTCAACTCCCTTTTCCCGCGCGTAACCCTGCGTAATATGCATGCAATACGCATTCATATTTCCCCGGCTGCACCCCCTGATGCGCAACACCCCCGGGGACCACGCAAGTAGCCTGCAGCAACGGTGTCGTGTAATCACCAAAACCGCCGAGACGCCTGAACCGATTAGGGCAAGGCCTGCAGGTTCTCAGAATGCGGACAGGGTGAATCGGGCTTAATTCCTGCTTTCCCCCCACGCAGTACCGCTCTGCATTACCCCGTGTCATAACAAGAGCGTCACAGCCTTGGTCAAGCACTCCTCCACGTTCCTCACACACGCTTAGAGTCACGGCCAGTCACCGCTCCATAGGGAGTTCGGTACCGGCGCGGCAGCTCCGCACCCCAAGGGGCGGAACGTGCCTGCGGAAAGGATCGATAGTGCGACAGCGTTCTCTGGTGATTCTTACCTCCGTGCTGACCACCGGAGCTCTGACTCTCACCGCTTGCGGCTCCCGCAACAACGACAGCAAGGGCGGCGACAGCGGCAACGTGACCGTCACGATCGGCGTCGACGCTCCGCTGACCGGCCAGAACTCCGCGACGGGCCTGGGCATTCAGTACGGCGCCCAGATCGCCGTCGACGACGCCAACAAGAACAAGACGGTTCCGGGCGTCACGTTCAAGATCAAGGCGCTGGACGACAAGGCGATCCCGGCCACCGGCCAGCAGAACGCCACCCAGCTCGTCTCCGACAAGAGCGTGCTCGGCGTCGTCGGCCCGCTCAACTCCGGTGTGGCCACGCAGATGCAGCAGGTCTTCGCCACCGCCAACCTGGTGGAGATCTCCCCGTCCAACACCAACCCCGAGCTCACCCAGGGCAAGAACTGGCAGACCAGCAAGGCCCGCCCGTTCAAGACCTACTTCCGCACCGCCACCACCGACGAGTTGCAGGGCGCCTACGCGGCGGACTACGCCTACAACGGCGTCCACGCGAAAAAGGCGTTCGTCGTCGACGACAAGCAGACCTACGGCGCGGGCCTCTCCAAGATCTTCACGGAGCAGTTCACCAAGCAGGGCGGCAAGGTCATCGGCACCGACCACGTCAACACCGGCGACCGTGACTTCTCCACCCTGGTCACCAAGATCAAGAACTCGGGTGCCGACCTGCTCTACTACGGCGGCCAGTACGACGAGTCCCAGGTGCTGACCAAGCAGCTCAAGGACGCCGGCGCCAAGATCCCGCTGTTCGGCGGCGACGGCATGTTCACCCCGACCTACATCAAGACCGCCGGCAAGGCCGCCGAGGGCGACCTGGTCACCTCCATCGGCGTCCCGGTCGACACCCTGCCCGCCGCCAAGACCTTCGTCGAGACCTACAAGGCCAAGAAGTACCCCGGTGACTACGGCACCTACGGCTCCTACGCCTACGACGCCGCAACCGCCATCATCAAGGCCGTCGGCCAGGCCGTGAAGGACGGCAAGATTCCGTCCGACGCCCGCGCCCAGATCGTCGACGCCGTCCAGAAGACCTCCTTCGACGGCATCTCCGGCAAGATCTCGTTCGACGAGTACGGCGACACCACGAACAAGCAGCTGACCGTCTACCAGGTCAAGAACGGTGAGTGGAAGTCCGTCAAGAGCGGAACGGCCAGCCCGAAGTAAGCCACCGAAGCACATCGCCTCACCAGGGCCGCGCGGCGCAGACCACCGTCACCGCGCGGCCCGCCTTCTACCGCCCCCTTGACTCTCCCCACCACATGGAGGCCATGCGGTGAACACCCTGCCGCAGCAGCTGGCCAACGGGCTGTTCCTCGGCTCGATGTACGGGCTGATCGCCATCGGCTACACGATGGTGTACGGCATCGTCCAGCTCATCAACTTCGCCCACGGCGAGATCTTCATGACCGGAGGCTTCGGCGCCCTCACGGTCTACCTCGTCCTGCCGGACGGCATATCCATGTGGATAGCCCTGCCGGCGATGCTGATCGGCGGTGCACTGGTCGCCGTACTCATCGCCGTCGGCGCCGAACGCTTCGCCTACCGACCACTGCGCGGCGCGCCACGCCTCGCCCCCCTGATCACCGCGATCGGCCTGTCGCTCGCGCTGCAGCAGGCGGTCTTCAACTGGTACCACGTCGACGGCGACGCCAAATCCGCCCGCGTCTTCCCGCAGTTGCCGTTCGGCCCGCTGCACCTCGGCTCCGTAACCGTGCAGAGCGGCGACGTCTTCCTGATCATCGCCGCCCCGGTGTGCATGGCGGTCCTCGCCTTCTTCGTCCGGCTCTCCCGCACCGGCCGCGCCATGCAGGCCACCGCCCAGGACCCGGACACCGCCCAGCTGATGGGCATCGACACCAACCGCATCATCGTCATCGCCTTCGCCATCGGCGGCTTCTTCGCGGCCGTCGCCGGCGTCTCCTACGGCCTCAAGTACGGCTCGGTCTCCTACGACATGGGCTTCATCGCCGGCCTGAAGGCGTTCACCGCGGCCGTCCTCGGCGGCATCGGCAACATCTACGGCGCCATGCTCGGCGGCCTCGTCCTCGGCCTCGCCGAGGCCATGGCCACCGCCTACATCTCCGACATCCCCGGCATGCACCAACTCGGCGGCGGCAGCTGGGCTCCCGTGTGGGCCTTCGTCCTCCTCATCCTCGTACTCCTCTTCAGGCCACAGGGCCTGCTCGGCGAACGCGTCGCGGACAGGGCGTGAGCAGCATGACCGACACCACCACCGAGACCCCCGAACCGGCCGAGCGCGGGCCCGTCCCGCTCCCGCCGGCCGCCGCCCGCCTGCTCATCGTCGCCGGCGCGATCGGCACCATCGCCAGCACCTTCCTCAGCTGGACCTGGACCTCCTCCTTCCCCGGCGACCTGACGGTCTACGGCTACCCGGCGGGCCTGCAGGTCATCGCCCTCGTGGCCGGCGCCCTCACCCTGCTGTACGGGCTCACCCTGTGGAACGTGCGCGGGCTGAACTGGCTGAACCCGGGCAGGTCCACCACCCCGGTCCTCCTGATCACCCTCTCGGCCTTCACCGTCTGCTGGTTCACCGGCATCGCCATCGCCGTCGACCTCGGCGGCCTGGTGAACCTGGACCCCGGCGCCTACGTGGCGATGGCGGCCTCCGCACTGCCCGTCGTCGGCGCCCTCGCCCTGCCCCACCCGGCCCCCGGTACGGGCCTGCGCGGCTACCTCACCAAGCCCGACCAGCCCCGCCCCGGCACGCTCTCGCCGCTCGCCGAACGCGCCGCCATCACCCTCGGCACCGCGCTCGGACTGGTCGTCTTCACCTACGGCATCGGCATCAACGACGACGACAGCGAGACCTTCATCGGATTCCTGCTCGTCCTCGTCTTCGGCGCCTGGGGCCTGGTCCACGCCGGCCTTCTCGACCGGTACGCGACGATGTCCGCCCGCCACAAGGGCTTCGCCACCACCCTGGCCTTCGTCGCCGCCGTGATCTTCCCCTTCACCCAGAGCGACGACCACAACGCCAACATCGGCGTCAACATCCTCATCTTCGCCACCGTCGCCCTCGGCCTGAACATCGTCGTCGGCCTCACCGGCCTGCTCGACCTCGGTTACGTCGCCTTCCTCGGCGTCGGCGCCTACGCCGCCGCACTGGTCTCCGGCTCCGAGTACTCCCCCTACGACGTCCACTTCCCCTTCTGGGCCGCCGCCCTCACCGGCATGGCCGCCTCGCTGGTCTTCGGCGTCCTGATCGGCGGCCCCACGCTGCGACTGCGCGGCGACTACCTGGCCATCGTCACCCTCGGCTTCGGAGAGATCTTCCGCATCACCGTCAACAGCCTGGACGGCGACTCCGGACCGAACGTCACACGCGGCCCCAACGGCATCACCCAGATCCCCGACATCAAGATCTTCGGGTTCAACCTGGGTGACGCCCACGACGTCGGCGGATTCACCCTCGGCCGCTTCGCCAACTACCTCTTCCTGATGCTCCTCATCACGGCGATCGTCGTGCTCGTCTTCACCCGCGCCGCCGACTCCCGCATCGGCCGCTCCTGGATCGCCATCCGCGAGGACGAGACCGCCGCCACCGCCATGGGCATCAACGGCTTCCGGGTCAAGCTCATCGCCTTCGCGCTCGGCGCCTCCCTCGCGGGCCTCGCCGGCACCGTGATGGCGCACGTCAACTACAGCGTCAACCCGCAGCCGTACCAGTTCGCCGGCGCCGCCCCGCCCAACTCGGCCTTCCTGCTCGCCGCCGTCGTCCTCGGCGGCATGGGCACCGTCAGCGGCCCGCTGCTCGGCGCGAGCGTGCTCTACCTGGTCCCGGAAAAGCTCCAGTTCCTGCAGAACTACGAGCTGTTCGCCTTCGGCATCGCACTGGTCCTGCTGATGCGCTTCCGGCCCGAGGGCATCATCGCCAACCGCCGCCGCCAGCTGGAGTTCCACGAGACCGACCAGCTCGACGTGCCGGCACAGAAGACGCCGACCGACGAACCGGCCGTCACCAAGGCAGGGGCGTAAGGAACCATGACGACACCTGTACTCGAAGCCCGTGACGTCACGATGCGCTTCGGCGGTCTGACCGCCGTCCGGTCCGTCGACTTCACGGTGAACAGCGGCGAGATCGTCGGCCTCATCGGCCCCAACGGCGCCGGCAAGACCACCTTCTTCAACTGCCTCACCGGCCTGTACATCCCCACCGAGGGCACGGTCGCCTACCAGGGCAAGGTGCTGCCGCCCAAGCCGCACCTGGTGACGCAGGCGGGCATCGCCCGTACCTTCCAGAACATCCGGCTGTTCGCCAACATGACCGTCCTGGAGAACGTCCTCGTGGGCCGCCACACGCGGACCAAGGAGGGCCTGTGGTCGGCCCTGCTGCGCGGCCCCGGCTTCCGCAAGGCCGAAAAGGAGTCCGAGGCGAAGGCCATGGAACTCCTGGAGTTCGTCGGCCTCGCCGCCAAGCGCGACCACCTCGCGCGCAACCTGCCCTACGGCGAGCAGCGCAAGCTGGAGATCGCACGGGCACTGGCGAGCGAGCCGGGCCTGCTGCTGCTCGACGAACCGACGGCCGGCATGAACCCGCAGGAGACCCGCTCCACCGAGGAACTGGTCTTCGCCATCCGGGACAAGGGCATCGCCGTCCTCGTCATCGAGCACGACATGCGCTTCATCTTCAACCTGTGCGACCGGGTCGCCGTGCTCGTACAGGGCGAGAAGCTCGTCGAGGGCACCTCCGACGTCGTACAGGCCGACGAGCGCGTCGTCGCCGCCTACCTCGGTGAGCCCTTCGAGGGCGACCCGGGAGCGGCGGAGGTCGCCGAGGTCGAGGCCGCCGAAGCCGAAGCCGCCCAGCCCGAGGCCGAAGCCGCGGCGGACGAGGCCGAAGCACCGACAGCAGGAGACGCAGCCGAAACCGACTCGGAGACGGAGTCCGCCGACGCGGAGAGCACCGGCACCACCAAGGGAGAGACCCAGTGACCGCACTGCTGGAGGTCGAGGACCTCAGGGTCGCCTACGGCAAGATCGAGGCCGTCAAGGGCATCTCGTTCAGCGTCGAGGCCGGCCAGGTCGTCACCCTCATCGGCACCAACGGCGCCGGCAAGACGACGACCCTGCGCACCCTGTCGGGCCTGCTCAAGCCCACGTCCGGAAAGATCGTCTTCGACGGCAAGCCGCTCACGGGCGTACCGGCACACAAGATCGTCGCACTCGGACTCGCCCACTCCCCCGAAGGCCGGCACATCTTCCCCCGCCTGACCATCGCCGAGAACCTCCAGCTCGGCGCCTTCCTCCGCAAGGACAAGGAAGGCATCGAGAAGGACATCCAGCGCGCCTACGACCTCTTCCCCATCCTGGGCGAGCGGCGCAAGCAGGCCGCGGGCACCCTCTCCGGCGGCGAGCAGCAGATGCTGGCGATGGGGCGCGCCCTGATGTCCCAGCCGAAGCTGCTCATGCTCGACGAGCCGTCGATGGGCCTCTCGCCGATCATGATGCAGAAGATCATGGCCACGATCAACGAGCTGAAGTCCCAGGGCACGACCATCCTGCTGGTCGAGCAGAACGCCCAGGCGGCGCTCTCCCTCGCCGACCAGGGCCATGTCATGGAGGTCGGCAACATCGTCCTGTCCGGCACCGGCCAGGACCTGCTGCACGACGAGTCGGTCCGCAAGGCCTACCTGGGCGAGGACTGACCCGAACGACGAGGAAGGCCCGCGCCCCCTTCTCCGGGGCGCGGGCCTTCCTCGTACAGGCCGGCCGTCAGCCCTTCTTGGCCGCCTTCTTCTCCTCGTTGTCCGCGATGACCGCCTCCGCGACCTGCTGCATCGACATACGCCGGTCCATCGACGTCTTCTGGATCCAGCGGAACGCGGCCGGCTCGGTCAGCCCGTACTCGGTCTGCAGGATCGACTTCGCGCGGTCCACCAGCTTCCGCGTCTCCAGACGCTGGGTGAGGTCGGCGACCTCCTGCTCCAGCTGCTTCAGCTCGGTGAAACGGGAGACGGCCATCTCGATGGCCGGGACCACATCGCTCTTGCTGAACGGCTTGACCAGGTACGCCATCGCACCGGCGTCCCGGGCACGCTCGACGAGGTCACGCTGCGAGAAGGCGGTGAGCATCAGGACCGGCGCGATGGACTCCTCGGCGATCTTCTCGGCGGCCGAGATGCCATCGAGCTTGGGCATCTTCACGTCCAGGATGACCAGGTCCGGCCGGTGCTCGCGGGCCAGCTCGACGGCCTGCTCACCGTCCCCGGCCTCGCCTACGACGGTGTACCCCTCCTCCTCCAGCATCTCTTTGAGGTCGAGCCGGATCAGGGCCTCGTCCTCGGCGATGACGACACGGGTCGTCAGCGGAGGCACGTGCGACTTGTCGTCGTCGGGCACGTCTACGGGCTGGGGCGACTCGGGGGTCACGGGGGCTCCTCGTTCCAGGCAGGGGTACTGCTGACAAGAGCCTACCTAGCTACGGTATGGTGGACGCGCGGAGGGTCACAGCTAACCTTCGTTTTGCAGGAAGCCCCGGTAGCCCAGCGGGAGAGGCACGGTGCTCAAACCACCGACAGCGTGGGTTCGAATCCCACCCGGGGCACTTTTCCTTTGATTCCAAGGTCGCGCCTCATAAGCGGATGTGCACGTTCTCGTGAACATCCGCTTTTTGCTGCGTGTTGCTGCGATCACTCACGCACGGTGTTCGCATGTACGACATCAGCACACGCAAGCGAGCCCTCGCGCCGGTGGGCCAGGGTCGAAGCCTGAACTCCGTCAGCATGGAAATGGGCATCTCCCGGCACGCGACACCCACGTCGGCCCCAAACACTGAAAAGGCCCCGCAAATGGAGCCCCGGCCAGTTACTTCGGGCTGTCGTCCTCCCCGATGTGGTGGACCCGGACCATGTTGGTCGAGCCGGAGACGCCGGGCGGGGAGCCCGCCGTGATCACCACGATGTCGCCCTTCTCGCAGCGGCCGTACTTCAGGAGCAGCTCGTCCACCTGGTCGACCATGGCGTCGGTGGAGTCGACGTGCGGGCCGAGGAAGGTCTCGGCGCCCCAGGTGAGGCTGAGCTGGGAGCGGGTGGCCGGTTCGGGGGTGAAGGCCAGGAGGGGGATCGGGGAGCGGTAGCGGGAGAGGCGGCGGGCGGTGTCTCCCGACTGGGTGAAGGCGACCAGGAACTTGGCGCCCAGGAAGTCGCCCATCTCCGCCGCCGCGCGGGCGACCGCGCCGCCCTGGGTGCGGGGTTTGTTGCGCTCGGTGAGCGGGGGCAGGCCCTTGGCGAGCATGTCCTCCTCGGCCGCCGCGACGATCTTGGCCATGGTGCGTACGGTCTCGACCGGGTACTTGCCGACGCTGGTCTCGCCGGAGAGCATCACCGCGTCCGTGCCGTCGAGGACCGCGTTGGCGACGTCGGAGGCCTCGGCGCGGGTCGGCCGGGCGTTGTCGACCATGGAGTCGAGCATCTGGGTGGCGACGATGACCGGCTTGGCGTTGCGCTTGGCGAGTTTGACCGCGCGCTTCTGTACGATCGGCACCTGTTCCAGGGGCATCTCCACGCCCAGGTCGCCGCGCGCGACCATGAGTCCGTCGAAGGCGGCCACGATGTCGTCGAGGTTGGCGACGGCCTGGGGCTTCTCGATCTTGGCGATCACGGGGAGGCGGCGGCCCTCCTCGGCCATGATCCGGTGTACGCCCTTGGCGTCGTCGCCGCTGCGGACGAAGGAGAGCGCGATGACGTCGAAGCCGGTGCGCAGCGCCCAGCGCAGGTCCTCCTCGTCCTTTTCGGACAGGGCGGGGACGGAGACGGCGACGCCGGGGAGGTTGAGGCCCTTGTGGTCGGAGATCACGCCGCCCTCGACGACGAGGGTGCGGATGCGTGGGCCGTCGACCGCGGTGACCTCCAGGCAGACCTTGCCGTCGTCCACGAGGACGCGCTCACCGGTGGTGACGTCGGCGGCGAGGCCGGCGTAGGTGGTGCCGCACTGGTGGCGATCGCCTTCGACGCCTTCCTCGACGGTGATGGTGAAGGCGTCGCCGCGTTCAAGGAGTACCGGTCCTTCGGCGAAACGGCCGAGCCGGATCTTCGGGCCTTGAAGGTCGGCGAGGATTCCGACGCTGCGGCCGGTTTCGTCGGCCGCCTTGCGCACTCGCTGGTAGCGCTCCTCGTGTTCGGCGTGGGTGCCGTGGCTGAGATTGAATCGGGCCACGTCCATTCCGGCGTCGACCAGTGCCTTGATCTGGTCGTACGAGTCGGTGGCGGGCCCCAGAGTGCAGACGATCTTTGCTCGGCGCATATGTCGAGCCTAGGCCTTACCAGCGGGTAGAGAATCGGCCCCACGTGACCACTCAACAACCTTTGAGTAAAGGGTCATTGACAAGTGTTGAATTGTGCGGTCACTCGCTCCGATGAGCGAATTCCCTTCGTGTGAAGTCTGGCGTGGCGGGTCATGTCCAAGTCAGAATCTACGCGCGTCGTTGACTGATTCACGAGGAGACCATGAGATGCCTTTGAACCGCCGGAAGTTCATCAAGCAGTCCGCCGCCACGGGGGCGGGAGTGGCGATCGCCGGCGCGGCGGCGGCTCCGGCGGCCGAGGCCGCGCAGCCCCACACGCCCGTTCACCCCGTCAAGCGGTACTCCCTGACCGTCATGGGCACCACCGATCTGCACGGCCATGTCTTCAACTGGGACTACTTCAAGGACGCGGAGTACTCCGACAAGGCCGGCAACGCGATGGGCCTGGCCCGCATCTCGACCCTGGTCGAGGAGGTGCGCAGGGAGAAGGGCCGCCGCAACACCCTGCTGCTGGACGCCGGTGACACCATCCAGGGCACTCCGCTGACCTACTACTACGCCAAGGTCGACCCGATCACCGCCGAGGGCGGCCCGGTGCACCCGATGGCGCGGGCGATGAACGCGATCGGGTACGACGCGGCGGCGCTCGGCAACCACGAGTTCAACTACGGCATCGAAACCCTGCGGAAGTTCGAGGAGCAGCTCGACTTCCCGCTGCTCGGCGCCAACGCGGTCGACGCGAAGACCCTGCGGCCCGCCTTCCCGCCGTACGTCGTCAAGACGTTCCACGTGCCCGGCGCCAAGCCGGTCAAGGTGGCCGTGCTGGGTCTGACCAACCCGGGCATCGCGATCTGGGACAAGGCTTACGTGCAGGGCAGGTTGGCGTTCCCGGGGCTTGAGGAGCAGGCCGCGCGCTGGGTGCCGAAGCTGAGGTCGATGGGCGCGGACGTGGTCGTGGTGTCCGCGCACTCGGGTACGTCGGGCACCTCGTCGTACGGCGACCAGGTGCCGTACGTGGAGAACGCGGCCGCCGACGTGGCCCGGAAGGTGCCGGGCATCGACGCGATCCTGGTCGGGCACGCGCATGTGGAGATCCCCGAGCTGAAGGTCGTCAACGAGAAGACCGGCAGGACGGTCGTGCTCTCCGAGCCGCTGTGCTACGCCGAGCGGCTCACCCTCTTCGACATCGAGCTGGTCTTCGGCAGGGGCGGGTGGGAGGTCGAGTCGGTCTCCGCGTCGCTGCGCAACTCCAACACGGTCGCCGACGACCCGGAGATCACCCGGCTGCTGAAGGAGGAGCACCAGAAGGTCGTCGCGTACGTCAACCAGGTGGTGGGCCGGGCCACCGAGACGCTGACCACGGTCGAGGCCCGCTACAAGGACGCCCCGATCATCGACCTGATCACCAAGGTGCAGGAGGACGTGGTCAAGGCGGCCCTCGCGGGCACCTCGTACGCCTCGCTGCCGGTGATCGCCCAGGCCTCGCCGTTCTCCCGGACCTCCGAGATCCCGGCGGGCGATGTGACCATCCGGGATCTGTCGGGCCTGTACGTGTACGACAACACGCTGGTCGCCAAGCTGCTGACGGGGGCCCAGGTGCGGGCGTACCTGGAGTACTCGGCGGAGTACTACGTCCAGACGGCCGCCGGCGCCCCCGTCGACGTCGACAACCTCACCAACGCCGGTGGCCGCCCCGACTACAACTACGACTACGTCTCCGGGCTGTCGTACGACATCGACATCGCCCGGCCGGCCGGGTCCCGGATCAGGAACCTCACCTTCGACGGCGCCCCGCTGGACGACGCCCAGCGGTTCGTCCTGGCGGTGAACAACTACCGGGCGAACGGCGGCGGTGCGTTCCCGCACGTGGCCACCGCGCAGGAGCTGTGGTCGGAGTCCACGGAGATCCGCACCCGGATCGCGGAGTGGGTCGCCGCGAAGGGTGTGCTGGACCCGAAGGACTTCGCGTCGGCGGACTGGAAGCTGGTGCGGGACGGTGTGCCGGTGTTCCAGGGGGTGGCGTAGCTCGGTGCCGGGCGGGGGTGGCGCGGCGGCGGCGTCGGGCGGCTGCCGCCCGTCACCTTCCCTCGACCAGTGGTGTGAGGCGCGGTGCCTGGCGGGCCTGCGGCATGCGGTGCGGTGCTGCCTCGAGTCCGAACGAGGTGAAGGCGGTTCGTGAGGGCTGCGGGTAGGGCTCCTTTCCGGTGAGGGAGTTGAGGATGGTGGCGCTGCGCCAGGCGGCGAGGCCAAGGTCGGGGGCGCCCACGCCGTGGGTGTGCCGTTCGGCGTTCTGGACGTACACCGAGCCGGTCACGGACGGGTCGAGGACGAGCCGGAACTCCTCGTCGATGCACGGGCGTTCGCTGCTGTCGCGGCGGATGTAGGGGTCGAGCCCGGCGAGGATGCGGCCGAGCGGGCGTTCGCGGTAGCCGGTGGCGAGGACGACGGCGTCGGTCGTCAGCCGGGAGCGGCTGTCCTGCTGGAGGTGTTCCAGGTGGAGCTCGATCCTGGTGTTGGCGATGCGGCCCGCGGTGCGGACCCGGACGCCCGGGGTGAGGACGGTGTCGGGCCAGCCGCCGTCGAGGGTGCGCCGGTACAGCTCGTCGTGGATGGTGGCGAGGGTGCCGGCGTCGATGCCCTTGTGCAGCTGCCACTGGGCGGCGACCAGCCGGTCGCGGACGGGTTCGGCGAGGGCGTGGAAGTAGCGGGTGTAGTCGGGGGTGAAGTGCTCCAGGCCCAGCTTGGAGTACTCCATCGGCGCGAACGCCTCGCTGCGGCCGATCCAGTGCAGCTTCTCGCGTCCGGCGGGGCGGTGCCGCAGCAGGTCGAGGAAGACCTCGGCGCCGGACTGTCCGGAGCCGACGACGGTGACGTGGTCCGCGGCGAGGATCTCGGCGCGGTGGTCCAGGTAGTCGGCGGCGTGGACGACCGGCACGCCCGGGGCGTCCACCAGGGGCTGGAGCGGATCGGGCACGTGGGGCGCGGTGCCGACGCCGAGGACGACGTTGCGCGTGTAGGTGCGGCCCAGGGCCTCGGCCTCGCCCTCGGCGTCGAGCTGGGTGAAGTCGACCTCGAAGACGTCTCGTTCGGGGTCCCAGCGGACCGCGTCGACCTGGTGGCGGAAGCGCAGCCCGGGCAGGCTCTGTGCGACCCAGCGGCAGTAGGCGTCGTACTCGGCGCGCTGGAGGTGGAAGCGCTCGGCGAAGTAGAAGGGGAAGAGCCGCTCGCGGGCTTTGAGGTAGTTCAGGAAGCTCCACGGGCTGGTCGGGTCGGCGAGGGTCACCAGGTCGGCCAGGAAGGGCACTTGGATGGTGGCGCCCTCGATGAGCAGGCCGGGGTGCCAGTCGAAGCCGGGGCGCTGTTCGTAGAAGACGGCGTCGAGTTCGGCGAGCGGGTGGGCGAGGGCTGCCAGCGAGAGGTTGCACGGGCCGATGCCGATGCCGACCAGGTCGCGGGGGGATGTGGGCTCGTGTCGTGGGGGGTTGGTCATGCGAGGGTGCCTTCTTCGACGAGTTTCAGGAGCTGGGCCAGGTCGTCCGGCCGGGTGTGGGGGTTGAGGAGGGTGGCCTTGAGCCAGAGGCGGCCGTCGAGCCGGGTGCGCCCGAGGACGGCCCGGCCCTCGTGCAGCAGCCTGCGGCGTACGGCGGCGACGGCGTCGTCGGTGGCGTCCGCGGGGCGGAACAGGACGGTGCTGATCACGGGCTGGTCGTACAGCTCGAAGCCGGGGTGTTCCCGGACGAGGGCGGCGAAGCCGTGTGCGTGGGCGCAGACCTGGTCGACGAGGGCGCCGAGTCCGGTGCGGCCGAGGGTCTTCAGGGTGACCGCGGTCTTGAGGACGTCGGGGCGGCGCGTGGTGCGCGGGGAGCGGCCGAGCAGGTCGGGGAGGCCGGCGTCGGTGTCGTCGTCGGCGTTCAGATAGTCGGCGCGCTGGTGGAGGACGGCGAGTTCGCCGGGGCGGGCGACGGCGAGGAGGCCTGCGGCGATCGGCTGCCAGCCGAGCTTGTGCAGGTCGAGGGTGACGGTGTGGGCCGCTTCCAGCCCGGCGAGTTTCTTCCGGTGCCGGTCGCTGAAGAGGAGGCCTCCGCCGTAGGCCGCGTCGATGTGCAGGCGGGCGCCGTGCGCGGCGCACAGGCCGGCGATCTCGGGCAGCGGGTCGATGAGGCCGGCGTCGGTGGTGCCGGCGGTGGCGGTGACCAGCAGGGGGCCGGAGAGCGTGGTGAGGGCCTCGTCGAGGGCGGCGAGGTCGAGGGTGCCGCCGGCCGCGGGGACGACGACCGGGTCGGGCAGGCCGAGCAGCCAGGCGGCGCGTGGCAGCGAGTGGTGGGCGTTGGCCCCACACACGAGGCGCACGCTGCCGCCGTGTGCCTCGCGGGCGAGCAGCAGGGCGAGTTGGTTGGACTCGGTGCCGCCGGTGGTGACGAGGGCGTCGGCGAGGCCGGCGGCGTGGGCGAGGGCGCGGGTGACCGCGGCCTCCAGGGCGGAGGCGGCCGGGGCCTGGTCCCAGGAGTCCAGGGAGGGGTTGAGGGCGCTGACGGCGAGGTCGGCGGCGGTGGCCACGGCGAGCGGCGGGCAGTGCAGATGGGCCGCGCACAGCGGGTCGGCGGGGTCTGCGGCGCCCTCCGCGAGGGCGTGTACGAGGGCGCGCAGGGCGTCGGGGTCGCCGTGGTCCGGGAGTACGTCCCCGAGCGCGTCGGCGACGCGCGCGGCGACGGCCTCCGGTCCCCCGCCGGGCAACGGCCCGCCGCGCGCCCGGGCACCGGCCGCGAGCGCGTCGAGGACGGTGCCGAGGAGGGGACGCAGGGCGTCGGGGCCGTGCGGGCCCGAGGCGAGGGGTGGCGTGCGCAGAGGTTCCTCACCGCTCATCGGCTGTCCCTCCGCTCGTGGACCGACCCCGGCTTCCGGCTTTACGGGGCCTTGGGCTTCCAGCTTGTACGGGAAGCGCCCCGTGTGTCCCGAAAGCTCAACGATCGGAACCCGAAAGTGGGTACGGCGCAAGGGCGTGCTCAGGCCTTTGCGCCGAAGTCCTCCGTGTGATCCCGTGCCCACTGGGCGAAGGTCCGGGCGGGGGTGCCGGTGAGTTTCTCCACCGTGCCGGTGATCTCCGGTGGTACGCCGACCGTCTCCTCGAAGGTCCGCAGCAGTCGTTCGAGCATCTGCGGCGGGACGTGCGGGAACAGCTCCGGGCCCGCCTGGCGGGGGTCGGCCTCCACGAACGTCAGCTCCCTGCCGAGGGCCGCGCCGATCGCCGCGACCTGCTCGGCGTTGGTGGTCGCCTCGGGACCGGTCAGCCGGTGCACTGCGCCTTCGTGTCCGCCGTCGAGCAGTACCCGCTCGGCCACGGCCGCGATGTCGTCCTCGTGGATCGGTGCGGAGAGCGCGTTCGCGAAGACCCCGCGGACGGTGTTCCCGGCGCGGACCTGCGGCGCCCACTGCAGGGCGTTGGTGGCGAAGGCGTTCGGGCGCAGGAAGGTCCAGTCGAGCCCGCTGTCGCGGATCTGCTGTTCCACGGTGGCGTGCATGACGTGGATGGGGTGGGTCTCGTCGGCGCCCTCCTGGATGATGCCGCTGGAGAGCAGGACGACGTGCCGCACCCCGTGGGCGCGGGCGGCTTGGAGGAGGTCGGGCGCGCCGGCCTGTGCGTACAGGAAGAGGGCCGTCGCCCCGCCGAACAGGGCGGCCGGGTCGTCCGGCCGGAACCGGACCACCTCGGCGCCGGCGGGCAGGGCGGCCCGCTGCGGGTCGCGGGTGAGCGCCCGCACGGGCCGGCCCGCGGCGAGGAGACGGTCGACGAGGGCACGGCCGACGTTGCCGGTCGCGCCGGTCACTACGATCACGGAAGGTGCCTCCGAAGGCTCGGCTGATCGCTTCTGACAGCTCGAGCCTAGGGGGACGACCGGGACCGCGGCATCGTCGGCGCGGACCAGCCGCGCCCTACGCCGATGGACCTACTCCGGCCGTGCCGCCTGCGCCTCTTCCGTTTCCTCGCCGCGCACCCGCAGGGCGCGGGCCAGGTCGTCGAGGCGGTCGGCGAGGGTGCGGCGCAGGGCCGGGGTGGGGTCGGCGTCCCGCAGACAGGCCTCGCCGAGCCGGAGGTTCTCGGTGTCGACGGCGTGGGCCGGGAAGGCCCAGCGGCCGGCGGCCTGCGCGATGGCGGGCCCGCGCCGGGCACTGAGGGCGACGGCGTCCGCGTAGAAGCGCGGCACGTACTCCCGTACCAGATCGGCCTGTTCGGGCTGCCAGAAGCCCTGGGCGGTGGCCGTGAAGAGGTAGTTGGACAGGTCGTCGCCGGCGAACATCGCCTCCCAGGCGGTCCGCTTGGCCTCCGGGTCGGGCAGGGCGGCACGGCAGCGGGCGGCGCCCTCCTGGCCGGTGGCGCTCGGGTCGCGCTCCAGCTCGGCGGCGATGGCGGCCTCGTCGGTGGCGCCGAGCACGGCGAGCCGGCCGAGGACGCGCCAGCGCAGCTCGGGGTCGAGTTCCGGCCCGCCGGGCACCGTGCCGTCGGCGAGCCAGGCGGCGATGGTGTCGGGGTGGGCGGCCACGCCGATCAGGTGCCGTACGGCGAGCAGCCGCAGGCCGGGGTGGTCGCCGTCCTCGGTGCGCCGCAGCAGGTCGCGGCAGAGGGCGGTGAGGGTCGCCAGGGCGGCCGGGCGGTCCTCGGGCCTGAGGTACTGGTCGGCGATCTGGCCGGAGGCGAAGGCGAGGACGCCCTGGACCAGGGCGAGGTCGGTCTCGCGGGGAAGGTGGGCGCGGGCCGTCTCCAGGTAGGCGGCGGGCGCCAGTTCGCCGTCGCGTACGGCGTCCCTGAGGGCGTTCCAGACGACCGCGCGGGTGAGCGGGTCGGGCAGGCCCGACAGGCCGGTGCGGACCGTCTCGAAGGACTCGGCGTCGAAGCGGATCTTGGCGTAGGTGAGGTCGCCGTCGTTGAGCACGAGCAGCGCGGGGGGCTTGCCGATGGGCTGCGGGTCGGGCTGCGGGACGTCGAGGTCGAGGCGCTCGCGCAGCACCAGCCGGCCCTCGTCGGCGACGTCGTGGTCGTACAGGCCGGCGGTGAGGCGGTGCGGGCGGCTGCCGGTGCGGTCGACGGTCAGCGCGCAGGTGCCGTCGGCGGAGGCGAGGACGGGCGTGAGCTTGTCCACGCCCGTGGTGCGCAGCCAGCTGTCGGCCCAGGCGGGCACGTCGCGCTCGGTGGCGGAGGCGAGGGAGTCGATGAAGTCGGCGAGGGTGGCGTTGCCGAACCGGTGCCGGGCGAAGTGGGTGTTGATGCCGGCGAGGAAGTCCTTCTCGCCGAGCCAGGCGGCGAGCTGGCGCAGCGCGGAGGCGCCCTTGGCGTAGGAGATGCCGTCGAAGTTGAGCAGTGCGGAGGCCGTGTCGTCGACCTTCTCGGGGGCGACCGGGTGGGTGGTGGGCCGCTGGTCGGCGTCGTAGCCCCAGGCCTTGCGGGTGACGCCGAACTCGGTCCAGGGGCCGGTGAAGCGGGTCGCCTCGGCGGTGGTCTGGTAGCCCATGTACTCGGCGAAGGACTCGTTCAGCCAGATGTCGTCCCACCACTTGAGGGTGACGAGGTCGCCGAACCACATGTGAGCCATCTCGTGCGCGATGACCATGGCGCGGGTCTCGCGCTCGGCGTCGGTGACGGCGGAGCGGTAGACGAACTCGTCGCGGAAGGTGACCAGGCCCGGGTTCTCCATGGCGCCCGCGTTGAACTCGGGGACGAACGCCTGGTCGTAGGAGTCGAAGGGGTACGGCTCCTCGAACTTCTCGTGGTAGCGGTCGAAGCACGCGCGCGTGACGTCGAGGATCTCCTCGGCGTCGGCCTCCAGGTGGGGGGCGAGGGAGCGGCGGCAGTGGATGCCGAAGGGCAGGCCGCGGTGCTCGGTGCGCACCGAGTGCCAGGGGCCGGCGGCGACGGCGACCAGGTAGGTGGAGATCAGCGGGGTGGGAGCGGCCTGCCAGACGCCGTCGGCGCGCTGCTCGGTGATGCCGTTGGCGAGCACGGTCCAGCCCTCGGGCGCCCTGACGGAGACCTCGAAGACGGCCTTCAGGTCGGGCTGGTCGAAGGCGGCGAGGACACGCTGGACGTCGTCCATGAACATCTGCGTGTAGACGTAGGTCTCGCCGTCGCTCGGGTCGGTGAAGCGGTGCATGCCCTCGCCGGTGCGGGAGTAGCGCATCGCCGCGTCGACGCGCAGCTCGTGCTCCCCGGCGGAGAGGTTCTTCAGCGGCAGCCGGCCGTCGTCGAGCGACTCGGGGTCGAGGGGCTCCCCGTCCAGCGTCACCGCGCGCAACTCGGCGGGCTTCAGCTCCACGAACGTGTCCCCGGCGGACCGCGCGGTGAACCGGATCACGGTGCGGGAGTCGAAGGTCTCGTCCCCGGTCGTGAGGTCCAGTTCGACCGTGTAGCGGTGGACGTCGAGGAGCTGTGCTCGGAGCTGCGCTTCATCGCGCGTGAGTACGGACATGCAGGCCATGCTGCCTGATCGCGCCGACAGCGCACAGGGGGCGGACGGCTTCACGGCTTATGTCCGACTCGCCATCCCACCGCCTGCCCACGCCCCGGCCGCCCCCGCCCGGCACATCCTCGACCGCACCGCGCTTACTTCTGCACGCTCCAGACCACACCTGGCCGATCCCGACCGAACGTGACCACGTGACCCGCCTCCGGCCGATCGCGCCCCCATCCTGGAAGGCCCCCGCTCGCTCCCGACCGTTCCCCCGCCCGGCCCTGAACCGCCCGCGCCGCACTCCCGTCCGCTCGCCCCGGTCCGACTTCCAGCCGCCCCGTCCGGCTCCGGCCCTCCGCGCCACTGCCATCCGCCGCAGTCGCTCGCTCGCCGTTGCCGGCCAGACCGAGGGGGGATCAGGCGTCCGCCTCCTGGCCCGCTGCTCCTGTCCGGTCGGGCCCGGCCGCCCGCGCCACTCCCCGCAGCCCCGTCCCCGTCCAGCCCCCGGCCGCCCGCACCCCACTCCCGCCCGGCCGCCCCTGGCCAGCCCCGGCCCTCCGCGCCACTGCCATCCGCCCCCGCCGGCTCGCTCGCCGCTGCCGGCCGGACCGAGCGGGGATCAGGCGTCCGTCTGCTGCCCGTTCGCGGTGTCCTCGGCGATGCGCTCGTGGTGCCGGATGACCTCGGCGATGATGAAATTCAGGAACTTCTCGGCGAAGGCCGGGTCGAGCTTGGCGTTCTCGGCGAGGCGGCGCAGCCGGGCGATCTGGCGGGCCTCGCGGGCCGGGTCGGCGGGCGGCAGCTGGTGCACGGCCTTGAGCCGGCCGACCTGCTGGGTGGCCTTGAACCGCTCGGCGAGCAGGTGGACGACGGCCGCGTCGATGTTGTCGATGCTGTCGCGCAGCCGCTCCAGTTCCCGGCGGACCTCCGGGTCCACGTCACCGGTTCCGGTGTTGCTGGTGGTCATGCCGGTCACCCTATGGGTTCTGCGGGCCGCGCCTCGGGGCTGTCCGGAGAGTGGATCATCGGCGGATCGTCCGGGTCCGGGACGCGGTCGCTCCAGCCGCCGGGCACGCTGCGGCCCTGCTGGGCGCGGAAGCGCACCGGGGCGAGGCCCACACGGCGGGTGAACAGCCGGGAGAAGTACGCGGGGTCGTCGTAGCCGACGCGACGGGCGACGGCGGCGACCGGCAGCTCGGTGGCGGCGAGGAGTTCCTTGGCGCGGCCGAGGCGGATGCCGAGCAGGTAGTCCTTGGGGCTGCAGCCGGCGGCCCGGCGCACGGCACTGCGCAGCTCGGCGGGGGTCATACCGTGCACGCGCGCGTGGTCGGCGACGCTCATCGGCGTGCAGGCGTCCCGCGCGAGCGCCTGGAGCACCTGGTCGCCGTCCGGCGCGAGGTCGGCGCGGGCGCGGCGCAGGGCGACGAGGAGCTCGTGCACGGCGGCGCCGGTCTCCACCTCCAGCAGCGGGTTGCCGCGGCGGGCGGCGCGGGCGATGCGGGCGACCACCGCACGGGGCCCGGAGGCGTCGGAGAGCGGGACGACGGGCCGCTCGGGTTCGATGTAGCCGAGCTCGGTGTACGTCGTGGTGGCGGGCCCGGCGAAGTCGACGAAGCCCTCGTCCCAGCCGGTGTCCGGATCGGGCGCGTAGTGGTGGGGCACCCCGGGGGTGAGCCAGAGCAGCGCGGGCGCGGTGACCATCGTGCGGCGGCCGTCGGCGCCCCGGTACCAGCCGCGGCCGGAGCTGATCACGACGACCACGTGGTGGTCGAGGGTGCGCGGGCCGACCGTGGGCAGGGCGCCGTGCTGGAGGCCGACGCCGAGGCAGACCAGGCCGAGGCGGTGGTGGGCGGGGCCGGGGCTGAAGAACCGCATCCAGGTCTGGTACATCGGCGCTCCTCCCGGCGTCGGCGACCGCGGACTTTTGTCCAAGCGGCGACGATCTTCGTCCATGGCGCGGACCGCCGGAAGAGGTGAGGCTGGGGCGCATGAGCGAGTTCACGGTGGGGGAATCCGACTTCCTGCTGGACGGGCGGCCGGTACGGCTGCTGTCCGGGGCGCTGCACTACTTCCGGGTGCACGAGGGGCACTGGCGGCACCGGCTGGCGATGCTGCGGGCGATGGGCCTGAACTGCGTGGAGACGTACGTCCCCTGGAACCTGCACTGGCCGGTCCGGGGCGGCTACCGGGACGTGCGGGCGCTCGGCCGGTTCCTGGACGCGGTCCGGGAGGCCGGGATGTGGGCGATCGTACGGCCGGGTCCCTACATCTGCGCCGAGTGGGAGAACGGCGGAGTGCCGCCTTGGGTGACGGGCGAGGCGGGCACGCGCGTGCGCACGCGTGACGAGCGGTATCTGTCCCGTGTGGAGCACTGGTTCCACCACCTGATGCACGAGGTCGTGCCCCGGCAGATCGACCGCGGCGGCCCGGTGATCCTGGTGCAGGTGGAGAACGAGTACGGCAGTTTCGGCAGTGACACCGGCTATCTGGAGGCGCTGGCCGGTCTGCTGCGCGCCAAGGGGGTCACGGTCCCGCTGTTCACCTCGGACGGCCCCGAGGACCACATGCTGACCGGCGGTTCGCTGCCCGGGGTGCTCGCCACGGTGAATTTCGGCTCCCACGCGCGCGTGGCCTTCGAGACGCTGCGCCGCCATCGCGCCGAAGGCCCGCTGATGTGCATGGAGTTCTGGTGCGGCTGGTTCGACCACTGGGCCGGCGAGCACGTCGTACGGGACCCCGGGGAGGCCGCCGGGGCGCTGCGGGAGATTTTGGAGTGCGGGGCGTCGGTGAACCTCTACATGGCGCACGGCGGCACGAGTTTCGGCGGCTGGGCGGGCGCCAACCGGGGCGGCGGCGAGCTGCACGAGGGCCCGCTGGAGCCGGACGTGACCTCCTACGGCTACGACGCCCCTGTGGACGAGTACGGCCGGCCCACAGAGAAGTTCTGGCGCTTCCGCGAGGTGCTGGCCGAGTACCGCTCAGGGCCGCTGCCCGAACCGCCGCCACCACCCGCCCTGTTGGGCCGCCCTGCGGAGGTGACGCTCGACGGCTGGGCGCCCTTGGGCGAGGTCCTCAGGGCGCTGGGCGGCGAGGAGACGGTCGCCCCCGTGCCGCCCACCTTCGAGGAACTGCACGTCACCCGGGGCCTGGTGCGCTACGAGGTGGACGTCCCCGGCCCCCGGCGGCCGTACCCGCTGACCCTGCGCGGGCTGCGGGACCTCGCGGTGGTGTACGTCGACGGGGAGCGGGCCGGGGTGCTCACCGAGGAGGAGGCGCGGCTGAAGGAGCCCGTCGCCGGCCCCGCGCGCGTGGAGCTGTGGGTGGAGTCCCTCGGGCGGGTGAACTACGGGCCGCGCTTCGGCGAGGCGAAGGGGATCACCGGCGGCATCCTGCACGAGCGGCAGTATCTGCACGGGGTACGCGCGCGTGGGCTGGATCTGTGCGCGTTCGACGACGGCGTGGACGCGGTGCGGTTCGGCGCGCTGCCGCAGGAGGGCGCGCCGGGGCTGTACCGGGGCACCGTCATGGTCCGCGGGGCCGGGGACGCCCGGCTGGAGCTGCCCGGCCGGACGCGCGGGTTCGTCTGGATCAACGGCTTCAACCTGGGCCGCTACTGGTCGGTGGGGCCCCAGCGGTCCCTGTACGTTCCCGGACCGGTGCTGCGGGAGGGCGGGAACGAGGTGTGGGTGCTGGAGCTGCAGGAGGCCGACCCGGACTGCCCGGCGCCTCGCCTCCTGCCGGTGTGACCGGCCCCCGTCCCGCCTACAGTGGAGAGGGGTTCCGGCGTCTTTGGGGGTGCGGACGTGGCGAACGGCGGACCGGTCCAGCACGGCTATCCGCACCTGGAGACGGTGCGGGCCGCCATCACCGCGCTCTACAAGCGGCTGTCCCGCGACACCGTCCAGACCTTCTCCACCAGTGTGATCCCCGCCGACGTGGCCTTCTGCGACACCGACGACCTGCATCTGGGCGCGCAGCGGGTGGCCCGGGAGATCGTGCGGCACTTCCGGTTGCCGGACGCGCGGCTGATCGTCGGCTTCCGGGAGATGACCCATGCGGCGAACGTCGAACTGGCGGCGGGCCCCGAGTACTTCGTGGAACTGAACGACCGTTTCCGCACCCACCGCCGGGACATCGGCGCGGCGCTCGCCCACGAGGTGGCGCACGTGTACCTCCACCGGCTGGACCTCTCCTTCCCGACCACGGCGGAGAACGAGATCCTCACGGACACGGTGACGACGTATCTCGGCGCGGGCTGGCTGCTGCTGGACGCCTTCCGGGAGGACGCGCTCTCCTCGCAGAAGCTCGGCTACCTCACCCCTGAGGAGTTCGGTTACGTCCTGGCCAAGCGGGCGCTGCTGTTCCATGAGGACCCCTCGGTGTGGTTCACCAGCCCGCAGGCCTACGACGCGTACGTCAAGGGACTGGCCCTGGCCCGCCGGGACGAACAGCAGCCGCCGCTGACCGGGGCCGGCTGGGCGGGGCGGCGGCGCTACGCCCACGACCGCCGGCACGTCTCCGGCGTGCAGCCGACGGCGCCCTACGCCTTCTCCCCCGACCCCAGCGGCCGGCTCCGCGTCTCCTTCTCCTGCCCTACCTGCCATCAGCGGATCAGGGTGCCGGTGAAGGGGCGGGTACGGGCGCGGTGCGGGTTGTGCCGGACGGTACTGGAGTGCGACACCTAGGTTCACGGCGGCACTCTGGAGGCTCCGCCCCCAGGGGGTGCGGGGTGTCAGCCGAGCTCCTCGGACGCCGCCCGCCGGGGAAGTGCCGCACACAGCCCTCCGCACACCACGAAGGCCCCCACGACCCACGGCATCGCATCCCCCAACGCCCCGGTCATCCCCGAAGACACCCGCCCGAAGAACACCGTGCCGACCACGGCGGCACCGAGCGCTCCCCCGAACTGCTGAGCCGTGGAGAAGATCCCGGAGGCCGCGCCGGCCAACTCCCCCGGCACCGCCGACAGCACCACGTTCACCAGCGGCACCACCAGGAACCCGAGTCCGGCCCCGGCGATCAGCAGCCCCGGCACCAGCGGCCACGCCCCCGCGTGCGCCACCGGCGCGTCGTCGACCACGGACCACACCCAGCCGAAGCCGCCCGCCATCAGCAGCGCGCCCGCGCCGAGCACCAGCCGCCCGTACCGTACGGCGAGCCCGTCCGCGGCGGGCGCGGTGAGGAAACCGCCGGCCGAGAACGCGACCGTCACCAGCCCGGCCTGCATCGGCGTGTACCGCTCACCGGCCTGCAGCCAGACCGCGAAGACCAGGAAGAAGCCCTGCATGCCGACGGAGAACAGCAGTTGGACGAGTACGCCCACGGAGAACGCGGGGAGCCGGAAGGCGCGGGCGGGCAGCAGCGGCACGGTCCCGGGCCGGTGGCGTCGCGCCTCGTACACGCCGAGCCCCGCCACGGTCACGGCACCCGTGCCGAGGCAGGCCCAGCCCCACAGCGGCCAGCCGTTCTCCCGGCCCTGCACCAGCGGCAGCACGATCGCGGCCAGGCCGCCGGCCAGCAGCAGGCTGCCCAGGACGTCCGGCCGGCCCGCCGACCGCTCGCGCGTGGCCGGGACCAGCAGCAGCCCGCCGGCGAAGGTCGCCACGGCCACCGGCACGTTCACCAGGAACACCGAGCGCCAGCCCCAGCCGAACAGATCGGCGTCCGTGAGCACCCCGCCGAGCAGCAGCCCGACGGCGGAGGCGAACCCGGCGACGGCGCCGTACATCCCGAAGGCGGCCCCGCGTTCCCTGCCCTGGAAGAGGGTGCGGAACGAGCCGATCACCTGCGGCACCAGCACGGCGGCGAGGACCCCCTGCACCGCCCGTGCGGCGATCAGCTGGCCCGGTGACTGGGCGATCCCGCAGGCGAGGCTCGCCAGCCCGAAACCGGCCGTGCCGGCGAGGAAGAGCGGGCGGCGGCCGATGCGGTCGCCGAGGTGGCCGGAGACGATCAGGGCGGCGGCGAAGCCCAGCAGATAGGCCGAGACGACCCACTGCAGATCGCTGGCCGAGGCGTGCAGATCCCGGCTGATCGAGGGCACGGCCACGTTGACGATCGTGCCGTCCAGCAGGTCCATGAGCGCCGCGATCATCATCACGACGGCGGCCGCCCAGCGGCGGGGATGCGGTTCCGCCACGGTGGCGGAGGGTTCGGTGAGCGTTGCGGACATGGAGATCTCCTCAGCTCCTTGCCAACGGATCCCGGACGGAAGGACCGAGATTTATTTCGTTCGAGCTAACGAAATAGTTACACCGGCACCTCTGCCCCCGCAAGTCCTTAGTTCGACCGAACGAAATTTTTGCTAGCCTCAAGGCATGGCCAAGGCAGACGAGAAGCGGGACGAGGCGGCGCGGTCCGAGACGCTGGCGCAGCTCATGGAGGTGGGCCGGACCCACAGCGGGGTCACGGTCATGTTCCACTCGGCCGTCGCCGCCAAGCAGGGGCTGAACGCGACGGAGGAGAAGACCCTCGACCTCCTCCAGCGGCAGGGCCCGCTCACCGCGAAGGACCTCGCCGGGCTGACCGGACTCGCCCCCGCCTCCGTCACCGGGCTGCTCGACCGGCTGGAGGCCAAGGGTTTCGTGCGCAGGGTGAAACACCCGACGGACAAGCGCCGGGTGCTGGTCGAGCTGAACGAGGAGAAGATCGCCGAGCTCGCCGTGTTCTTCGAGGACTGGGCGCGGGACGTCGTCGAGGCCTGCGAGGAGTTCAGCACGGACGAGCTGCGGACGGTCGTCCGCTTCCTGTCCGTCATGAGCGACCGCCAGCGCGCCGCCGCGGCCCGCCTGACCGGCTGACGCGCACGCCGGTCCCCGCGGCGCGCTATGCGCGTACGGCGATCCCGTCCAGCACCATCGACAGATACTGGCGGGCGATCTCCTCGGGGCTGTGCCCGCCGCCGGGCCGGTACCAGGAGGCGGCGACCCACACGGTGTCGCGCACGAACCGGTAGGTGAGGCGGACGTCGAGGTCGGCGCGGAAGACGTGCTCGGCGACCCCGCGTTCCAGCGTGCCGAGCCACGCCTTCTCGAACCGTGCCTGCGACTCGGCGAGGAAGGCGAACCGCTCCTGGGCGACGAGCTGCCTGCTCTCCTTCTGGTAGATCGCGACGGCGGCGCGGTGCCGGTCGATCTCCCGGAAGGACTCGGTGACGAGCGCCTCCAGCGTCTCGCGGGGGCCGAGTCCGGAGCCGAGGACGGTGTCGTAGCCGTCCCACAGCTCGTCGAGGAAGGTCCGCAGGATCTCCTCGAGCATCGACTCCTTGGAGTCGAAGTGGTAGTACAGGCTGCCCGCGAGCATCCCGGCGTGGTCGGCGATCCTGCGGACGGTGGTGGCGTTGTAGCCGTGCTCGGCGAAGACCTCGGCGGCGACGCCGAGGAGTTCACCGCGCCGGGCCGCCGCCGCGGTCACCTGAGGCTTCTTCTTGGTCGGCACGACACCCATTGTTCCAAACGCTTGTTAGGTCCGTACGACGCCCGCGGCACGTGCGGCCCTCAGCCAGTGCGGGAACTCGCCGACGAGACGGTCGTACAGGTCGGCGTCGCGGACGCGCCGCGGGTCCTCGCCGGCGTGGAAGAAGCCGGCGTTGTCCAGGATCCGCCTGTCCGGTACGGCCAGCTCGTCCAGCTTCCGCAGGAACTCGAACTGCCGGCTGCCCGGGTCGCCGAAGCCGACGAACTGCCAGAACAGCGGGAGCTTCGCCGCCTTGCACAGATAGCGTTCGGCGGCGAGCTTGTTGATCGGGCCGCCGTCGGTCTGGAAGACGACCAGGGCGGGGTCGGTGGCGCCGCTGTCCAGGTAGTGGTCGATGACGGCGTCCATGGCCAGGTGGTAGCTGGTCTTGCCCATGTGCCCGAGCCGGGCCACGGTCCGCTCGATCCGGCCCTCGTGGTCGTCGAGGGCGATGTCGGTGACCGCGTCGACGTCCGTGGAGAAGAACACCACCGGCACCCGGCCGTCGTCGTCCAGGTGCGCGGACAGGCCCAGCACCCGGTCGGCGAGCGTCTGCACGCTGCCGTCCTTGTAGTACGGCTTCATCGAGCCGGAGTAGTCGACAACCAGGTAGACCTCGGCGCGCAGCCCGGCCAGGCCGTGCTTGGTGAGCGACACGCCCGCCGACTCGTAGGCGCCGACGAGCGCGGGCGCGGTCTCCTCCACCTTGCTGAGACTGATCGCGGCCATGGATCCCCCCACAGGCTTTTCGGGAAGCTTATGTGATCACCGGGCCCTGTTGTCGCTCCTGTCACAGCAGTTCGCTATTTTGTTCGCCGCCGTCCCCACCGGCTCATCCCGTCCCGACCTTCCTCAAGGAGCCGGCCGTGACCGCCGAGTCCGCCGTCACCACCTGCTTTCGCCATCCCAAGGTGGAGTCCCACGTCCGCTGCACCCGCTGCGACCGCTACATCTGCCCGGACTGCATGCGCGAGGCGGCCGTCGGCCACCAGTGCGTGGAGTGCGTGAAGGAGGGCGCGCGGTCCGTCCGGCAGGCGCGCACGGCGTTCGGCGGCCGGATCAGCGCGGTGCCGCTGATGACGTACGTCCTCATCGGGCTCAACGTGCTCGCGTATCTGGCCGAGTTGGCGCGGCCGTCCATCGAGGACCGCTTCGCGATGCTCGGTACGGTGCCCGCGGGCTACCTCCCCCAGGGCGTCGCGCATGGCGAGTGGTACCGCCTGCTGACCGGCGCGTTCCTGCATCTGACGCCCGGCGAGGGCACGTTCGGCATCACGCACATCCTGTTCAACATGCTCGCGCTGTGGAACGTCGGCCGGGTGGTCGAGGCACAGCTGGGCCGGGTCCGCTATCTCGCGCTGTATCTGCTGTCGGCGCTGGGCGGCTCGGTGCTGGTGCTGCTGCTCGCCCCGACGTCCTTCACCGTCGGCGCGTCCGGCGCGATCTTCGGCCTGGGGGCGGCGTACTACGTGATGGGCCGCCGCCTCGGCTACGACATGCGGGCGGTCAACCAGTACATGGGCGGGCTGCTGGCATGGCTGGTGATCTCCGCCTGGCTGACCTCCTGGCAGGCCCACCTCGGCGGTCTGCTCGCGGGCGGAGCGGTGACGCTGGCCTACGCGTACGCGCCCCGCGACGGCCGGCGCACGCCGGTCCAGGCGGGCGTGTGCGTGGCGGTGCTGGCGCTGCTGCTGGTGCTCACCTGGATGAAGGTGACCTCGCTGACGGCCTGAGCGGGCGCGGGAAAACCAGGTGTCCGGCCCGCGGAGCCGACCGTACGCTTCCGGCCATGCCTGAGCACCCGTGGTTCGCCATCGAACCGGAAGACGACGAAGAGTTCGCATTCACCGACGCCGAGCGCGCCTTCGCGGCCGCGCTGCGGGAGCGCACCGCCGGCTGGGCCGAGGCCCATGTCGACGGAGATGTCTTCCGGCCGGACGGCTGGGACTCGCTGGTCGCCTCCCTGTCCTTCGGCGATCCCGGGGCGCGGCGCCATCTGATCGACGTCGGAGTGCACTTCTACGGCGACCGGGTCCGCGGAGACCGTCTGCACAACCAGCTGTTCACCCTGGCCGACCGCCCCTCCGGCTGGGGCCTGGAGGCCATCGGCACCGTCGAGGAACTGGCCGACCGCTCCGCGCGGTGGTTCCGTACGGTGCTGGACAAGCCCGTCGTGCTGTACGTCTGGCTGAACGCCGACCGGTACGCCTACGCGGCACGGTTCGCCTTCGCCGACGACGACCAGACGATCTGCCAGATGTACGGCAAGGACCTGGCCCCGCCCGGGCAGGCGGAGGAGCTGATCGCGGCCGGGCATGTGCACGGCCGTGGCTGGATCCAGACCGTCGGCCTGCCCACACCCACGCTGTACCAGCACATCCGCGGCGATCTGGGCAGGGCCGTGCTGCCGTCCGGGGCGCGGGCCGTCACGCAGCGCGGCGCGCTCACCGGCGTCTGGTACGAGTAGGCACGGCCCGCGGAAGAGCAACGACGCCTGCCCAGGCGTCCGGTCGGGGACAGGGGCAGGCGTCGTCTGGTGTTCCGTACGCCGTTGTACGGGACGCTTATCGGGGTGCCGTCAGACCGCCAGGGCGCGGTCGGTCGGGCGGATCGGGGCCGGCAGGTCGCTGGCACCGGTCAGGAACCGGTCGACACCGCGGGCGGCCGAGCGGCCCTCCGCGATCGCCCACACGATGAGGGACTGGCCGCGGCCGGCGTCACCGGCGACGAACACACCCGGCACGTTGGTCTGGAAGTCGGCGTCGCGGGCGATGTTACCGCGTTCGTCGAGGTCCAGGCCGAACTGCTCCACCAGGCCGTTCTCCCGGTCGGTGCCGGTGAAGCCCATGGCGAGGGCGACCAGCTGTGCCGGGATCTTGCGCTCGGTGCCCGGCTTGGAGGTCAGCTTGCCGTCCACGAACTCCACCTCGGCGAGGTGCAGCCACTGCACGTTGCCGTCCTCGTCGCCCTCGAAGTGGGTGGTGGAGGCGGAGTAGATCCGCTCGCCGCCCTCCTCGTGGGCCGAGGTGACCTTGTACAGGATCGGGAAGGTCGGCCAGGGCTGGTTGGTCGGGTGCCGCTCGTCGTTCGGGCGGGGCATGATCTCCAGCTGGGTGACGGAGGCCGCGCCCTGCCGGTGGGCGGTGCCCACGCAGTCCGCGCCGGTGTCACCGCCGCCGATGACCACGACGTGCTTGCCCTCGGCCGAGATCGGCGAGGTGACGTAGTCACCCTCCTGGACCTTGTTCGCCAGCGGCAGGTACTCCATGGCCTGGTAGATGCCCTTGAGCTCGCGGCCCGGCACCGGCAGGTCACGGGCGGTCGTGGCACCGGCGGCGATCACGATCGCGTCGTACCGCTTCTTCAGGTCGCGGGCGTTGATGTCGCGGCCGATCTCGACGCCGGTGCGGAAGCGGGTGCCCTCCGCGCGCATCTGCTCGATACGGCGGTTGATGTGCCGCTTCTCCATCTTGAACTCGGGGATGCCGTACCGGAGGAGGCCCCCGATGCGGTCCGCGCGCTCGTAGACGGCGACCGTGTGGCCGGCCCGGGTCAGCTGCTGGGCGGCGGCGAGACCCGACGGGCCCGAGCCGATGACCGCGACCGTCTTGCCGGACAGGCGCTCGGGGATCTGCGGGGCGACGGTGCCCGCGTCCCACGCCTTGTCGATGATCGAGACCTCGACGTTCTTGATGGTGACCGGCGGCTGGTTGATGCCGAGCACACACGCCGACTCACAGGGCGCCGGGCAGAGGCGACCGGTGAACTCCGGGAAGTTGTTGGTCGCGTGCAGCCGCTCGGACGCGGCCGTCCAGTCCTCGCGGTAGGCGTAGTCGTTCCACTCGGGGATCAGGTTCCCCAGCGGGCAGCCGTTGTGGCAGAACGGGATGCCGCAGTCCATGCACCGGCTGGCCTGCTTGCTGATGATCGGCAGCAGGGAGCCGGGAACGTAGACCTCGTTCCAGTCCTTGACCCGCTCACCGACGGGACGGGTCTTGGCGACCTCGCGGCCGTGGTTCAGGAAGCCCTTCGGGTCAGCCATTGATCGCCGCCTCCATCATCTTCTCGGTGATCTCGGTCTCGGTCAGACCGGCTCGCTCGGCGGCGTCCTTGGCGGCGAGCACTGCCTTGTACGTGCTGGGGATGATCTTGCTGAACCGCTCCACGGCCTGCTCCCAGTCGGCGAGCAGCTTCTCGGCGACCGTCGAGCCGGTCTCCTCGGCGTGACGGCGCACCACGTCGTACAGCCACTGCCTGTCCGCCGCGTCCAGCGCCTCGACGGACTCGACGTTGCCGACGTTGACGTTGTCGCGGTCGAGGTCGATGACGTAGGCGATACCGCCGGACATGCCCGCCGCGAAGTTGCGGCCGGTCGGGCCGAGGACGACCGCGCGACCGCCGGTCATGTACTCGCAGCCGTGGTCGCCCACGCCCTCGGAGACGACCAGCGCGCCGGAGTTGCGGACGCAGAACCGCTCACCGGTGCGGCCGCGCAGGAACAGCTCGCCCCCGGTGGCGCCGTAGCCGATGGTGTTGCCCGCGATGGTCGAGTACTCGGCGAGGTGGTCGGCGGCCCGGTCCGGGCGGACGACGATACGGCCGCCGGACAGGCCCTTGCCGACGTAGTCGTTGGCGTCGCCCTCCAGGCGCAGCGTGACGCCGCGCGGCAGGAACGCGCCGAAGGACTGGCCGGCCGAGCCGGTGAAGGTGATGTCGATGGTGTCGTCGGGCAGGCCCGCGCCGCCGAACTTCTTCGTCACCTCGTGGCCGAGCATGGTGCCGACCGTGCGGTTGATGTTGCGGATGGCGACCTGGGCGCGCACCGGCTGGGCCTCGGTCGCGTCGTTCGCGGCCAGGGCGTCGGCGGCGAGCTTGATCAGCTCGTTGTCCAGCGCCTTCTCCAGGCCGTGGTCCTGCTCGATCAGCCGGTGGCGGACCGCGCCCTCGGGGAGGTCGGGCACGTGGAACAGCGGCTCCAGGTCCAGGCCCTGTGCCTTCCAGTGGTCGACGGCGCGCTCGACGTCCAGCACCTCGGCGTGGCCGACGGCCTCCTCGATGGAGCGGAAGCCCAGCTCGGCCAGCAGCTCACGGACCTCCTCGGCGATGAACTGGAAGAAGTTCACCACGTACTCGGCCTTGCCGGAGAAGCGGTCGCGCAGGGTCGGGTTCTGGGTGGCGATGCCGACCGGGCAGGTGTCCAGGTGGCAGACGCGCATCATCACGCAGCCGGAGACGACGAGCGGCGCGGTCGCGAAACCGAACTCCTCGGCGCCGAGCAGCGCGGCGATGACCACGTCACGGCCGGTCTTCAGCTGGCCGTCCGTCTGCACCACGATCCGGTCGCGCAGGCCGTTGAGCAGCAGGGTCTGCTGGGTCTCGGCGAGGCCGAGCTCCCAGGGGCCGCCGGCGTGCTTCAGCGAGGTGAGCGGCGAGGCGCCCGTGCCGCCGTCGTGCCCGGAGATCAGGACGACGTCCGCGTGCGCCTTGGAGACACCCGCGGCGACCGTGCCGACGCCGACCTCGGAGACCAGCTTGACGTGAATCCGCGCCTGCGGGTTCGCGTTCTTCAGGTCGTGGATCAGCTGGGCCAGGTCCTCGATGGAGTAGATGTCGTGGTGCGGCGGCGGGGAGATCAGGCCGACACCCGGCGTCGAGTGACGCGTCTTCGCGACCCACGGGTAGACCTTGTGGCCGGGCAGCTGGCCGCCCTCGCCGGGCTTGGCGCCCTGGGCCATCTTGATCTGGATGTCGTCCGCGTTGACCAGGTACTCGGAGGTCACGCCGAAGCGGCCGGAGGCGACCTGCTTGATGGCGCTGCGCCGCGCGGGGTCGTACAGGCGCTCCGGGTCCTCGCCGCCCTCACCGGTGTTGGACTTGCCGCCCAGCTGGTTCATGGCGATGGCGAGGGTCTCGTGCGCCTCCTTGGAGATGGAGCCGTACGACATGGCGCCGGTGGAGAAGCGCTTGACGATCTCGGAGACCGGCTCGACCTCGTCGACGGAGATCGGCGCCCGGTCCGACTTGAAGCCGAAGAGCCCGCGGAGCGTCATGAGACGCTCGGACTGCTCGTTCACCCGGTCCGTGTACTTCTTGAAGACGTCGTAGCGGCCGGTGCGCGTGGAGTGCTGCAGGCGGAAGACCGTCTCCGGGTCGAACAGGTGCGGCTCGCCCTCGCGGCGCCACTGGTACTCGCCGCCGATCTCCAGCGCGCGGTGCGCCGGGGCGATGCCGGAGGCCGGGTAGGCCTTGGCGTGGCGGGCGGCGACCTCCTGGGCGATGACGTCGATGCCGACGCCGCCGATCTTGGTGGCGGTGCCGTTGAAGTACTTCTCGACGAAGGCCTCGTCCAGGCCGACGGCCTCGAAGACCTGGGCGCCGCGGTAGGAGGCGACGGTGGAGATGCCCATCTTCGACATGACCTTCAGCACGCCCTTGCCGAGGGCGTAGATCAGGTTCTTGATGGCCTTCTCCGGCTCCAGGCCGCTCAGGAAGGTGCCGGCGCGCAGCAGGTCCTCGACCGACTCCATCGCCAGGTACGGGTTGACGGCGGCGGCGCCGTAGCCGATCAGCAGGGCGACGTGGTGGACCTCGCGGACGTCACCGGCCTCGACCAGCAGGCCCACGTGGGTGCGCTGCTTGGTGCGGATGAGGTGGTGGTGGACGGCCGCGGTGAGCAGCAGCGACGGGATCGGCGCGTGCTCGGCGTCCGAGTGGCGGTCCGACAGGACGATCAGCCGGGCGCCGTTCTCGATCGCCGCGTCGGCCTCGGCGCAGATCTCCGCGATGCGCGCGGCGAGCGCGTCACCGCCGCCGGAGACCCGGTACAGGCCGGAGAGGGTCGCGGCCTTGAAGCCGGGCATGTCGCCGTCGGCGTTGATGTGGATGAGCTTGGCCAGCTCGTCATTGTCGATCACCGGGAAGGGCAGGGTGACCGAGCGGCAGGAGGCGGCCGTCGGGTCGAGCAGGTTGCCCTCCGGGCCCAGCGACGAGCGCAGGGAGGTGACCAGCTCCTCGCGGATCGCGTCCAGCGGCGGGTTGGTGACCTGCGCGAACAGCTGGGTGAAGTAGTCGAAGAGCAGCCGCGGGCGCTCGGAGAGAGCGGCGATCGGGCTGTCCGTGCCCATGGAGCCGATCGGCTCGGCGCCGGTGCGGGCCATCGGGGCGAGGATGACGCGCAGCTCCTCCTCGGTGTACCCGAAGGTCTGCTGGCGGCGGGTGACCGAGGCGTGGGTGTGGACGATGTGCTCGCGCTCGGGCAGGTCGCCCAGCTCGATCTCGCCGGCCTCCAGCCACTCGGCGTACGGCTTCTCGGACGCGAGGGTCGCCTTGATCTCGTCGTCCTCGATGATGCGGTGCTCGGCGGTGTCGACGAGGAACATCTTGCCGGGCTGCAGGCGGCCCTTGCGGACGACCTTGGCCGGGTCGATGTCGAGGACGCCGACCTCGGAGCCGAGGACGACGAGGCCGTCGTCGGTGACCCAGTAGCGGCCGGGGCGCAGGCCGTTGCGGTCGAGCACGGCGCCGACCTGGGTGCCGTCGGTGAAGGTGACACAGGCGGGGCCGTCCCAGGGCTCCATCATCGTGGAGTGGTAGCCGTAGAAGGCGCGCCGGGCCGGGTCCATGGAGTCGTGGTTCTCCCACGCCTCCGGGATCATCATCAGCACGGAGTGCGGCAGCGAACGGCCGCCCAGGTGGAGCAGTTCGAGGACCTCGTCGAAGGAGGCGGAGTCGGAGGCGTCCGGCGTGCAGACCGGGAAGATCCGCTCCAGCTTCTCCTGCGGCCCGAACAGGTCGGAGACCAGCTGGGACTCGCGGGCGCGCATCCAGTTGCGGTTGCCCTTGACGGTGTTGATCTCACCGTTGTGCGCGACGAAGCGGTACGGGTGGGCGAGCGGCCACGACGGGAAGGTGTTCGTGGAGAACCGGGAGTGCACGAGCGCGATCGCGGAGGCGAAGCGGCGGTCGGACAGGTCCGGGAAGAAGGGCTCCAGCTGGCCGGTGGTCAGCATGCCCTTGTACACGATCGTGCGCGCGGAGAGCGACGGGAAGTAGACACCGGCCTCGCGCTCGGCGCGCTTGCGCAGCACGAAGGCCTTGCGGTCCAGCGCGATGCCCTCGCTGGCGCCGTCGGCGACGAAGATCTGCCGGAACACCGGCATGGTGGAGCGGGCGGTGGCGCCCAGCAGCTCCGGGGCGACCGGAACCTCGCGCCAGCCGAGGACGGTGAGGTCCTCCTCGCCGGCGATCGTCTCGATGCGCGAGACGGCGTCCTCGGTCCCCTCGGTCGGCAGGAAGGCGATACCGACGGCGTACGAGCCGGCGGCGGGCAGTGCGAATCCGGCCACCTCGCGGAAGAAGGCTTCGGGCAGCTGGCAGAGGAGACCCGCGCCGTCGCCCGAGTCGGGCTCGGAGCCGGTGGCACCGCGGTGCTCCAGGTTGCGCAGGACGGTGAGCGCCTGCTCGACCAGGGTGTGGGACGCCTCGCCGGTGAGGGTGGCGACGAAACCGACGCCACAGGCGTCGTGTTCGTTGCGGGGGTCGTACATACCCTGCGCAGCAGGGCGAGCATCCATGAACGACCAGTTCTGGCCATTCGCGGAATGCTGGGACGGCTGGCGCGGCGTACGCATCGGCTCTCCCGTCGTCGTCATGAGGCATGTGGCAAGTGCCGAGGGACGACGTTGGCCCTCTGCGTGATCTCAAAATTTCGAGCAGGTTACATGATGGGGCGGATCCCGGGAAGCGGATAGACCGTTCCAACATGCGGACGCCACGGGGTCCGTGGCGAAGGTGCCGCGCGTGACGGCGGGGGCCGCGCGTGACGGCCGGGGTGCCGCGCGGTGGCGGCGAAGTGTGAGGGGGACCGTACGGACGCGATCGGTCGGATCGGCGGCCGACGGCCCGGTGGGGGGCGGGGGGAGCGGCTTCACTCACCCCACGGGGGTGCGGCAGGCGTCATTGCCCACAGCGCTTACGGCTCATGCCCGGTGGTCACGCGGTCGAAACCAGCGAGTAACGAGCGATCGTGCGACTGCTCTCGCGCGGCTACTTATGCGGCCCAACGCATAAGTAGCGGCACCGCTATCCTACGGCCGTTCCGAACAGGGTACCGAGGGCGTACGTCACACCGGCGGCCGCGCCGCCCAGCGCGAGCTGCCTGAGGCCGCTGTACCACCAGCTGCGCGCGGTCACCTTGGCCACCACGGCACCGCAGCCGAAGAGTCCGGCGAGGGCGAGCAGTACGGCGGGCCACAGCACGGTCGCACCGAGCAGGTAGGGCAGCACGGGGAGCAGGGCACCCAGGGCGAAGGACCCGAAGGAGGAGACGGCGGCGACCAGGGGCGAGGGCAGGTCACCGGGGTCGATGCCCAGCTCCTCGCGGGCGTGGATCTCCAGGGCCTGCTCGGGATCCTTGGACAGCTGCCGCGCGACCTCACGGGCGAGGCCCGGCTCCACGCCCCGGGCGACGTACAGCGCCGCGAGCTCGTCCTCCTCGTCCTGGGGGTGCTTGCGCAGCTCACGGCGCTCGACATCGAGCTCGGCCTCGACCAGCTCCCGCTGGGAGGCGACCGAGGTGTACTCGCCGGCCGCCATGGAGAAGGCACCCGCCGCGAGCCCCGCGAGGCCGGTGATGACAATGGTCTGCTGGCTCACGGATCCGCCGGCCACACCGGTCATCAGGGCGAGGTTGGAGACGAGTCCGTCCATGGCCCCGAAGACGGCGGGGCGCAGCCAGCCGCCGTTGACGTCGCGGTGCGTGTGGTTGTCGCGGTGCGCTTCGTGCAGCGCGGCCTGGGTTTCGATGACGGCCATGCGGGCCCCCCGGATAGCTTAGCCAAAGCTAACTTTGGACGAGTTCTACTTTTCGACAACGCAGAACCTACGCCCCTTCTTCCGCTGCCGCCAGCAAGGAAAGGCTCGGCTAACCTGCGCCTTTACCTGTCTTTGCTCATCCGTGCATGATCTTGCTCAGATGCCAAGCGGGTGACTTCGACCCGGGGAGGCTCGCGGGGGCGCGCCCCGTGGCACACATCCGCAAAGGGCGTTCCCGGCCCCGAAGGAGTCCGCCCATGGCATCGATCGCCTGCACTCCCCCGGTTCTGGCGCCCGACGACGCCGTCGGGCTCCGTGAGAGGGCCCGTGGCGCGCTGCTCGGCCTGGCCGTCGGGGACGCGCTGGGGGCGCCCGCGGAGAACCTCAAGCCCTCCGAGATCCGCGCCCGCTGGGGTCGCATCACGGGCTATGTGGCCGAGAGCCCGTCCGGCACGGACGACACGGAGTACGCGATCTTCTCGGGCCTGTTGCTCGCCCGGCACGGCTCGGCACTCACCTCAGGCCATGTGGAGGCGGCCTGGCACGAGTGGATCGCCGACCTGGCCGAGGGCCCCTTCCGGGGCGCGGGCTTCAGCGAACGTGGCACGCTGGAGAACCTGCGCCGGGGCCTCGCCGCCCCGATCTCGGCCCAGCACCGGCACGCCTGGAGCGACGGTCTGGCCATGCGGGCGGCCCCCTTCGGCGTCTTCGCCGCCGGCCGCCCCGCCGAGGCGGCCCGGCTGGTGGCGATCGACGGTTCGGTGAGCCACGAGGGCGAGGGGATCTGCGGCGGCCAGGCGGTCGCGGCGGGGGTGGCGGCGGCGATGACGGGCGCCCCGGTTCCGGTGGTGATCGCCTCCGCCCTGGCGGTGATCCCCGAGGACTCCTGGACGGCGCGCTCCCTGCGCCGGGCGGTGGCCGTGGCCCACCGCGGCGAGCGCGCGGTCCGCTCCGCGGTCGTCATCGGCGGCTATCCCTGGACCGACCTGGCCCCCGAGGCGGTCGCCCTCGCCTTCGGCGCGTACGCGGCGGCCGACGGCGATTTCGGGGAAGCGGTCCTCACGGCCGTCAACATGGGCCGCGACGCGGACACGACGGCGGCCCTGGCCGGCGCCCTGTCCGGCGCGGCCCACGGCATCTCGGCGATCCCGCCCGCCTGGGCCTCCGCCATCGGCCCGGTCAGCGGCCGCTGTCTGCCGTCGATGGCCGGCCATCACGTACTGGACGTGGCGGAACTGCTGGTGCCGGAGGAGGGCGGGAAGTGGGGGGCGGGGGTGGTGCCGGAGGGGCCACCGGTGGCGGCACCGGTCGTGGTTCCGGCGGAAGCGCGGGAGGCCGTACAGGAGACGACCGCACCCCTCACGCCCGGCATCCGGCCGGCCGAGCCGGGTAAACGGGTCGGCAAGCGAGGGGCGAGGGGGCGCAGCCCCCTGGTTGGGGCGGGACACTCCGGGCACCCGGACGGCGAGGGTCAGTCATGACAGCGCGCCGTATCGAGGGACTCCTGCTCGGCCTCGCCGCAGGCGATGCGGCCGGCTGGCCCGCCGCCCGGCACCGGGCCGCCCGCATGCCCGAGTGGACCCGCCGCCTCACCCGCGAGCTGGACACCTTCGCCGAGCAGAACGCCACCACCACCCTCCCGGTACCGATCGCCCTCAACCAGCCCCCCGAACCCCTGCGCCTCGGCCCCTCCGACGACGCCGAGTGGGCGGCCTTCGCCGCGGAGGCGATCCTCCGGGCCGGCACCGACGACGCCCTCGGCGACCTCAGCCGGGAGCGCCGTACCCGCGCCGCCATCGACCTCACCTGGACCGCCGTGGCCGCGGAAGTCGCCGCCGCGGCGGACCGCGCACCCGAGGTCGAGTCCGCCGTACTGCCCCTGCGCGCCCGCATCTCCGTCCGCGCCGGCCTCGGCAACCTCGCCACCGGCCTGCGTCCGCCCGCCACCGGCCACGACAACCCGCACTACTTCGACGACGCCGCCTGTGTCCGCGCCTGCGTCCTCGCCGTCGCCCACCCCGGCGACCCCGAACGCGCCGCCGCCCTCGCCGAGTTCGACGCCCGCTACACCCAGGACGGCGACGGCGTGCACGGCGCGCGCGCCATGGCCGCCGCCCTCGCGCTCGCCCTCGCCGACGCCGAGACGGGCACCTGTGTGACCGCCGCGCTCACCGAACTCCCGCCCGACACCGAGATCGGCCGCAACGCCCGCCACGCGCTCGCCCTCGCCGAGGACGGCGAGTCCGCCTTCGCCCTCGTCCCGCTCCTGGAACACCAGATCGTCGACCACGTCTACAGCTACGGCATCGCCGCCGCCGAGACCGTCCCGGTCGCCCTCGCCCTGGCCACCGCCGCCCGCGGCCGTATCGCCGAGGCCGTACCCGCCGCCGCCTGCCTGTCCCGGGTCGCCGACTCCGCCCCCGCCCTCGCGGGCGCCCTCACCGGAGCCCTCGGCGGCGGCGCGGCCATCCCGCAGACCTGGCGGGACGCCTGCCGCACCCTGTCCGGCTGCGCCCTGCCCCGCCTCACCGGGACCGACCTGGTGGAACTCGCCGGACTCCTGGAAGCCGCACAACCGGCCCGCCCAGGAGGATGATTCGGGGCATGACGCCCAAGGAGTCCAAAGGACTCAAAGAAGAAGAAAGCAGCAGTCTCTCCCTGCCCGGTCTCGACGACCGGATCACCGGTGCCCTCGTCGGAGCCGCCGTCGGCGACGCCCTCGGCGGCCCGGTCGAGGGGTACTCCCCCGACCAGATCGCCGAGCGCCACGGCGGCCGCGTCCACGGCGTCGTCGGCCCCTGGCACGGCGACGACTGGCGCACCGCCCGCCCCATCGCCCCGTACCACAAGGGCGACGGCCACGTCACCGACGACACCCTGATGACGCATGCCCTGATCCGGGTGTACGCCCGCGTCCGCGACCACCTCGACGCCTACGCGATCGCCGACCACCTGGTCCCGGACCTGATGACGAACCCGCGCTGGATCCCGGAACTGGAGACCGAGACGCTGCCCCTGCACCGCCTCTTCCTCGCCGAGAAGTGGCTCGTGACCCGGCTCGCCCACGCGCACGCCGATCCCCGGGAAGCGGGCGTCGGCAACATCGTCAACTGCGGCGCGGCGATGTACATGGCCCCCGTCGGCCTGGTCAACGCGGCCAACCCGGCCGCCGCCTACGCCGAGGCCCTGGACATCGCGGGCGCACACCAGTCGTCGTACGGCCGTGAGGCGGCCGGTGTCCTCGCCGCGGCCGTGGCCGCCGCCGCGACCCCGGGCGCGACGCCGGACTCGGTCGTCACCGCCTGCCTGTCCCTGGCGAAGGACGGCACACGCGAGGCGATCGAGAAGGTCTGCGAAACGGCCCGCGACCACAGCGACTTCGAGTCGGCGCTACGGCCGCTGCGCGCGGCGGTGGCCCCGTACGACACCGTCGGCCCGGACTACCGCGCGCCCTCCCTGGCCGCCCGCCGCCCCTCCCGTCTGCACTCGATCGAGGAACTGCCCGTCGCCCTCGGCATGCTCCTGGTATCCGGTGGCGACTATCGGCACGCCGTGCTCGGCGCGGTCAACTACGGCCGCGACTGCGACTCGATCGCGACGATGGCCGGCGCCCTCGCGGGCGCGCTGGGCTCGCCCGTCCCGGAGGACTGGGCGAAGACGGTGGCGGAGGCCAGCCGGCTGGACCTGTGGGAGCCGGCCCGCACGCTCACCGAGGTGGCGCGGGAGGTCTTCGAGCGGGACGTACGGCGGCGGCGCGCCCACGAGCGGGCGTTCACGGCCCTCGGAGGCGCCGCATGCTCCGACTGACCTGGGTCCAGCCCGAGGACCTGCTCGGCCACGAGCTCCGCCAGGCCCGCCTGGACGGGCGGGAGCCCTCGGCGATCGAGGCGCGGTGGCGGGCGGCGGGCGGCCCGGACGCGCCGGCCCGGGCGGGCGCCTCCGCCCACGGTGTCTCCCGGTATCTGCGCCTCCTCGCGGAAGACCTCCTGGACGAACTGGCCGACCTCCCCAGCGGCTTGTCCCACGACGAGCCGACGGACCTGGCCCGCATCAAGTCCCTGTGCACGGACTGGCCGAGTGCCCCCTCCGGGGGCGGCACCCCGCCGGCGCGGACAGGCGGCCCCACCCCCGCACCGGCCGCTCGGGCCCCCGCCCCGGCCGCCCTCGAAGCCGCCTGGCTCGGCCGGGCCATCGGCTGCCTCCTCGGCAAACCCGTCGAAAAGCTCCCCCTCGACGCCATCCGCGCCCTCGCCCAGGCGACCGGAAACTGGCCCCTGACCACGTACTTCACGGCCCGCGGCGTCCCGGAGGACCTGCTCGCCGCGCACCCCTGGAACCGGCGCTCGGCTGCCACCTCCCTCGCCGAGAACATCGACGGCATGCCCGAGGACGACGACCTCAACTACCCCCTCCTGAACCTCCTGCTCCTGCGCCGTCACGGCAGGGCCTTCACCACCACCGACGTGGCCCGGCTCTGGCTCGACGAGCTCCCGCCCGGCCGCACCTTCACCGCCGAACGCGTCGCCTACCGCAACCTCCTCACCGGCATCGAACCCCCGCACACCGCCCGCCACCGCAACCCCTTCCGCGAGTGGATCGGCGCCCTGATCCGCGCCGATGTGCACGGCTGGACCAACCCCGGCGATCCGGCGGCCGCCGCCGAGCAGGCGCACCGCGACGCGGTGCTCACACACACCGCCAACGGCGTCTACGCGGCGATGTTCACGGCCGCCGTCATCGCCACCGCCGCCACCGGAAGCCATGACGTCCACGCCTGTCTGCGCACCGGCCGCCGGGTGATCCCGCCCCGCTCCCGGCTCGCGCGGGCGATCGACCACGCCGTCCGACTGGCCGGGTCCCACGAGGACTTCGACGACGTGGTGGACGAGCTCCACGCCCGCTACACGCCCGCCCACCACTGGGTGCACGCCATCCCCAACACCGCCCTGCTCACCGCCGCCCTCACCCACGCGGACGGCGACTTCACCGGCTCCATCCGCCGTGCGGTGTCGGGCGGCCTGGACACCGACTCGAACGGGGCGACGGCCGGCAGCGTCGCGGGACTGCTCGCGGGCGACCCCGCCGCACTCCCCGACCACTGGCGGGCCCCGCTGAAGAACCGGCTCGCCACCACCGTCGCCGACTTCGACGGCACCGGCTTCGACACCCTCGCCCACCTCACCCACCTGGAGGCGACCCGACCATGACCCACATCGTCGTCCTCGGCAGCACGAACATGGACCTCGTCACCTATGTCACGAAGGCCCCGCAGCGCGGCGAGACCGTGACGGGACGGGAGTTCCGCACGATCCCCGGCGGCAAGGGATCCAACCAGGCGATCGCCGCGGCCCGCGCCGGCGCCACCGTCTCGATGATCGGCGCGGTCGGCAACGACGCCTTCGGCCTGCGGCTGCGCGACACCCTCGAGCACTCCGGCGTGGACACCGACTTCCTGCGGACGGTCGAGGGCCCGTCCGGCACCGCGCACATCGTGGTGGACGACGAGGGCGCCAACTCCATCGTCGTCATCCCCGGCGCGAACGGCACCGTCGACCACCTCTCCCCCGGCGACGAGGGCGTGATCGCCTCCGCCGACGCCCTGCTGCTGCAGCTGGAGATCCCGCTGCGCGCGGTCGTCCTGGGCGCTCAGGCGGCGCGCCGGCACGGGGTCCGTACGGTGCTCACCCCTTCGCCCGCCCAGCCGCTGCCGCTCGAACTCCTCGACGTGACCGACCTGTTGGTGCCCAACGAGTACGAGGCGATCACCCTCACCGGCCGCACCGACCCGCGCGAGGCCGCCGCCGACCTGCTCCACCTGGTGCCGGAGGTCGTCGTCACGCTGGGCGCGACCGGCAGCCTCTACCTGGCCCGGGGCGCCGACCCGCTGGTGATCCCGGCACCGCAGGTGACCGCCGTCGACTCCACGGGCGCCGGCGACACCTTCGTCGGCGCGCTCGCGGTGGCCCTCGCCGAGGAGAAACCGGTGCGGGAGGCCCTGTCCTGGGCGGCGGCCGCCGCGGCGATCTCCGTGCAGCGGGCCGGGGCATCGGTGTCGATGCCGTACCGCCCGGAGATCGACGCCCAGTTCACCGCGTGAGGTACGACGCATGAGGTTCGACGCAGAGGTACGACGCATGAGTACGACGACTCCACCGCCCCTCACCGGTCTGCGGGTGCTGGACCTCGCGACCCTCTTCGCCGGCCCGCTGGCCGCCACGCTGCTCGGCGACTTCGGCGCCGAGGTCATCAAGGTCGAGCATCCGCGCCGGCCCGACCCCTCCCGTGGGCACGGCCCGGCCAAGGACGGCGTCGGCCTGTGGTGGAAGGTGCTCGGCCGCAACAAGCGGACCATCACCCTGGACCTGTCCACCCCCGGCGGCCGTACCACCCTGCTCCGGCTCGCCGCCACCGCCGACATCGTGATCGAGAACTTCCGCCCGGGCACCCTGGAGAAGTGGGATCTGGGCTGGGCGGAACTGGCGGCCGCCAACCCCCGGCTGGTCCTCGCCCGGGTGACGGCCTTCGGTCAGTTCGGGCCGTACGCCCACCGCGCCGGCTTCGGCACGCTCGCCGAGGCGATGAGCGGCTTCGCCGCGATCACCGGCGAACCGGACGCGCCGCCCACGCTCCCGCCCTTCGGGCTCGCGGACTCGGTCGCGGGCCTGGCGACCGCCTACGCCGTGCTCACCGCGCTGGCCGCACGGGAGCGCACCGGCGCCGGGCAGGTCGTCGACATGGCGATCATCGAGCCGATCCTGTCGGTCCTCGGCCCCCACCCCACCTGGTACGACCAGCTCGGCCACGTCCAGGAACGCACCGGAAACCGGTCCGCGAACAACGCCCCGCGCAACACCTACCGCACCGCGGACGGCCACTGGGTCGCCGTCTCCACCTCCGCGCAGTCGGTCGCGGAGCGGGTGATGCGCCTGGTGGGCCGCCCGGAGCTGATCGGGGAACCGTGGTTCGCCACCGGCGCGGACCGCGCCGCCCACGCCGACGTCCTGGACGAGGCGGTCGGCTCCTGGATCGCCGCCCGCACCCGCGCCGAGGTCCTCGCGGCCTTCGAGAAGGCGGAGGCGGCCGTGGCCCCGGTCCAGGACGTCCGGGACGTCCTGGCCGACCCCCAGTACCAGGCGCTGCACACGGTCACCACCGTCGACGACCCCGAGCTGGGCCCCCTGCGCATGCAGAACGTCCTGTTCCGGCTCTCCGCGACGCCCGGCGCGATCCGCTGGGCCGGCCGCCCTCACGGCGCCGACACCGAGGCCGTGCTCACCGAGCTGGGCCTCACCCCCGGCGAACTGCGCGCCCTGCGCGAGGAGGGCGCGCTGTGACCCCGCACCCCCTCACCTGGCTCTACGTCCCCGGCGACCGCCCGCCCGTGGTGGCCAAGGCGCTGGCCGCGGGCGCCGACGTGGTGGTGATCGACCTGGAGGACGCCGTCGCGCCGGACCGCAAGGAGTACGCCCGCGCGGCCACGGCCGAGCTCCTCACCGGACCCCCGCCGGTCCCGGTCCACGTCCGTGTCAACGCCCTGGACAGCCCCTGGTCCGCCGGCGATCTGGCCACCCTGGCCGCACTTCCCGGACTGGCGGGCCTGCGGCTGCCCAAGGTGACCGCCCCGGCCGAGATCAGACAGGTCGCCACCGCCACCCCCGTGCCGCTGTACGCCCTGCTGGAGTCGGCCCTCGGCATCGAGCACGCCTACGCCATCGCCACCGCCCACCCCGCCCTGCGGGGCATCGCCGTCGGCGAGGCGGATCTGCGGGCCGACCTGGGGGTACGGGCCGACGCGGGCCTCGACTGGCCGCGCTCCCGGGTGGTCGTCGCCGCCCGCGCGGCGGGCCTCGCCCCGCCGCCGCAGTCGGTGCACCCCGACATCCGGGACCTGGACGGCCTCGCCGCCTCCTGCGCCCACGGCCGTTCCCTCGGCTTCCTGGGCCGCGCCGCCATCCATCCCCGGCAGCTCCCGGTGATCGAACGGGCCTACCTTCCGACCCCGGCAGAGATCGAACACGCCGAGACGATCATCAAGGCGGCCGCGGCGAAAGAGGGCGCCCAGGCCCTGCCCGACGGCCGCTTCATCGACGCGGCGGTGGTCACGATGGCCCAGCGGACCCTGTCACTGGCCCGCAGAGACTGACCCCGCACCGCCACGAGGTGCCCACACGCATCGAGGGCGCCCGAACAGCTTCGGGCGCCCTCGATGTCGTAGAACAGACGGTCAGCTCTTCTTGGTCGCCGACCCGGCCTCGTCCTTCGCCTCGGCGACATCCGCGGCCTTCGCGGCCTTGGTGGCTTCCACGGCCTCCGGCTCGGCCTTGTCCTCGGCCTCGGCCTCGTCGGCGCCTTCCGTACCGTCGGCCGAACCGTCGGGGATACCCGGCTCGACGACGGCTTCCCTGCCGGGCCGCTTCTTCGACGACACCACGATGTACGTCACCGCCAGCAGGAACACGATCAGCGCGGTCCAGTCGTTCAGGCGGAGGCCCAGGATGTGGTGCGCGTCGTCCACGCGCATGTACTCGATCCAGCCCCGGCCCACGCAGTAGGCCGCGACGTAGAGGGCGAACGCCCGGCCGTGGCCGAGCTTGAAGCGGCGGTCGGCCCAGATGACCAGGAGAGCCACGCCGATGCACCACAGGGACTCGTACAGGAAGGTCGGGTGGTAGTAGCCCGGCACCCGGCCGCCCTCGGAGGACGTGATGTGCAGCGCCCAGGGAACATGCGTCTCACGGCCGTACAGCTCCTGGTTGAACCAGTTGCCCCAGCGGCCGATGGCCTGCGCGAACGCGATGCCGGGCGCGACGGCGTCGGCGTACGCCGGCATCGGGATGCCCCGGCGCCGCGCGCCGATCCAGGCGCCGAGCGCGCCGAGCGCGATCGCGCCCCAGATGCCCAGGCCGCCCTGCCACACCTTGAAGGCGTCGACCCAGTCACGGCCCGGGCTGAAGTACAGCTCGTAGTCCGTGATCACGTGGTAGAGCCGGCCGCCGACCAGACCGAACGGCACAGCCCAGACCGCGATGTCGGCGACCGTGCCGGGCCGCCCGCCGCGGGCGATCCATCGCTTGTTGCCGAGCCAGACAGCGACGAAGACGCCGATGATGATGCAGAAGGCGTAGCCGCGCAGCGGAATGGGGCCGAGGTGCAGCACCCCGTGCGACGGGCTGGGAATGTAGGCAAGTTCCATGGCAAGTCCGACGCTACCCTGCCGGGCCGTGGTGACGGCAAGCAGCCCGGCTACGGGTGCATAACGGGGGCGTGAGAAATCCGGGCGGCGGAAGGAAGATCCTTACCCGCGGTTGGCCGCCTCCACCATCTGCTTGAGCTTGGCCGGGGTCATGCCCTGCTGCTGGTGGATGCTCTTGCCGTCGAGCAGGACCGTGGGCGTGGAGTTGAGGCCGCTGGTCTGGAAGGCCTTGTGGGACTTGTCGACCCAGCTGTCGTGGGTGCCGTCCTTGACGCACTTCTGGAAGGCGGGGGTGTCCAGGCCGCCGACCTTGCCGGCCAGGTCGATCAGCTTGGCGTTGTCCGCGAAGGCGTCGTCGGTCTCCTTGGGCTGGTTGGCGTACAGCACGTCGTGGTAGTCGCGGAACTTTCCGGCGTCCTGGGCGCAGGCCGCCGCGTTGGCGCCGCGCAGGGAGCCGGTGCCGCGGAGGTTGCCGTCGATCAGCCGGACCAGGTGGTACTCGATTCTGAGTTTGCCCGAGTCGACCAGTTCATGGAGGGTCGGGCGGTAGGCGACCTCGAAGGCCTGGCAGGCCGGGCAGCGGACGTCCTCCCAGACGGTGAGCGTCGACTTGGCGCCGTCCTTGCCGACCGGGATGGCGAGGCTGTCCTTGCCCTGCGCGCCCGAGGGCACCACGACCGGGCCCGCCTTCTCGCTGCTCTTGTTCTTGCCGGCGTTCGCGGCGAGCACGCCGATCACCGCCGCGAGGCCCAGGACGCAGACGATGCTCGCGCCCACGATCAGCGTGCGCCTTCGCTTGTCCGCGGCCTTCTGCTTCTCACGCTCGACCGCCAGCCGCTCCCGGGCGGTGCGCTTTCCGTCACGGTTCTTCTCGCTCACACCCCCAGAACGAACCGGGGAGGCGCAGCGCGCCTCCCCGGTTCCAGGTCCACTCGTTCGAGTGACCGAATGTTCTGACGGGGGTGTTCTGATAGGGAAAGTGACCTGCGGTTACGCCTGTTCGCGCACGCCCTTCGCCAGCTCCCCGGCCAGCTCGCGGACCGCCTCCACGCCGGCCGTGTGGTCGGGCGCGTCCAGCATCCGCTTCACGAAGGCCGAGCCGACGATGACGCCGTCGGCGAAGCCGGCGACCTCGGCGGCCTGAGCGCGGTTGGAGACGCCGAGTCCGACGCAGACGGGCAGCTCGGTGCCGGTGGCGCGGGTGCGCTCGACCAGGTTCCGGGCCTGGGCGCCGACGGATTCGCGGGTGCCGGTGACGCCCATCAGCGAGGCCGCGTAGACGAAGCCGCTGCCCGCCCCGGTGATCTGGGCGAGCCGCTCGTCCTTGCTGCTCGGCGCCACCACGAACACGGTCGCGAGGCCGTGCTTCTCGGCGTGCTCCCGCCACAGCGCCGACTCCTGGACGGGCAGGTCGGGCAGGATGCAGCCCGCACCGCCCGCCTCGGCCAGCTCGGCGGTGAACCGCTCGACGCCGTAGCGGTCGATGGGGTTCCAGTACGTCATGACCAGCACGGGCTTGCCGGTCGCCGCGTACACCTCGCGGACCGTGCGCATCACATCGGCGATCTTGACCCCGCCGCGCAGGGCGATGTCGTCGGCGGTCTGGATGACCGGGCCGTCGAGGACGGGGTCGCTGTGCGGCAGGCCCACCTCCACGACATCCGCCCCGCCGTCGAAGACGGCCTTGATCGCCTCGATGCCGCCGTCCACGGTCGGGAACCCGGCCGGGAGGTAGGCGATGAGCGCGGACCGGCCCTCGGCCTTGGCGGCGGCCAGGGTGTCCGACAGCAGCTGGATCTTCCCGCTCACTTGGCGTCCCCCTCGATCTCGGCGGTGTCGGCTTCGTCGGCGGCCACCTCGGCGTCGGTGTCGTACAGGCCGAAGTAGCGGGCGGCGGTGTCCATGTCCTTGTCGCCGCGGCCGGACAGGTTGACGACGATCAGGCCGTCCTTGCCCAGCTCCCTGCCGACCTCCAGGGCGCCGGCGAGGGCGTGGGCGCTCTCGATGGCCGGGATGATGCCCTCGGTGCGGGACAGCAGACGCAGCGCCTGCATGGCCGCGTCGTCGGTGATCGCGCGGTACTCGCCGCGGCCGGAGTCCTTGAGGTAGGAGTGCTCCGGGCCGATGCCCGGGTAGTCCAGGCCGGCGGAGATGGAGTACGGCTCGGTGATCTGGCCCTCGTCGTCCTGCAGGACGTACGAGCGGGAACCGTGCAGGATGCCCGGCTCGCCCGCGGTCAGGGTGGCCGCGTGCTCGCCGGTCTCGATGCCGTGCCCGGCGGGCTCGCAGCCGATGAGCCGGACGCCCTCGTCGGGGATGAAGGCGTGGAAGAGGCCGATGGCGTTGGAGCCGCCGCCGACGCAGGCGACCGCGGCGTCGGGCAGGCGCCCCGCGCGCTCCAGGAGCTGGCGGCGGGCCTCCACGCCGATCACGCGGTGGAAGTCGCGGACCATGGCCGGGAAGGGGTGCGGGCCGGCGACCGTACCGAACAGGTAGTGGGTGTGGTCGACGTTCGCCACCCAGTCGCGGAACGCCTCGTTGATGGCGTCCTTGAGCGTACGGCTGCCGGACTTCACCGCGACGACCTCGGCGCCGAGCATGCGCATGCGGGCCACGTTCAGGGCCTGGCGCCTGGTGTCGACCTCGCCCATGTAGATGGTGCAGTCGAGGCCGAACAGGGCACAGGCGGTCGCGGTCGCGACGCCGTGCTGACCGGCGCCGGTCTCCGCGATCACGCGGGTCTTGCCCATCCGCTTGGTGAGCAGCGCCTGGCCGAGGACGTTGTTGATCTTGTGGGAGCCGGTGTGGTTGAGGTCCTCGCGCTTGAGGAACACGCGAGCGCCGCCGGCGTGTTCGGCGAAGCGGGGGACCTCGGTGAGGGAGCTGGGGCGGCCGGTGTAGTGGACCATCAGGTCGTCGAGCTCTCGGGCGAACTCGGGGTCGTGCTTGGCCTTGTCGTACTCGACGGCGACCTCGTCCACGGCGGCGACGAGGGCCTCCGGGATGAACTTGCCGCCGAACGCGCCGAAGTAGCCTTCGGCGCTGGGGACTTGCCCCTCCGGCGCGGGGTGGAAGAAGTTGCTGGGCATGCCGAAACCTCACGGTGAGTGCGTGGAAGAACACTATTCGCCGTGGGGGCGGAGCTTGTCGTACGACCTCAGGCCGTCTGTGGCTGGTCGCGCCCACGCGACGCAGTCGCATAGTCGGATACAGCCCCGCGCCCCTTTGGGGCGCGCTGCCATCGACGTCCGTTTACCTGCCCAGGTTCGTCACCGATGACGTATCGCACGCGACGGCCGTGGACACGCCGGGCCGGGGCGCGGCAGCCCCTCGGGCGGCAGCCGCGCGCCAGGCGGGCGTACCGGTCCACGGTCGTCACGGTGAGAGTCATCGGGATCAGCCTACCGGGTGATCAGCTCCGGCCGTGCCGCAGCGCGGGATGTTCGCCCGCTGCGACCAGGTCGGCGACGGCGGTCTTGGGGTCGCGCCCGGTGACCAGGGACTCGCCGACCAGGACCGCGTCGGCGCCGGCGTTGGCGTAGGCGATCAGGTCGTGCGGGCCGCGGACACCGGATTCGGCGACCTTGACCAGGTGGTCCGGGATCTCCGGCGCGACCCGCTCGAACGTGCCGCGGTCGACCTCCAGCGTCTTCAGGTTGCGCGCGTTGACACCGATGACCTTGGCGCCCGCGTCCACGGCCCGCTCGACCTCGTCCTCGTCGTGCACCTCGACGAGCGGGGTGAGTCCGATCGACACCGCGCGCTCGATCAGCGACTCCAGGGCCGGCTGGTCCAGGGCGGCCACGATCAGCAGCGCGAGGTCGGCGCCGTACGCCCGGGCCTCCCACAGCTGGTACGAGGTGACGATGAAGTCCTTGCGCAGCACCGGGATGTCCACGCGCGCGCGGACGGCCTCCAGGTCGGCCAGCGAGCCGCCGAAGCGGCGCTGTTCGGTGAGGACGGAGATGACGGCCGCGCCGCCCGCCTCGTAGTCCGCGGCCAGCCCGGCCGGGTCGGCGATCGCCGCCAGCGCGCCCTTGGAGGGGCTGGAGCGCTTGACCTCGCAGATCACCTTGACGCCGTCGCCCTTGAGCGCGGCCACCCCGTCCTTGGCGGCGGGAGCCTTGGCCGCGCGCTCCTTGAGCTCGTCGAGGCTGACGCGTGCCTGCCGCTCCGCGAGGTCGGCACGGACTCCGTCGATGATCTCGTCGAGCACACTCACGCGAGCGGCCCCCTTTCCTGACGGTGGTTCCTTCAGGTTTTGAAAACCCGTGGTCACTGCGATGGTATCCGCAGGAGCGCGGAGCCCTCGCATCCGGTGGACACCGGTCCCACTACCTGGACCTTCCCGATGTGATCAAGGGTGCAGCCAGCCACCCGACGGCAGGTTCCGGACAGCCGCGAACACCAGCACCAAGGCGCCGATCGCCCACAGGTGCCCCGGCCGCGGGTCCAGCCGCAGCGGCCGGCCGCGCACGGACTGGACCACCCATACGGTCCACAGCACCGCGAAGCCCAGGTAGGCGGCCACGCCCAGCGCGTTGTCGCGCAGCGCGGTGAGCAGGTCGCCGTGGACGAAGGCGTGCGCGCTGCGCAGTCCGCCGCAGCCGGGGCAGTACAGGCCGGTGAGCCGGTACAGCGGGCAGACCGGATAGTGGCCGGGTTCGTTCGGGTCGACCGCGCCCACGTACGCGAAGGCCCCGGCGACGGCCGCGAGGAGCCCCGCCGGGACGGCGAGGCGCCGCAACGGCGGGCTGACCGGGACGTGAGGGGTCACGGGCGGGAACGGACGGCTCTCGGCGTTCACCTCAGCATTGTCTCCGGCGCGCGGGCACCGCGCGCGCTGGTCCGCCCCTCCTGAACCAAGAAAGGCGGCCAGCACCTTGTGCAGGTGCGGGCCGCCCCTCGGGAAAACCGTCGGCTCAGCTCTCGACGCCGGCCGGCTCACGGGTGGTGAGGGGGGCGCCGCTCATCTTGAGAGGGGCCTGCTTCGCGCCGAGGCCCATGGCGCGCATGATGCCACCGACCACCGCGCCGCCGAGGATGAGCACCATGCCGGCCCAGAAGCCGATCGGCTGGGCCATCACCATGAAGGCGCCCGCGACGCAGAAACCGATGAAGGAAATGATGACACCGGTCCAGGCGGCCGGGGTGTGACCGTGGCCGTGGCTGCTGCCCGCCATGTCTGTGCTCCTCGTTGCTGTGTACGTGTCCCAGGAGAGCGGCGTACGTCTCGTACGGCTCCGAGCCCGACCGTCACTGTCGTCACTGTCCGAGCCGGACGCTCGTCGTCCATTGTCCCGTACGAGCACGCGTGCCGGGCGCGGGGGTGGCGTCTGTTTCGCCACACCGGGGCCGTCGGCCGGCGGCTCAGGCCCCGGTGGGGTCCTCGCCGCGGTCCAGGGCCTTCCAGATCTCCTCCGGCCGTTCCGGGTCGACCGGGCGGGCCTTGCGGCGCGGACGGTCGGCGCCGCGCTCGTAGCGGCCGGACATGGCGGGCCACCGGCTGCCGTAGCGCAGCGCCAGCAGGCCGGCCAGCAGGATCAGCAGGCCGCCGGCGGCCGCGACGTAGGGCCAGCCGGTGTGGCTGAGCGCGGCGACGGTGGCGGAGGTGTCGCCGCTGGCCTGGGCGGCCTGCTCGTCCAGCGCGGAGCTGTCGGAGGCGCCGATGAGCGCGGCGGCGACGATGCCGGCGCCGGACAGCGCGAGCAGCCCGGCGACGACGAACCGGCCGGCCCTGCGGACGGCGAAGACGGCGACGAGCGCGGCGAGGCCCACTATGGCGAGGGCCGCCGGGACGCCCGTGACGTCGCTGCCCTTGGCGTTCAGCGGGAACGGGCCGCCGGCCACCGTCGCGGTGCCCTCGGCCCAGCGCTGCCGGGTCGCGAGCAGCGCCACGGCCGCGCCGAGCGCGCCGCACAGGAGGGCCACGGCGAGGCTCCGCCGGTCGGACCGGACGGGCGCGGCGGCTTCGGTACGAGGGTGAGGTACGGCAGTCACGTACTCCACTATCGCCTGAACCCCGGGCGAACCGTCACCCGGGTCCGTCAAGCCATGGGCGGGTCGAATCTCGGCCATGATCCGCTCACGAACGGCACATGAACGTCCCAGGAACCGCAAAGGAACGTTCTCCCTTCAACATCCATCTTGTTGACGTGGCCCCGCCATCCGTACGTTCTGCGCCACCACGGCACGACACCACGCGCCGTGGTGGCACTCGCGCACCCCCCACAGCCCTTCCCGATCCACCCCACCTCGTGGAGGACGTACGTTGCGCAGAACCGCTTCGCTCGCCGCCGTGGCCACGCTCGCCACGGCCGCCCTCGCCCTGGCCGCCCCGCTCGGCCAGGCGGCCCAGTCCACCGCCTCCCCGTCCCACGGTGTCAGCGTCGCGCATGCCTGCGCCGCCCCGACGAAGGGAGAGATGGCCTGCAACGCCCTCAAGGTCACCGCGGGCACCCCGAAGTCGGCGCACGCGGAGAGCGATCTGACCGCGGCCGCCGCACCCTCCGGCTACGGCCCCGCCTCGCTGCAGGCGGCGTACAACCTGCCCTCCGCGAGCGGCGGTTCGGGCCGGACGGTGGCGATCGTCGACGCCTACGACGACCCGAACGCCGAGTCCGACCTCGCCGTCTACCGCTCCCAGTACGGCCTGCCCGCCTGCACCACCGCCAACGGCTGCTTCCAGAAGGTGGACCAGAACGGCGGCACCAAGTACCCGCGCGGCAACTCCGGCTGGGCCGAGGAGATCTCCCTCGACCTCGACATGGTCAGCGCGGCCTGCCCGAACTGCAAGATCCTGCTGGTGGAGGCCAGTTCGGCCAGCATGACCAACCTGGGCACGGCCGTGAACACCGCCGTCCGCCTCGGCGCGAAGTTCGTTTCCAACAGCTACGGCGGCTCCGAGTCCTCCAGCGACGCGACGTACGACTCCTCGTACTTCAACCACCCGGGTGTCGCCATCACCGTCTCCTCCGGTGACAACGGCTACGGCGTCGAGTACCCGGCGGCGTCGAAGTACGTGACGGCGGTGGGTGGTACGTCCCTGAAGACGGCCTCCAACTCCCGCGGCTGGACCGACACGGTGTGGAGCGGAGCCGGCTCCGGCTGCTCCGCCTACGACGCCAAGCCCAGCTGGCAGAAGGACTCCGGCTGCGCGAACCGTACGGTCGCGGACGTCTCGGCGGTCGCCGACCCCAACACCGGGGTCGCGGTGTACGACACGTACGCCCAGGGCAGCGGCTGGATGGTCTTCGGCGGCACCAGCGCCTCCGCCCCGCTGATCGCGGCGACCTACGCGCTGGCCGGCACCCCGTCCGCCGGCTCCTCCCCGGCGTCCTTCCCGTACGCGCACACCTCGGCGCTGAACGACGTCACCAGCGGCTCCAACGGCAGCTGCGGCGGCTCGTACCTGTGCACCGGCACCGCCGGGTACGACGGGCCGACCGGGCTCGGCACCCCGAACGGCACCGCCGCGTTCACCGGCTGAACTCTCCTATGAGCTGAGCCTGTTGGCCGTGTGCACCGCGCGGAGGACCGCCGCCGCCTTGTTGCGGCACTCCTGGTCCTCCGCCACCGGGTCGGAGTCGGCGACGATGCCGGCTCCGGCCTGCACGTATGCCGTGCCGTCCCGGAGCAGCGCCGTACGGATGGCGATCGCGGTGTCGGAGTCGCCCGCGAAGTCCAGATAGCCGACACAGCCGCCGTACAGGCCGCGCCGGGACGGCTCCAGTTCGTCGATGATCTGCATCGCGCGGGGCTTGGGGGCGCCGGAGAGGGTGCCCGCCGGGAAGCAGGCGGTGAGCACGTCGAAGGCGGTGCGGCCCTCGGCCACCCGGCCGGTGACCGTCGAGACGATGTGCATCACGTGCGAGTAGCGCTCGATGGACATGAAGTCGACCACCTCGACCGAGCCGGGCTCGCAGACCCGGCCCAGGTCGTTGCGGCCGAGGTCCACCAGCATCAGGTGCTCGGCGCGCTCCTTGGGGTCGGCCATCAGTTCCTCGGCGAGGGCCTGGTCCTCCTGCGGGGTGGTGCCGCGGGGCCGGGTGCCGGCGATGGGGTGGACCATCGCCCGCCCGTCCTCGACCTTCACCAGGGCCTCGGGGGACGAGCCGACGACGTCGAAGCCGTCGAAGCGGAACAGGTACATGTACGGGGACGGGTTGGTGGCCCGCAGCACCCGGTAGACGTCCAGCGCGCTCGCCGTGCACGGGGTCTCGAAGCGCTGGGAGGGCACGACCTGGAAGGCCTCGCCCGCGCGGATGCGCTCCTTGACGTCCTCGACGGCGACCTGGAAGTCGGGGCCACCCCACAGCGCGGTGTACTCGGGCAGTTCGGAGGGCGGCAGGACGGCCGGGGGCTGGGCGACCGCGCGCGTGAGGTCGGCCTCCATGGCGTCGAGCCTGGCCACGGCGTCGGCGTAGGCCTCGTCCACACCGGTGTCGAGGTCGTTGTGGTTGATCGCGTTGGCGATCAGCAGGACCGAGCCCTCCCAGTGGTCCATGACGGCGAGGTCGCTGGTCAGGAGCATGGTCAGCTCGGGCAGCCGCAGGTCGTCGCGCTCACCGGGGCCGATCTTCTCCAGGCGGCGGACGATGTCGTAGCCCAGATAGCCGACCATGCCGCCGGTGAAGGGCGGCAGGCCTTCCTGCTGCGGGGTGTGCAGGGCCTGGAGCGTGGCGCGCAGGGCCTTCAGGGGGTCGCCGTCGACCGGGACGCCGACCGGCGGGGTGCCGAGCCAGTGCGCCTGTCCGTCGCGTTCCGTCAGCGTCCCGGCGGACCGGACGCCGACGAAGGAGTACCGGGACCAGGAGCGGCCGTTCTCCGCGGACTCCAGCAGGAAGGTGCCGGGGCGCTCGGCGGCCAGTTTGCGGTACAGCGCGACCGGCGTGTCGCCGTCGGCGAGGAGCTTGCGCGTCACCGGGATGACGCGCCGGTCGGTGGCGAGCTTGCGGAAGGTCTCGAGGTCCATGGCGGCCGACCTTACTGATCAGATGCCGGAACGGCGGAATCGGCGTCGGTGTCGGCGCCCTTCAGGAGCACGTCCTCGTCGAAGCAGGTGCGCGCGCCGGTGTGGCAGGCCGCGCCCACCTGGTCGACCTTGACCAGGACGGTGTCGGCGTCGCAGTCGAGCGCGACCGACTTCACCCACTGGACGTGGCCCGAGGTGTCGCCCTTGACCCAGTACTCCCGGCGGCTGCGCGACCAGTAGGTGCAGCGGCCGGTGGTCAGCGTGCGGTGCAGGGCCTCGTCGTCCATCCAGCCGAGCATGAGCACCTCACCGGTGTCGTACTGCTGGGCGATGGCGGGCAGGAGGCCGTCCGCGCTGCGCTTGAGGCGGGCGGCGATCTCCGGGTCGAGGCTGCTGGGCCGGGGAGTCCCGGTCGTACTGGTCATGGGTGCCATTGTGCCGCGCGGGTACGACAACGCCGGTGCCGTGTCCACTGCGCGGACTGACCGCCTGGTCGTAGGCTGACACCATGTCGACCTTCGCCAAGCGTGAACGGCTCCTGCTCGCCGACCTCTTGGAAACCGTCGGTCCGGACGCCGAGACCCTCTGCGAGGGCTGGCGGACCCGGGACCTGGCCGCGCATGTCATCGTGCGCGAGCGCCGCCCGGACGCGGCCGGGGGCACGCTGATCAAGCAGCTCGCGCCGCGCCTGGAGAAGGTGATGGCCGAGTACACCGCGAAGCCGTACGAGGAGCTGATCCAGCTGATCCGTACCGGCCCCCCGCGCTTCTCCCCGTTCCAGCTCAAGCAGATCGACGAGGCGGCCAACATCGTCGAGTTCTACGTCCACACCGAGGACGTGCGCCGGGCCCAGCCGGACTGGAGCCCGCGCGAGCTGGACCCCGTCTTCCAGGACGCCCTGTGGTCCCGGCTGGAGCGCACCGCGCGGCTGGTGGCCCGCGGTGTGCCGACGGGTCTGGTGCTGCGCCGCCCGGACGGGCAGACGGCGGTGGCGCACCGGGGCGCGCCGGTGGTGACGGTGACCGGCGAGCCGTCGGAGCTGCTGATGTTCGTGTTCGGGCGGCAGAACGCGGCCGAGGTGGAGGTCGAGGGCGAGACGGACGCGATCACCAAGCTGACCGAGTCCAGGCAGCTGGGCATCTGAGCCTGGGGCGGGCCGGTGGAGGTCAGCCCCCCGGGAGTTCCGCGCGCCGCAGGGCCGGTACGGCGAGGGCGACGACCCCGCCGAGGCCGCAGACGCCGGCGCTGACGACGTAGACCGGCCCGAGACCCCAGGCACCGATCGCGGCCGCCGCGAGCGGCATGCTGAGCGGGGTCAGACCGAGGCTGATCAGACTGGCGACGGCGGTGACCCGGCCCAGGTAGGCGGGGTCGGACCGGGTCTGCAGCAGGGCCCCGCACAGGGCGCCGCTGAGCCCGGCGAGCAGGCCGACGAGCAGGGCCACGCCGACGGCGGCGCCGAGCGTGGGGACGAAGGCGAGGGCGCCGATGGCCACGGCCCCCGCGGCGCACGCCGACCCGGTGACGAGTCCCGCGCGCGGCAGCCGCCCCCGGACCGTGAGCAGCAGCGCGGAGGCCCCGGCCCCGACCCCGAACCCGGCCAGCACCCAGCCCATGCCGGAGGCGCCCCAGCCGCGCCGGTCGGCGAGCAGGGTCAGACCGACGTTCAGCGGGCCGACGAAGCCGAGGTCGCCGAGGGCGATGGCCAGCATCAGCGGGGCGAGGACGCGGTGACGGCGGATGTAGTGCAGACCGGCGCGCAGGTCGCTCCAGGCGGTTCCGGCCACCTCGGGCGTGTCGTCCTTCGGCAGGTCCCGCACGCGTACGGAGACCAGCAGCGGCACGGACACGGCGATGAGCAGCCCGGCGAGGGCGAACGCGGCCGGAGCACCGCCGACGGCCACGCCGAGCCCGCCGAGCGGGGCGCCGGCCACGCCGGCGAACCGGATCGCGAGGCCGCGCATCCCCTGGACCCGGGCGAGCTGGCCCTTCTCGGTGAGACGGGCCGGCAGGGCGCCCACGGCGGGCATGAACACGGCGTCGACCGTGCCGAAGACCAGCGCCAGCAGGGCGAGCGGCCACAGTCCCGGCCTGGTGAGGAACAGCAGGGCGGCCACGGCGAGGACGGCCGCGCAGCGCACGGCGTCGCTGCCGATCACGACCCGGCGCGGGCCGAACCGGTCGGCGATCACTCCGCCGCCGAGCATCAGCACGGCCCGGGGCAGCGCGCTCGCGGACATCACGAGCCCGGCCTGCGCGGGCGTTCCGGCCTGTACGGCGGCCCAGGACAGGGCGAGGTAGTACACGCTGTCGCCGAGCATCGAGGAGGTGTAGGCGGCGAGCCAGCGCAGGACGTTGGGGTCGCGGTGGGCCTGCGGCGCGGTCACCGGCGGTGTGAGCGTGGCGGTCACGGGAGGGGGCCTCTCAGACGCGGAACGGGAAGCCGTACAGGTGGAGCGCGACGTGCTCGCGTCCCTCGGTCTCGCCCGCGGCCTCTGCGGCCCGGCCCCGCTCGTCGTACCTGCGCAGGACCGCTTCCAGTTCGTCCTTCAGCGCGGTGAGCTCCGCCGGGGTCAGTCGCAGCCACGACTCGAAGTCCACGGACGCGGTGTTCCACTCGGGCTGCCAGGTGGGGCGTTCGTCCAGGTAGCGGCGGTACTGGTCGGCCCGCTGGTCGTGGAAGAGACGCGTGGCCGCGAGATGTGCGGCGGCCTTTCCCGGCTCGCCCCGGAAGTCCTCGTCCCGGATGCTCACCCCGTCCGACGCCGGCTGCCACCAGCGCTCCCGCCCGTCCGCGGTCTGCGGCCGGGCCTCCTCGATCAGCCCGTGGTCGGCGAGCTTGCGCAGGTGGTAGCTGACCAGGGACACCGCCTCGTCCACGTGCTCGGCCAACTGGGAGGCGGTGGCCACCCGCTCCATGCACAGCAGCCGGTACAGATTGGCGCGCAGCGGATGCGCAAGCGCCTTGAGCGTCCCCACATCCGTGATCCGGCGCTCTTCTTCACGAGCCATACCCCGACCCTAGATACGAAAGAAAAGTTGCACAACAGATTTTGCGCAACTTCCCTTTCGTATCTGCCGAAGCTCGGCGCGGCGTCAGCGCACGGGGTGTCCCGCTGCCCGCAAGGTCTCCTTCACCTCGCCGATGCGCAGGTCCCCGAAGTGGAACACCGACGCGGCCAGGACCGCGTCCGCGCCCGCCTCGATGGCCGGCGGGAAGTCGGTCAGCTTGCCCGCGCCGCCCGAGGCGATCACCGGGACGGTCACGTGCTTGCGGACCGCCGCGATCATCTCCAGGTCGTAGCCGTCCTTGGTGCCGTCCGCGTCCATGGAGTTCAGCAGGATCTCCCCGGCGCCCAGCTCGGCCGCCCGGTGCGCCCACTCGACGGCGTCGATGCCGGTGCCGCGCCGGCCGCCGTGCGTCGTCACCTCGAAGGAGCCCGACTCGGTGCGGCGCGCGTCCACCGACAGCACCAGCACCTGCCGGCCGAACCGCTCGGCGATCTCGCGGATCAGCTCGGGGCGGGCGATCGCGGCGGTGTTCACGCCCACCTTGTCGGCGCCCGCCCGCAGCAGCTTGTCCACGTCCTCGGCGGTACGGACGCCGCCGCCGACCGTCAGCGGGATGAACACCTGCTCCGCGGTGCGCCGCACCACGTCGTACGTCGTCTCCCGGTCGCCCGAGGACGCGGTGATGTCCAGGAACGTCAGCTCGTCGGCGCCCTCGGCGTCGTACACCTTGGCCATCTCGACGGGGTCGCCCGCGTCGCGCAGGTTCTGGAAGTTGACGCCCTTGACGACCCGGCCGTTGTCCACGTCCAGGCAGGGGATGACTCGGACCGCCAGGGTCATGACTGCTCAGGCTCCTCTGAATGCTTCAAGTTCCACTTCCACCAGGATGCGCGGATCGACGAACCCCTCCACGACCAGCAGGGTCGAGACCGGGCGCACGGAGTCGAAGATCTCCTTGTGGGCCCGGCCCACGGCGTCCACGTCCCGCACATGGGTGAGGTACATCCGGGTACGGATCACGGACCCGATGCCGAGCCCGAACTCGGCGATCGCCTCGATGGCGCCGGTGAACGCCACCTTGGCCTGCTCGTACGGGTCGCCCTCGCCGTACAGCACGTCGCCCCGGAAGGACGTCGTGCCGGCGACCAGCACGCGGTCCCCCGCCGCGACGGCCCGTGCGAAACCGAAACTCTCTTCCCAGGGACTTCCGCTCTGCACACGCCGCACGGCATCGGACGTCATGACGACACAGCCTCCAAGGCCTCTTCCAGGGTGAACGCCTTCGCGTACAGGGCCTTCCCGACGATCGAGCCCTCGACACCGAGGGGTACCAGCTCGGCGATGGCGCGCAGGTCGTCCAGGGACGACACGCCGCCGGAGGCCACGACCGGACGGTCCGTCGCCGCGCACACGTTCTTCAGCAGCTGAAGGTTGGGGCCCTGGAGGGTGCCGTCCTTGGCGATGTCGGTGACGACGTAGCGGGCGCAGCCCTCCTTGTCGAGGCGCTCCAGCGTCTCGTAGAGGTCGCCGCCGTCGCGGGTCCAGCCGCGGCCGCGCAGGGTCGTGCCGCGCACGTCCAGGCCGACCGCGATCTTGTCGCCGTGCTCGGCGATGACCTTGGCGACCCACTCCGGGGTCTCCAGGGCGGCCGTGCCGAGGTTCACGCGGGTGCAGCCGGTGGCCAGGGCGGCGGCCAGCGAGGCGTCGTCGCGGATGCCGCCGGACAGCTCCACCTTGATGTCCATCGCCTTGGCGACCTCGGCGATCAGCTCGCGGTTGTCGCCGGTGCCGAAGGCCGCGTCCAGGTCGACCAGGTGCAGCCACTCGGCGCCGGAGCGCTGCCAGGCGAGGGCGGCCTCCAGCGGGGAGCCGTAGGAGGTCTCGGTCCCGGACTCGCCGTGCACGAGGCGGACGGCCTGGCCGTCGCGGACGTCGACGGCGGGGAGGAGTTCGAGCTTGGCCATGGTCTACAGGGTTCCGATCCAGTTGGTGAGGAGCTGGGCGCCGGCGTCGCCGGACTTCTCGGGGTGGAACTGTGTGGCCCACAGGGCGCCGTTCTCCACGGCGGCCACGAACGGCTTGCCGTGCGTCGACCAGGTCACCTTGGGGGCCGCGATCACCGGGTTGTGCGACTCCAGCCGCCAGTCGTGCACGGCGTAGGAGTGCACGAAGTAGAAGCGGGCGTCGGCGTCGAGGCCGGCGAACAGCTCCGAGTCGGCGGGGGCGTCGACGGTGTTCCAGCCCATGTGGGGCACGACCTCGGCCTGGAGCGGGGCGACCGTGCCGGGCCACTCGTCCAGGCCCTCGGCCTCCACGCCGTGTTCGATGCCGCGCGCGAACAGGATCTGCATGCCGACGCAGATGCCCATCACGGGGCGTCCGCCGGAGAGCCGGCGGTCCACCACCCAGTCACCGCGGGCGGCGCGCAGACCCTGCATGCAGGCAGCGAACGCGCCGACGCCCGGCACGAGCAGGCCGTCGGCGTTCATCGCCTTGTCGAAGTCGCGTGTGATCTCGACGTCGGCGCCCACGCGCGCGAGGGCGCGCTCGGCGGAGCGGACGTTGCCGAAGCCGTAGTCGAAGACCACGACCTTCTTGCCGCCGGTGCTCAATTCCACACCCCCAGCCGCATGACGCCCGCGACCAGGCACATGCCCGCGCCGATGGAGAGCAGCACGATCAGGCTCGTGGGCATCTTCTGCTTGACGAAGGAGATGATGCCGCCGAGCAGGAAGAGACCGACGACGATCAGCAGGGTGGACAGGCCGTTCATGGGTTTACAGCGCGCCCTTCGTGGAGGGGAGGATGCCGGCCGCGCGGGGGTCGCGCTCGGAGGCGTAACGCAGCGCCCGGGCCAGCGCCTTGAACTGGCACTCCACGATGTGGTGCGCGTTGCGCCCGTACGGCACGTGCACGTGCAGCGCGATCTGCGCCTGGGCGACGAAGGACTCCAGGATGTGCCGGGTCATCGTGGTGTCGTACTCGCCGATCATCGGCGCCATGTTCTCGGGCTCGGTGTGCACGAGATACGGGCGGCCGGACAGGTCGACGGTCACCTGGGCGAGGGACTCGTCCAGCGGCACCGTGCAGTTGCCGAAGCGGTAGATCCCCACCTTGTCGCCGAGCGCCTGCTTGAAGGCGGCGCCGAGCGCGAGGGCGGTGTCCTCGATGGTGTGGTGGGAGTCGATGTGCAGGTCGCCGTCGGTCTTCACGGTCAGGTCGAACAGACCGTGCCGGCCGAGCTGGTCGAGCATGTGGTCGTAGAAGCCGACGCCGGTGGCGATGTCGGTCCGACCGGTGCCGTCGAGGTCTATCTCGACGAGGACGGAAGTCTCCTTGGTGGTGCGCTCGACCCTTCCGACGCGGACATCGCGAGTCATGCCTCAAGCTCCTTCTTCACTTCACGGACCGCGTCGAGGAACGCGTCGTTCTCCTGCGGGGTGCCGGCGGACACCCGCAGCCACCCCGGTACGCCGTTGTCCCGGACCAGGACGCCCCGGTCGAGGATCTTCTGCCAGGCCTCGTGGGCGTTCGCGAACCGGCCGAACTGGACGAAGTTCGCGTCGGACTCGATGACCTCGTAACCGGTCACGCGCAGCTCGGCGACCAGCCGGTCCCGTTCCGCCTTCAGCTGCTCGACGTATCCCAGCAGGGTGTCGGTGTGCTCCAGCGCGGCCAGGGCGGTCGCCTGGGTGATCGCCGACAGGTGGTACGGCAGCCGGACGAGCTGGACGGCGTCCACGACCGCCGGGTCGGCGGCGAGATAGCCGAGGCGGAGCCCCGCCGCGCCGAACGCCTTGGACATCGTGCGGGAGACGACCAGGTTCGGGCGGCCTTCCAGCAGCGGCAGCAGCGAGTCGCCGTGGCTGAACTCGATGTACGCCTCGTCCACGACCACCATCGACGGCTTGGCCGCCTGCGCCGCCTCGAACAGCGCGAGGACCGTCTCCGGTGGAACCGCGTTGCCGGTGGGGTTGTTGGGGGTGGTGATGAAGACGACGTCCGGCTTGTGCTCGGCGATCGCCTCGACGGCCGCCGCGACGTCGATCGTGAAGTCCTCGTTGCGCGGACCCGAGATCCAGCCCGTGCCCGTCCCGCGCGCGATGAGCGCGTGCATCGAGTACGACGGCTCGAAGCCGATGGCCGTACGGCCCGGTCCGCCGAAGGTCTGCAGCAGCTGCTGGATGACCTCGTTGGAGCCGTTGGCGGCCCACACGTTCTCGATGCCGAGCGGGTACTTGCCGGTCTTCGTCAGGTACTTGGCCAGCTCGGTGCGCAGTTGGACCGCGTCCCGGTCCGGGTAGCGGTTCAGGTCGCGGGCGGCCTCCCGCACCCGCTCCGCGATCCGCTCGACCAGCGGCTCGGGCAGCGGGTAGGGGTTCTCGTTGGTGTTCAGCCGTACGGGGACGTCCAACTGGGGTGCGCCGTAAGGGGACTTGCCGCGCAGCTCGTCCCGTACGGGGAGATCGTCGATGCGGGTCACTTGCTCTCGGGTACCTTCCAACCGAACCGTGCCTTGACCGCCGCGCCGTGCGCCGGCAGGTCCTCCGCCTCCGCCAGCGTCACCACGTGATGGGCGACCTCGGCGAGCGCGTCCTTCGTGTAGTCGACGATGTGGATGCCGCGCAGGAAGGACTGGACGGACAGGCCCGAGGAGTGGCAGGCGCAGCCGCCGGTGGGCAGGACGTGGTTGGACCCGGCCGCGTAGTCGCCGAGCGACACGGGGGCCCAGGGGCCGATGAAGATCGCTCCCGCGTTCTTGACGCGGTCGGCGACCTCGGAAGCCCGAGCGGTCTGGATCTCCAGGTGCTCGGCGCCGTACGCGTCGACGACCCTCAGGCCCTCCTCGACGCCGTCGACCAGCACGATCGCGGACTGCCGGCCCTTGAGGGCGGGCACGATCCGGTCCTCGACGTGCTTGGTGGCCGCGACCTGCGGCTGAAGCTCCTTCTCCACCGCCTCGGCCAGCTCGACGGAGTCGGTGACGAGGACGGCCGCCGCGAGCGGGTCGTGCTCGGCCTGGCTGATCAGGTCCGAGGCCACGTGCACCGGGTCGGCGGTGTCGTCGGCGAGGATGGCGATCTCGGTGGGGCCGGCCTCGGCGTCGATGCCGATCCTGCCGGTGAAGAAGCGCTTGGCGGCGGCGACCCAGATGTTGCCGGGGCCCGTGACCATGTTCGCGGGCGCGCAGGACTCGGTGCCGTAGGCGAACATCGCGACGGCGGTGGCGCCGCCGGCCGCGTAGACCTCGTCCACGCCGAGCAGGGCGCAGGCGGCGAGGATCGTGGGGTGCGGCAGCCCGCCGAACTCGGCCTGCGGCGGGGAGGCGAGCGCGATGGACTCGACGCCGGCCTCCTGGGCCGGGACGGCGTTCATGATGACGGAGGACGGGTAGACGGACCGGCCGCCCGGTGCGTACAGCCCGACGCGATCGACCGGCACCCACTTCTCGGTGACGGAGCCGCCGGGCACCACCTGGGTGGTGTGGGTGCTGCGGCGCTGCTCGCGGTGGACCAGGCGGGCGCGGCGGATGGACTCCTCCAGCGCGGCGCGCACGGCCGGGCCGAGGGCCTTGAGGGCATCGGTGAGGGCCTGGGCCGGCACACGGACGGATTCCAGCCGTACTCCGTCGAACTTCTCGGCGAAGTCGATCAGCGCCGCGTCGCCACGATGATGCACGGCCTCGCAGATCGGGCGCACCTTCTCCAGGGCGGCCGATACGTCGAAGTCGGCTCGGGGCAGCAGGTCGCGCAGGGCGGGGCCCTCGGGAAGGGCGTCGCCGCGCAGATCGATTCGGGAAATCACGGTCCCAATTCTCTCAGACCGCCGTCGCGAGCCGTGGACGCGTATCAATGGCTGATACAGAACGTGGCGGGATTCGGAAGATCGCCTTCACGTCCAGTGTTCCGGGCGTCACTCAGCGGGCATGAACGGCTGTACGAAAGCACTGGCACCAGGAGAGGACGAGGGTGACCGAGGGGACCGGCGTCGTCGCCGGGGACCTGCCGGACGAGCTGACCGCGGCCGAGGCGGGCATGTGGCAGGCCTTCCGCAACGGCAGTATGTACGACCTGAGCGGTGGGGACGCCGTGGTGGACGATCCGCACGGCGGACACCCCTGGGGTCCGGAGCGCACGGTGCGGGCGCGGATCGTGGCCTGGCTGCTGCTGGACGGCCCGCCCGCGCTCGCGGGCCGGGTGTCCGCGCTGAAGCTGACCGGCGTGCGGATCACCGGCACGCTGGACCTCTCCGGCGGCACGGTACGGCCGTACGTCGAGCTGCGCGGCTGCCGCTTCGACGAGGAGGTCCTGCTGCCGGAGGCCCGGTTCACGACCTTGCGCATGGTGGACTGCGCGGTGCCCCGGCTGGAGGCGGCCCGGGTGCACACCGAGGGCGATCTGCATCTGCCGCGCTGCCGGTTCCAGAACGGTGCCCGGCTCACGGACGCGCACATCGGCACCGATCTGATGCTCAACGAGGCGGTGGCCTACCGCGACCGCAGCGGGCGGTCGATCTCGGCGGACGGCATGACCGTCGGCCAGGACCTGCAGGCGGAGATGCTTCAGTCGCACGGCGAGCTGCGGCTGCGCGGCGCCAAGGTCGGCGTCTCGCTCAGCCTGCGCGGCGCGACCCTGGACAACCCCTACTCCCGCTACGCCCTGAACGCGCCCCAGCTGACCGTCGAGCGCACCCTGTACCTGACCCCGGCCGGCGTGGGCAGCCCGCTGCTCAGCGGCACGACACCAGCGCGCGGCACGCGGATCCAGCGCTTCGAGTGCCGGGGCGGGATACGGCTGGACGACGGGCGGTTCGGGGACGCCGTCGACTTCGAGCGGGCCCGGTTCACCCTCACCGACGACCAGGAGCTGTCGCTGCGCCGGGTGCACGCGTCGGAGCTGCGCTTCCTCGGGGACGGGCCGCAGGGCGGCAAGGTGGTGCTGTCCGGCGCCCGGATCGTCAGCCTGGTGGACCGGGCGGCGAGCTGGCCGGGCCCCGGCGATCTACACATGGGCGGCTTCGTGTACGAGAACCTCGTCCCGCGCGGCCCGTTCCCGCTGACCGGCCGGCTGGACTGGGTGGCGGCGGCCACCGCGGAGTACGCCCCGGAGCCGTACGAGCGGCTGGCGGCGGTGCTGCGGGCGGCCGGGGAGGACGAGGACGCGCGGGAGGTGCTGCTCGCCAAGCAGCGCCGGCGCCGCGAGACGCTGCCGTTGGCCGGGAAGTTCTGGGGGTACGTCCAGGACTGGACGGTCGCCTACGGCTACCGGCCCGGCCGGGCCGCGGTGTGGATGGCGGTGCTGTGGGCGGCGGGCACGCTGGCGTTCGCGCACGCGGACCATCCGCCGGTGAACCATGACGCCCATCCCTACTGGAGCCCGGCCCTGTTCACCCTGGACCTGCTGCTGCCGGTGATCGACCTGGGCCAGGTCGGACAGTGGCAGCTGCGCGGCGGCTGGCAGTGGCTGGCGGCGGTGATGATCATGCTCGGCTGGATCCTGGCGACGACGGTGGCGGCGGGGGCGACCCGGCTGCTGCGGCGGGGCTGAGTCCCGGCGCCGGTGCGGACACGGGCCGCCCCGGGGGCCACGAGCGACGCAGAAGCCCCAGGCGTCTCAAACGTTGAACAATCACCTTTACCGGTCCTTGACCGTCCGCCATACAACTTTCCATGACTTGCCCGATGCCTCTGGCGCGCGGCCGACCTGCGGACTTTCAATGGTCGGCACCATGGTTGCGCTCCCCCCGTTCATCCGCCCCACCCGGATGTCCAAACGCTCCACGCGCCCGGCCCCCCGACCGCCCGCCGGGGACGAGGTCGTGCTCGACGCGCCCGACGACCGTCTCTCGCCCGCGCTGGTGGCCGCAGGCCGCGGCGAGTACCGGGCCGCGGCCGACCTGCTCGCCACCACCCGCGCCGGGGGCGAGTGGGAGAACCACGACCGGTACGTCCGGCATCTGGCCGCCTTCGCCCGTTCGCGCCCCGAGTGGTTCCAGTCCTGGCGGGCGGCCACCCCGGCGAAGCCCGACGCCCTGCTGGTCGCGGCACAGCTGGCCGTGGACCGCGCCTGGCCCTCGCCGGCCCGCGCCGAACTGCTGCGCGAGGTGAGCCCGCTGATCACCGCCGCCGCCCGCGCCGACGACCGCGACCCGGTGCCCTGGCGGATCGCGCTGGACCACGCGCGCGGCTCGCGGGCCGGCCACCGGTACTTCGAGGAGCTGTGGGAGGCGGCCGTCCGCCGCGCCCCGCACCACTACGGCTGCCATGTGGCCGCCCTGCGCTACCTGGCCAGCTTCCGGCCCGGTTCCCACGCCGCCTGCTTCGACTTCGCCGAGCGGGCCGCGCAGGACGCCCCGGCCGACTCGCTCGTCCAGGCCCTGCCGGCCCGGGCCGCCTTCGGCTGCCTGACCGACGGCCGGGACCACGGGATCCCGCGCGCCCGGCTGGACGCCGCGGCCGACCGGGCGCTCACGCTCTCCGCCCGCTTCCCGGCGGCCGACCCGTGGGCCGCCCAGGTCCGCAACAAGCTGCTTTACGTCCTGCTGCGCCTGCACCGCTGGGAGGACGCGCGCGCGGAGCTGGGCCGGATCGGCCCGTACGCCACGTCCTTCCCCTGGGAGCGGTTCTCCGAGGACCCGCTCGGCCACTTCCTGCGGCTGCGCGAGCACCTGCTTGCGGCGGCGTCCCGGCCCGCCACCGCAGGGCTCATGGCCCTGGTGAGCGCGCCCGATGCGGCCCTCGTCAAACGCGGCGGACACACGCGCGCCGGTGACCACTAGGCTGGGGCGTCGTGACCACCGCCCGTCTCCCGCTCTTCCCGCTGAACACGGTGCTGTTCCCGGGGCTCGTGCTGCCGCTGAACGTCTTCGAGGAGCGCTACCGCGCGATGATGCGCGAGTTGCTCAAGACACCGGAGGAGGAGCCGCGCCGGTTCGCCGTCGTGGCCATCCGCGACGGCTACGAGGTGGCGCCGAGCGCCCCCGGCATGCCGGACCCCACCGCACAGCCCGACCGGGGGCCGGCCGCGGGTTTCGGCCCGGACCCCCTCAAGGCCTTCCACGGGGTGGGCTGTGTGGCGGACGCGGCGACCATCCGGGAGCGGGCCGACGGCACGTTCGAGGTGCTGGCGACGGGCACGACCCGGGTGCGGCTGCTCTCCGTCGACGCGTCGGGCCCGTTCCTGACGGCGGAGCTGGAGGAACTGGCGGAGGAGCCGGGCGACGAGGCGGGCGCGCTGGCCGAGGGGGTCCTGCGCTCCTTCCGGCAGTACCAGAAGCGCCTGGCGGGCGCCCGCGAGCGCTCGCTGTCGACGGGCGCGGAGCTCCCGGACGACCCGAGCGTGGTGTCGTACCTGGTGGCGGCCGCGATGGTGCACGACACGCCGACGAAACAGCGCCTGCTCCAGGCCCCCGACACCGCGTCCCGACTGCGCGACGAGCTGAAACTCCTTCGCTCCGAGACGGCCATCATCCGTAGTCTTCCGTCACTGCCCGCCTTCGAGCTGACCCGGGCACCGACGAGCCAGAACTGAGCAGGACGGCTGCTGAGGAAGACGTCCGAGGAACACCGCCGAGGAAGACGGATGGCGAAGAAGTCGAAGAAACAGCAACAGTCCGGCGGCACCCCCGCGACGGTCGCCCTGTCCTCGGCCGGTGTGGACTTCACGGTCCACTCCTACGACCACGACCCCTCCCATCCCTCCTACGGCGAGGAGGCCGCGGAGGCGATGGGCGTCTCGGCCGACCGCGTCTTCAAGACCCTGGTGGCCGACGTCGACGGCGCCCTGACGGTGGCCGTGGTCCCGGTGTCCGGCTCCCTGGACCTGAAGGCCCTCGCGGCGGCGGTGGGCGGCAAACGGGCCACGATGGCCGACCCGACCCTGGCCGAGCGCACCACGGGCTATGTCCGCGGCGGCATCTCGCCCCTCGGCCAGCGCAAGAAGCTCCCCACGGTCCTGGACGAATCCGCCGAGGCCCACGAGACGATCTGTGTCTCAGCGGGCCGCCGGGGCCTCGAGGTGGAACTGTCCCCGACAGACCTGACCAAGCTGACGAACGCGGTGCTGGCGCCCATCGGGCGGGGCTGACGGGTCCAGGGGGACGGAGCCCCCTTGGTCAGGGTGCCGGCACCTCGGGGTCGCGGGGGCCGAAGAGTGCCGTGAGGCCGAGGTGGACCAGCAGCGCGCCCAACGGCCAAGCCAGCAGCGCGCCCTTGGCGCCCAGTTTCAGCGGCGCCGAGAAGGTGACGCCCTTCCCCGCGGCCTTGGCGTGCGCCAGCACGTCGGACGTGGGGCCGAGCCACACCCCGAGCCGCCAGGCCACCACCGAGCCGAGCAGCGCGCCGAGACCGAGGGCCACCACGACAGGCACGCCCCCACGCCGCCGCAGCAGAAAGACGACGACCGCGCTGACGAGCCCGAACGCCAGCCCCAGCAGGGCGAACGTGCCGTCCACCCCCGCCGCCTGCTCGCCCTCGCTGTCCTTGAGGTAGACGACCCAGTTGTCCTCGACCACGTCGCCGACCAGCGGCACATGCGGCGCCAGCCACCACCACAGCAGTCCGAACAGCACCCCGACCAGGGCCATGGCCACCGTGATCACGGCGGCGTCCCGCAGTTCGGTCTTCATCCCGGGGCCGTCCTGTTCGTACACGCCCCCGGGCATCCCGGCAGGCAGCGGGGCCTGCCAGACATCGTTCGAGGACTGGTTGTGCGGCGGCGTAGGCGGAGTCAACGGTGCGGTCACCCTGACATCGTGCCAGGTCGCGCTGTGCGCCGCGTCACCGGACGGCGGCCCTGCGGTACGCCCGGGCCGCCACGGCCAGCGAGACGACTCCGACACCCGCGCACACCCCCAGGTCGACCAGGACGACGGCCCAGTCCGGATGGGCCCCGAAGGTCCGGGCGTAGGCCTCCACACCATACGTCGACGGCAGCAGATCCCGGGCCAGCCGTACGATCTCCGGCATCCGGTCGGCCGGCAGCACACCCAGCAGCAGCGCCGCCGACATGCCCAGCTGCCCGAGCAGCGTGGCCAGCTCGGGCCGCGGCGCGAGCAGCCCGCAGGCGGCGCCGAGCCCGGACAGCGCGGCCCCGGCGAGCGGGATCACGGCCAGGAGAATCCACAGGTTGCCCAGCGGCAGCCCGAACAGCACGCACCCGAAGACGGCGGTCACCAGCGTCCCCGGCACGGTGAAGGAGGCGTACGCCGCCGCCGCGCCCAGCACCACGGCCGCCGGCGGCACCGGCAGGGTGGCGTAGTGATCGAGCCCGCCGCTCGCCCGCAGCTGCCCGAAGTACTGCGCCAGCAGGTTCAGCGCCACATACGCGACGACCAGCACCGACGACCCCGCCACCACGGACTGGGCCTCGCTGCCGCTGTCGACGACGCCCCGCATCATCACGGTGATGCCGACGGACTGGAAGGTGGCCACGAACAGCAGCGGGATCCGCGCCACCCGGGCCCGGGACAGCTGCGCCCGGTAGACGGCCGCGAGTGACGGCCACAGCCGGGCGGCCGGGCCGAGTTCGGCCGCGCCGGGCGCCGTCTTGGGCACGGCCCGGGTTCCGCCCGGCAGAACCTCCGCGGGTACGACACTCACGACCAGCTGCTCCTCTTCCCCGCCCCAGTCCCACCGGCCGCAGTCGCACGGACCGCGGTCGCACCGACCCATACGCACCGCACGTCCGCCGCGCTCATGCCTTCACCAACCCCTGCCGGGCCGCGCCGCCGAGCGCCAGGTAGACGTCCTCCAGGCTGGGCGTGGCGAGCGTGAAGTCGTCCAGGGCGGCGAAGGCGGCCCCGCCGGTCACCGTGGCGACGGCGGCGCGGGCCTCCTCGGGCGCGAGCCGCAGCGTCCAGCGCCGGCCGGACTCCACCGCGCGCTCGCGCAGCACGGCGACCTCGGGCACCTGAAGCGGCGCCCGGTCCCGCCACACCAGCTCGACCCGCACCTCGCCGGCGACCTGTTCCTTCAGCCCGGCCGGGGTGTCACAGGCGATCACCCGGCCCTGGTCGATGACGGCGACCCGGTCCAGCACGGTCTCGGCCTCGATGACGTTGTGGGTGACCAGCAGCACGGTCGTACCGCGCTCGGCGCGCCGCCGGTCCACGGCCGCCCAGACCGCGCGCCGGGCCACCGGGTCCATGCCGGTGGTCGGCTCGTCCAGCACGAGCAGCGGCCGCTCGCCGACGAGGGCGGCGGCGAAGCAGGCGAGCCGCCGCTGTCCGCCGGACAGCTTCTTCAGCGCCCGCCCGGCGATCGGCGTGAGCCCCAGTTCGTCGAGTACGGCGTCCCGCTCGGCCCGGGCCCGCGTCACGTCCAGGCCGCGCAGGCGTCCGGTGGTCTCGGCGGCGAGGGAGACGGTCAGCTCGTCCAGCGCGGAGGACTCCTGCCCCAGGTAGGCGAGGAGGCGCGCGGCCCGCTCGGGGTGCCGGACGATGTCGTGCCCGAGGATCTCGATGCTGCCGGTGTCCGGCCGCAGCAGCCCGGTGAGCTGCCGCACGAGCGTGGACTTGCCGGCGCCGTTCGGCCCGAGCAGCCCGAAGACCTCGCCGCGCCGCACGTCCAGCCCGACCCCGTCGGTGGCCCGCACCTCGGGGGTGCCGGGCGCGCCCCGCCGCCCCTTCACGGCCGGGTAGGTCTTGGCGAGGCCGCGCACGCGTACGACCTCGTCATGCCGAGGTGCCTGTGCCGCGCTCGTACTCACAAGGGACGAGAGTACGGGGTCGGGCCGCTTTACTCGCCTTTGGGGCCACTTCCGTCCGCGAGCGGTAAGAAATCCCCGCCATCACTCCCCCGTCGCGCTCTCCGCCGCCGGCACGTCGACCTCCCGCCAGAACCCCGCCCGAATGGCATAGCGGTCGTGCTCGTCGATCTGGTCGTCCTTGTGGGCGAGCAGTCCGAACCGCGCGGCGTACCGCAGCAGCTCGCCGTCGATGCGGTGCGGGATCCGCGGATACAGCTGCGACAGCTTCTGCAGATGGGTCTGGTCGCCGAGCCGGGACATCCAGCGGCGCGCGAAGACCTGTCCCACCTCGTACGGGTCGCCGCCGACGGCGGTGATGTCCTCCTCGCGGTCGGCCCACCGCTGCTCCGCCGTGGTGAGCTGGGCGAGCGTCGGCATGGTGGCGACCTCGGGCGGCTCGGCGACCACCCCCGGCCGGTCCACCCACCCCTTGTCCGAGGACCAGCGCAGGGTCGCGGTCGCCGGGTGCTGGGCGGGCTGGGTGCCGGGGGCGCGCAGCGCGGCCAGGTCCTTGGGGGTGGGGACGCCCTTGTGGGCGGTGGCCCGCTCCTGGGTGCCGTTCTCCGTGACCGCCGTGGCCGGCTGGGGCCCGCCCTCTTCGGGCGGCCGCTCGGCCGCCGTGGTGAGCGCGGACTCGGGCAGCGGTGCGGAGAGGATCGCGGCGATCTCGGGCCGGGGCGCGGGCGGCGGGGCGCACACGCCGGTCAGTTCCTTGGCGCGGACGGCCTGGGTGATCCAGGCGCGGTCGAGCACGCGCCGTTCGTCGGCCTCGGCGACCAGGTCCTCGGACTGGTTGTAGTCGCCGTCGGCGGCCTGTACGGCCCACAGGTGGACGGCGACGCCGTGCTCCTTGGCGGCCATCATGCCGGGCAGCAGATCGCCGTCGCCGGTGACGAGGACGATGTCGGAGCAGGCTCGGTTGCGGGCCAGCTCGGTCAGCTCGGCGTGCATGGCGGCGTCCACGCCCTTCTGCGCCCAGCGTCCGTCGCTGCGGGTGAGGGCGCCGAGCCGGACGGTGACGCGGGGCATCACCCGCAGCCGGCGATGCTCCGGTTGGGGGACACGGTCGGGGGCGCCGTCGAACCAGTAGATGCGCAGCAGGGGACGCTCGGTGTCGGACTCCGCGCGTTCCCGCAGCGCCTGGATCAGTGCGCTGTGGTCGACGGTGATCCGGGACCGCGAGGGCTCACCGGCGAGGAGGCTGGCGGCGGCTCCCAGCAGGTACCCGGCGTCCACCAGGACGATGCAGCGGTCCACGCGACTCACCCTCTTCCCGGGAGGTTTTGCTTCGGACTTCCTTCGAGTCTGCCCGACGGCGCGGGGGTTAACGGCCCGAACTCGATCTTCGGCGTGGCGTTTGCGGGTCCCGAGCGCCCACCTGCCCTGTCACACACGGTAATTATCCGACATGCGCTTGATGTCAGCGTATGTGAATCTGGTCCCGGCCCTGGCCCCTAGATCCCCCACAGGAGGCAGATCACCATGGCCAAGAACAAGAACCGTAAGCAGGCCGGCCCGCAGAACCGCGCGTCGCACGCCGAGCAGTCCCAAGAGCACGCGCAGCGGCAGACGGAGGCGCATGAGTCGCCGGTGTCGCACATCCAGGGCAGCCCGGCTGATGTTGCCGGCAAGAAGCGGAAGAGCTTCGGCCACAACTAAAGGGCAGTTGAAGCCCAGGCAGACAGGAGGGGCGCACCCTTGGCGGGTGCGCCCCTTCGTGCGTGCTCTCGCGTGGCGCGGTGTCAGCCGGCCAGGCAGGACGGGCCGAGCAGCACCTTCAAGTCGCCGAAGAGCGCCGGGTCGGGCTTGACCCGGTGCCGGTCCAGGCGCAGCACGGTGGTCTTGCGGGGGCCCTGGAGCTTGATGCGGACCTCGCTGTCGCCCTTGTGGTGGCTGAGGATCTCGCCGAGGCGGCTGACCATGGGCGGAGTGACCTTCACGGCCGGGATGGTGAGGATCACCGGCGCGTTGGTGCCCGCGTTGGACAGGTCCGGGACCATCAGCTCCATGGCGACGAGCCGGGGCACGTCCTCGCGCTTGTCGAGGCGTCCCTTGACGAACACCACGGCGTCCTCGACGAGTTGGGTCGACACGAGCTGGTAGGTCGCCGGGAAGAACATGCACTCGATGGAGCCGGCGAGGTCCTCGACGGTGGCGATCGCCCAGGCGTTGCCCTGCTTGGTCATCTTGCGCTGCAGACCTGAGATGATGCCGCCGATGGTGACGACCGCGCCGTCGGCGTGTTCGCCTCCGGTGAGTTGGGCGATGCCCGCGTCGGCCTTGTCGGCGAGGACGTGTTCCAGGCCGAAGAGCGGGTGGTCGGAGACGTACAGACCGAGCATCTCCCGCTCCTGGGCGAGCAGATAGGTCTTGTCCCACTCGTCGGTGGAGAACTCCACGTCGAGTCCGAAGCCGGGCTCGCTGCTGGTGTCCTCGCCGCCCATGCCGCCGAAGAGGTCGAACTGCCCCTCGGCCTCCTTGCGTTTGACCGCGACCACGTTGTCGATCATCGGCTCGTACTGCGCCATGAGTCCCTTGCGGGTGTGCCCCATGGTGTCGAAGGCGCCGGCCTTGATGAGCGATTCGGTGGTGCGCTTGTTGCAGACCACCGCCTCGACCTTGTCGAGGTAGTCGGGGAAGGAGGCGTACTTCCCCTTCGCCTTGCGGCACTTGATGATCGACTCGACGACGTTGGTGCCGACGTTGCGGACGGCGGAGAGGCCGAAGAGGATCACGTCGTCGCCTTGGGCGGCGAAGTTGGCCTCGGACTCGTTGACGTTCGGCGGGAGCACCCGGATGCCCATGCGGCGGCACTCGTTGAGGTAGACCGCCGACTTGTCCTTGTCGTCCTTGACGGAGGTGAGGAGGGCGGCCATGTACTCGGCGGGGTGGTTCGCCTTGAGGTAGGCGGTCCAGTAGGAGACCAGGCCGTACGCGGCGGAGTGCGCCTTGTTGAAGGCGTAGCCGGCGAAGGGGACCAGCACGTCCCACAGGGCCTGGATGGCTTCGTCGCTGTAGCCGTTCTTGCGGGCGCCGGCCTGGAAGATGGTGAAGTTCTTCGCCAGTTCCTCGGGCTTCTTCTTGCCCATCACGCGGCGGAGGATGTCGGCCTCGCCGAGCGAGTAGCCCGCGATGATCTGGGCGGCCTTCTGCACCTGCTCCTGGTAGACGATCAGGCCGTAGGTGACGTCCAGGACCTCCTTGAGCGGCGCCTCCAGTTCGGGGTGGATCGGCGTGATCTCCTGCTGCCCGTTCTTGCGCAGCGCGTAGTTGGTGTGGGAGTTCATGCCCATCGGGCCCGGGCGGTACAGGGCCGACACGGCGGAGATGTCTTCGAAGTTGTCGGGCTTCATCAGCCGCAGCAGGGACCGCATGGGGCCGCCGTCGAACTGGAAGACGCCGAGGGTGTCGCCGCGCTGGAGCAGGTCGAAGGTCGTGGGGTCGTCGAGCGGCAGGGACAGCAGGTCGATGTCGAGGCCCTTGTTGGCCTTCACCATCTTGACCGCGTCGTCCATGATCGTGAGGTTGCGCAGGCCCAGGAAGTCCATCTTCAGCAGGCCGAGCGACTCACAGCTCGGGTAGTCCCACTGCGTGATGGTCACGCCGTCGGTGTGCCGGACCCAGACCGGGACGTGCTCGGTGATGGTCTCGCTGGACATGATCACGCCGGCGGCGTGCACGCCCATCTGCCTCACCAGGCCCTCCACACCGCGGGCGGTGTCGATGACCTTCTTCACGTCCGGCTCGTTCTCGTACATCGAGCGGACCTCGCCCGCCTCCGAGTACCGGGGGTGCTCGGGGTCGGTGATGCCGGACAGCGGGATGCCCTTGCCGAGGACGTCGGCGGGCATGGCCTTGGTGATGCGGTCGCCCATCGCGTACGGGTAGCCCAGCACGCGCGCGGAGTCCTTGATCGCGTTCTTGGCCTTGATGGTGCCGTAGGTGCCGATCATGGCGACCTTGTCGGCGCCGTACTTCTCGGTCACGTACCGGATCACCTCGACGCGCCGGCGCTCGTCGAAGTCGATGTCGACATCGGGCATCGAGATGCGCTCGGGGTTGAGGAAGCGCTCGAAGATCAGGCCGTGCGGGATCGGGTCGAGGTCGGTGATGCCCATGGCGTAGGCGACGATCGAGCCGGCCGCGGAGCCTCGGCCGGGGCCGACGGCGATGCCGTTGTTCTTGGCCCACATGATGAAGTCGGCGACGACGAGGAAGTAGCCGGGGAAGCCCATCGAGATGATGACGTCCATCTCGTAGTCGGCCTGCTTCTGGCGGTCCTCGGGGATGCCGCCCGGGTAGCGGCGCTCCATGCCGCGGCGGACCTCCTCCTTGAACCAGGTGACCTCGGTGTAGCCCTCGGGGATGTCGAACTTGGGCATGAGGTCGTGCTTCTCGAACATGCCGTCCGTGTCGACCATCTCGGCGACGAGGAGCGTGTTGGCGCAGCCCTCCTGCCAGGCGTCCGAGGAGTCGATGGCGTACATCTCGTCCGTGGACTTCAGGTAGTAGCCGGTGCCGTCGAACTTGAAGCGGTCGGGGTCGGAGAGGTTCTTGCCGGTCTGGATGCACAGCAGGGCGTCGTGGGCACCCGCCTCGTGCGCGTAGGTGTAGTGCGAGTCGTTGGTGACCAGCGGGGGGATGCCGAGCTTCCTGCCGATCTCCAGCAGGCCGTCACGGACCCGGCGCTCGATCTCGATGCCGTGGTCCATCAGCTCCAGGAAGTACCGGTCCTTGCCGAAGATGTCCTGGTAGTCGGCGGCGGCCTTCACGGCCTCGTCGAAGTGGCCGAGGCGCAGCCGGGTCTGCACCTCGCCGGAGGGGCAGCCGGTGGAGGCAACGATGCCCTCGGACCACTGGGCGATGGTCTCCTTGTCCATCCGGGGCCACTTCTGCAGCCAGCCCTCGGCGTAGGCGTCGGAGGAGAGGCGGAAGAGGTTGTGCAGGCCGGTCTTGTTCACGGCCCACATCGTCTTGTGGGTGTAACCACCGGAACCGGAGATGTCGTCCCGCTTCTGGTGCGGCTGGCCCCAGAGGATCTTGCGCTTGTTGCGCCGGGACTCGGGGGCGACATACGCCTCGATCCCGATGATCGGGGTGATTCCGGCCTTCTTCGCGGAGTGGAAGAAGTCGTACGCCCCGTGGAGGTTGCCGTGGTCGGACATGGCGATATGCGTCATGCCCATCTCGTTGCAGGCGTTGAACATGTCCTTGAGCCGCGCGGCACCGTCCAGCAGCGAGTACTGGGTGTGGACGTGCAGGTGCGTGAAGGGCGGCTTTGACACGGTATGGCCTCCAACGGAAACACGGGGTGGCGGGCGGGCGGACAGTTCTGGGGTCAGCGTCGAAGTCTATGCCCCGGGACTGACACAGGAGGAGGATCCCTGCGTACCTTCATGCGGGAACCGGGCACTCCCGCGTAGCGTCGCCCGTTGGAGACGACGGAAGCGCTGTCGTACTCATTCACGCACATTCATGCACCGCACCAGGAGGCACCCAGCGATGTCGGCACCCCAGCTCAGCGACGAGCAGCGCGGCGAGGAGATCCTCGCCGTCTTCGACACCGCCTTCGGCCGGCTCCTGGCCGCCGACCCGGCCGCGTTCCGGGTGAAGTTCCGGAAGATGGCGGCCTCGGCCTTCGCGTTCTACCGGGGCACGGCGTGCCTCTTCTACCACGATCTGGACGCCGAGAAGCGGGGCGGCCCGTTCCTGGACGACCGCACCTCGCGCGTGTGGATCCACGGCGACCTGCACGCGGAGAACTTCGGCACGTACATGGACTCCAACGGCCGCCTGGTCTTCAACGTCAACGACTTCGACGAGGCCTACGTCGGCCCGTTCACCTGGGACCTGAAGCGCTTCTCGGCGTCGGTCGCGCTCGTCGGGTACGCGAAGGCGCTCAGCGACGAGCAGATCACCGAGCTGGTGACGGTCTACGCGACCGCCTACCGCGAGCGCATCCACGCCCTGGCCACGGGCGCGAAGAGCGACGAGGTGCCGCCGTTCACCCTGGACACCGCCGAGGGCCCCCTGCTGGGCGCCCTGCGCGCCGCCCGTTCGCTGACCCGCTTCGAGCTGCTGGACTCGATGACCGAGATCCGCGACTTCGAGCGCCGCTTCGCCCCCGGCGGCGGCTCCATCGAGCTGGACGCGGCCACCCGCTACAAGGTCCTCGCGGCCTTCGACGGCTATCTGGAGACGCTGCCGGACTCCTCCCTGGCCCGCCCCGACTCCTACCGGGTGAAGGACGTCGTCGGCCGCCGCGGCATCGGCATCGGCTCGGCCGGCCTGCCGTCGTACAACATCCTGCTGGAGGGGCACAGCGACGCCCTGGAGAACGACGTCGTGATCTACATCAAGCAGGCCCAGACCCCGGCGGTCTCCCGGCACATCACGGATCCGGCCATCGCCGGCTACTTCCAGCACGAGGGCCACCGCACGGTGATCTCCCAGCGCGCCCTGCAGGCGCACGCCGACCCGTGGCTGGGCTGGACCGAGCTGGACGGCACGGGCCAGCTGGTGGCCGAGGTCTCGCCGTACGCCGTCGACCTGGACTGGGGCGACATCGACGACCCGGAGGAGATCGCGCAGGTCATCGCCGACCTGGGCCGGGCCACGGCGACGATGCACGCGGCGGCGGACGACACCTCCGGCGAGTCCCTGGTGCCGTTCTCCACCGAGCGGGCCATCGACGCGGCCATCGCCGCCGACGAGGAGGGCTTCGCGCCGCTCCTGGTGGACTTCGCGCACGGCTACGGCGCACGCGCGCGTGCCGACCACCAGATCTTCGTCGACCTGTTCCGCAACGGCCGGATCCCGGGGCTGTAACCTTCGCAACTCACAGGCGCCCTTTAGGGGTCTCTTAACCACCTTCGTGTCACACTCTTCATTCGGTATGGACATATCCGGGATCCAGCTCAGAGCCGTGCGCGCGGCGCTGTTCACGGCTGTCGTCGTGACGCTCAGCACCGCGTCGCACGTGCTGCTGTCCCGGGCCCCGCTGCCGGTGGCGACCGTGCTCGCGGTCGCCGCCGCGGTGTTCGCCACGGCGTATGCGCTGGCGGACCGCGAGCGCGGCTTCGGCCGGATCGCGGCCCTGCTCATCCCGCTGGAACTGGCCGCCGACACGGTGTTCACCACCGGCCAGAACACCTGTTACGGCCGGGCGGGCGGCCCGGTCGCCGGCCCCCTGCACGCGTTCGGCTTCGACGTGCTGTGCCAGGGCGGTGCCGTCGGCTCCCCGCTGGCCCAGATGACCGGGGCGCACGGCCGTCCCGGGGCGCTGCTCGCGCACGCCAGTCCGGCGGCCGCCTGGCTGCTGCTCGCCGCGCATGTGTGCGTGGGCCTGCTCGCCGCCGCCTGGCTGCGCCGGGGCGAGCGGGCGCTGGTGCAGCTGCTGCGCGCGGTCGCCGCCACCACCTTCCGGCCGCTGCTGCTCGCGGTCGCCGCGGTCGCCGTCCGGCTGACCCCGGCGCGCCGGCTGCCGCGCCGGGCCCCGCGCCGGGCCGCCGCCCGCGACCGGCTCCTCGTGCACTCCCTGGGACGGCGTGGACCGCCGTGCTTCCCCGCCCTCGCCGCCGGCTGAGCATCGGCGGCTGAGCGGCACCGGCTCCGCGGCGTCCGGTCGGGCGGCGCCCGAGCGGCAGCACTGAGCACACCCAGTCCCCCACACGTATCCCGCGTACGGCATGTGCGCGTCCCACACGGAGATCACCAACATGAGCAAGCGGAACAGCCAGTCGGCGAAGACGGCGGCCCGGGAGCGGCTGCGCCAGGAGCGCGAGCGGCAGGCCAAGCGCGACAAGGCCAGGCGGCAGGTCATCGTGGCCGCCTCGGTCGTGGCGGTGCTGGCCGCGGCCGGCGGCATCGGCTATGCCGTCGTCCAGGGGAACAAGCCCACCGGGTGGGACGCCGCCAAGGACAAGACGCTCGTGAAGCCGGCCAACACCACGGGCACGGACGGCACGACCGTCGTCATCGGCAAGAGCACCGCCCAGAAGACCCTCACCATCTACGAGGACCCGCGCTGCCCCGTCTGCGCGCAGTTCGAGCAGACCGTCGGCTCGACGGTGAAGCAGGACATCGACAGCGGCAAGTTCAAGCTCCGGTACGTCGGTGCCACCTTCCTCGACAAGAACCTGCCGGGTGTGGGCTCCAAGAACGCGCTCAGCGCCCTCGGCGCCGCGCTCAACGTCAGCCCGGAGGCGTTCCTCGAGTACAAGGCCGCGATGTACTCGACGAAGTGGCACCCGGACGAGAACGACGACAAGTTCAAGGACGACGCCTATCTGATCAAGATCGCCGACACGGTCCCCGCCCTGAAGGGCAACGCGGCGTTCCAGAAGGCCGTGAAGGACGGCACCTACGACCGGTGGGCGTTGGAGGAGTCCAAGATCTTCGACAAGGACGGCATCCAGGGCACGCCGACCCTGAAGATGGACGGCAAGACGCTGACGGGTGCCGACGGCAAGAACCCGCCCATGACCGTGGCCGACTTCGACAAGGCCGTCGACGCGGCCCTGAAGGGCTGACGGCCCTTCGGAAACCGGCCTTCACGTGAAGAGCGGGCGAACTTTCCGAGTTCGCCCGCTCTCGCGCGTACCGATCAGTAACCTGATCGGTCGTGACCAGTCGATACAGATCGTTTCCGGCCGCCGAAGGCCCCAACTCCCTCTCCCCTCGCCGCCGTACGGTCGTCAAGGCCGCGGCGGCGACCGCTGTCCTGGCCGGCCCGCTCGCCGCCTCCCTTCCGGCGCGCGCCGCCGACCAGGCCCCCGCCTTCCTACACGGTGTCGCCTCCGGTGACCCGCTGCCCGACGGTGTCCTGCTGTGGACGCGGGTGACCCCGACCCCCGAGGCCATACCCGGCTCCGGGGTCGGCCCGGACACCGAGGTGAGCTGGGTCGTCGCCCGGGACAAGGCGTTCACCAGCATCGTCGCCAAGGGCACCGTCACCGCGACCGCCTCCTCCGACCACACCGTGAAGGCCGACGTCCGCGGCCTGCAGCCGGCGACCGACTACTGGTTCCGCTTCTCGGCCGGCGGCACCGACTCCCCGGTGGCGCGCACCCGCACCGCGCCGGCGGCGGACGCGGCCGTGTCCTCCTTGCGCTTCGGTGTGGTCACCTGCGCCAACTGGGAGGCCGGCTACTTCGCCGCCTACCGCCATCTCGCGGCCCGCGGCGACCTGGACGCCTGGCTGCACCTCGGCGACTACATCTACGAGTACAAGTCCGGCGAGTACGCGGCGCGCGGCACGGTCGTCCGCCCGCACGCGCCGGCCAACGAGATCATCACGCTCGCCGACTACCGGATCCGGCACGCCAGGTACAAGACCGACCCCGACCTGCAGGCCCTGCACCTGAAGGCGCCGGTCATCGCGATCTGGGACGACCACGAGTTCGCCGACAACGCCTGGTCGGGCGGTGCGGTCAACCACACCGAGGGCGCCGAGGGCACCTGGACCGCCCGCAAGGCGGCCGCCAAGCAGGCCTACTTCGAGTGGATGCCGGTCCGCACCGCGATCGAGGGCACCACCTACCGGCGGCTGCGCTTCGGCAAGCTCGCCGATCTGTCCCTGCTGGACCTGCGCTCCTTCCGCTCCCAGCAGGCGTCCACCGGCAGCGGCTCGGTGGACGACCCCGACCGGACGATCACCGGGCGGGCCCAGCTCGACTGGCTGAAGGCGGGGCTCAAGGCCTCCGACACCAAGTGGCGGCTGGTCGGCAACTCGGTGATGATCGCGCCGTTCGTCGTCGGCTCGCTCACCGCCGACCTGCTCAAGCCGCTCGCCAAGCTGCTCGGCCTGCCGCAGGACGGCATCGGCTTCAACACCGACCAGTGGGACGGCTACACCCACGACCGCCGCGAACTCCTCGACCACCTGCGCTCGAACGGCATCGGCAACACCGTCTTCCTGACCGGCGACATCCACATGTCCTGGGCCAACGACGTGCCGGTGGACGCGGGCACCTACCCGCTGTCGCCGTCGGCGGCCACCGAGTTCGTGATCACCTCGGTGACCTCCGACAACCTCGACGACATCGTCAAGGTCCCCGAGGGCACGGTCTCCGCGCTCGCCGCGCCGCTCATCGAGGCCGCCAACCGGCACGTCCACTGGGTGGACACCGACCGGCACGGCTACGGCGTGCTGGACATCACCGCCGACCGCGCGCAGATGGACTACTACGTCCTGTCCGACCGCACCGACGCGAACGCGACCTCCAAGTGGGTGCGCTCCTACCGCACCCGCAGCGGCACCCAGAAGGTCGAGCGGACGTACGACCCGGTGTAGTCGGCGGCTACCCGTCCTGCAGGCTGTCGAGGAAGCCGAGCGCCACGCGCCAGGTGGCCTCGGCCGCCTCGGCGTCGTGGTCCGGCAGCCCGGGGTCGGTGTAGAGGTGCCCGGCGCCCGCGTAGCGGTAGACCTCCACGTCGGCTCCGGCGCGGCCCATCTGCAGATACCAGGCGGTCAGCCAGTCGTCCGTCTCGAACGGGTCCGGCTCGGCCACATGCAGTTGCACCGGCAGCTCGTCCACGTGCGCGGTCGGCGCGATGTCCGAGGTGCCGTGCAGAAGGAGCAGCCCGCGCGCCTTGTCGTCGCCGAGGGCGAGGGTCTGGGCGATCGAGGCGCCGAGCGAGAACCCGGCGTACACCAGCCCGCGGTCCGAGTACGGCGCCGCCGCCAGCACGGCCCGCTTCAGCAGTTCCTCCTTGCCGATCGACTCCTTGAACTGCATGCCCTCCTCGACGGTGTCGAACGTGCGCCCCTCGAAGAGGTCCGGCGTCCACACCTCGTGGCCGGCCGCGCGCAGCCGGTCCGCGGCCTCGCGCACCGCGGGCCTGAGGCCGTAGGTCGAGTGAAAAAGCATGATGTTCATGAGGCCATGGTGCCAGCCGGTGCGACACCACGTCTGAGCCGCCGTACCCGCGAACGCGCCGAACTCACATGTTCATGCCCGCCGGGCTCCGGTAAGGAGCGCAGGCATGGAGATCCTAGTCCGCCCCGTGATCGTGATCGGTGGCTCGGTGCTGCTCACGCTCGCCATCGGCTGGGCCACCGACCGGCTGCTGCGCAAGGCCGACGAACGCGACCACGACTCACCGCTGTGGGAGCTGCTGCGTCGCGGCCGCATCCCCTACCAGCTCGTGCTGTGCGCCGCCCTGCTGCGCGGGTCCTACGACCAGGCGAAGGTGCTGGAACGGCACCAGGTCGGCATCGGCCGGGCGCTGACGCTGGTGCTGATCGGCTCCGCCGCCTGGCTGGTGATCCGGATCGCCTCGGCGATCGTCGAGACCACCTACAGCCGCTACGCCCGCGCGCATCGGGATCCGGCCCGGGTACGCAGGGTGCGCACCCAGGTGGAGCTGATCATGCGGGTGGTGTCCGCGATCGTCATCGTCGTGGCGAGCGCCGCCATGCTGCTGACGTTCCCGGCGATGCGTACGGCCGGCGCCTCGCTGCTGGCCTCGGCCGGCGTCCTCGGCATCGTGGCCGGTGTCGCCGCCCAGTCGACTCTGTCCAACATGTTCGCCGGGCTGCAGATCGCCTTCGGGGACATGGTGCGCATCGGCGACACGGTGGTCGTGGACGGCGAGTGGGGCACGGTCGAGGAGATCACCCTGACCTTTCTGACGGTCCGGACCTGGGACGAGCGCCGGATCACCATGCCGGTGTCGTACTTCACCTCCACACCCTTCGAGAACTGGTCGCGGGGCACCCCGGAGATGACCGGCACCGTCTTCTGGCACCTGGATCACAGCGCGCCCATCGAGGCGATGCGCGCGAAACTGCGCGACATCCTGCGCGAGAGCCCCGCCTGGGACGGCCGCGCCTACGGCCTCGTGATGACGGACAGCACGCCCAACACCGTCCAGGTGCGGGCCCTGATGACCGCGAAGGACGCCGACGACATCTGGACGGTGCGGGTCACGGTCCGCGAGCAGATGATCGCCTGGCTGGCGGCGGAGCACCCCTACGCGCTCCCCCGCGTCAACACCTCCGAGGCGGTGCCGCGTCCCGCGGAGCCGGTCAATGGCCGCGCTCCGCGCCCCCGTTCACCTGGATGACCTGGGAGGTGACATGCCCGGCGCCGGGCGAGGCCAGCCAGTGCAGGGTCGCGGCCACGTCTCCCGGTATCCCGGCGCGGCCGGTCGAGGTCTCGGCGATGAGCTGCGCCCGCCGCTCCGGCGCCGGGCCGGCGCCGAAGAACTCGGTGTCCTCGATGTAACCGGGCGCGACCACGTTCACGGTGATGCCGTGCGGTCCCAGCTGCCGGGCCAGATCGTGTGCGTACGGGTGCAGCGCGGCCTTGGACGCCGCGTAGGCGCCGCTGCCCGAACCGCGGTAGGCGGCGATGGACGAGATGAACAGCACCCGCCCGCCCGGTTCGGCGAGCCGGTCCTTCAGGGCTTCGGTGAGCAGAGCGGCGGTCAGGGTATTGAGCCGGAAGTTGTCGGTCCAGGCGTGGGCCACCTGCTCCAGGGGGTCCTCGCCACCGGTCGGCGGATGCTGGCCCCCGGCGCCTCCGGCGCTGTGCACGAGCACGTCGACCGTGCCGAGTTCCCGGGCGACGAACTCTGCCACGCCCTGTACGTCCGCCGGCTCCGTCAGGTCGGCCGCATAGGTGAGGGAGCCGGGCACGGCGGCCTTCTCCAGCACCTCCGCGCGCCGCCCCAGCAACAGCACCCGGTCGCCGTCCGCCGCGAACGCCTGCGCCGTGGCCAGCCCGATGCCCGTACCGCCACCACTGATCACGATGTTGCGAGTCATGATCCGAGAGTAGGAGTGATCGGCCGAGGATGCCGGTATTTATCCACAGGTCCGCCATGTTCATATGACTTTTCATGCACAGGGCTCAGCTCACCGCAGACTGCGCACGTCGAGATGCCTGAGCACCCGGTCCACGATCTCCGGATCCGCCCCCGGCTCGCTGCGCGCCGCCAGGACCTCGTGGCGCGCCGCGCTCAGCATCTCGTTCTGGATGTTCCGGACCCGCTTCAGCCGCTTGGCCCGCTGGTGCTGCGCCTCCCGCCGCTCCTCCTCCCCCATGTCGGGGCTGATCCGGATCCCGATGTCGAAGGCGCGCCGCAGCATCTGCTCGGACAGGTCCTCGGGCAGGTCCTCCACCTGTTCGATCTCCCGCAGCCTGCGCTTGGCCGCCTTCGCGGCCCGTACCGCCAGCTCCTTCTCGAACTCCTTCTCCCGCTCGGAGTCGGCCTGCACCCCGAGCCACCGCACCAGTGACGGCAGTGTGAGCCCCTGCAGGACCAGCGTGACGATGATGACCCCGAAGGCGATGAAGACGATCTCGTCCCGGTCGGGGAACGGTGCGCCGGCGTCGGTCCGCAGCGGGATCGCCAGCGCCAGCGCCACCGAGGCCACCCCGCGCATCCCGGACCACCACATCACGACGGTCTCCCGCCAGCTGACCGGGATCTCCTCGTCGTAGTCCCGCCGCGCGTGCAGCCGTTTGGTCAGCCAGGTCGCGGGCAGCAGCCACACCAGCCGCACGACGATCACCACGCCCACGATCGCGGCGGCCCAGCCCAGCAGTTCGCCCCAGCGCCCCTCGGCCGTGCGGATGGCGTTGTGCAGTTCCAGGCCGATGAGTCCGAACGCGACGCCGGTGACCAGGGTGTCGATGATGTCCCAGAAGGTGTGCCCGGCCAGCCGGGTCATCACGTCGTCGGCGTCGGTGGCGTACTCGGCGAGGAACAGCGCGGTGGTGAGCACCGCGAGCACCCCCGAGCCGTGCAGCTTCTCGGCGAGCACATAGGAGGCGTACGGCACCAGCAGGGTCATGCCGATCTGCAGGGTGGGATCGCCCAGCAGGTCCATGAGCCTGTTCGCGCCCCAGCCGAGCACCAGGCCCACGGCCACCGCGACCACGCCGGACAACACGAGGTCCACCCCGGCCTGCCACACCGAGAACGAGCCGCTCACGACCGCGGCGACGGCCACGTGATACAGCACGATGGCGGTGACGTCGTTGAACAGCCCCTCGCCCTCCAGGATCGACACCAGGCGGCGCGGCAGCCCCAGCTGCCCGGCGACACTGGTCGCGGCGACCGGGTCGGGCGGCGCGATCAGCGCGCCGAGCGCGAAGGCGGCGGCGATCGGCAGCCCCGGCACGATCGTGCCGGCGACGAACGCCACGCACACCATCGTGACGAACACCAGCGCGACGGCCAGCAGCAGGATCGGGCGGACGTTGGCCGCGAACTGCCGCCAGGAGGTGCGCCGTACGGCGGCGTAGAGCAGCGGCGGGAGCAGCCCGGGCAGGATCAGCTCCGGCGGGATGTCCACGTTCGGCACGAAGTCGGCCACCGCGAGGGCCCCGCCGAACAGGGTCATCAGCACCGGCGCCGACACCCCGAACCGGTCCCCCACCGGGACGCTCACCAGGGCTCCGAGCAGCAGGACGAACAACAGAGCCAACTGATCCACGGCCGGCGCTCCGGGGGTCGACGGTCACACGGCAGGCCTCAAGCCTGCCATCCGACCCGCGGCGACGCCCGCCGCCGCGAGGCCCGGCGCAGGAGCGCGGCGCAGGACCTGCAGGGCCCGCCGCACAGGCCTACAGGGCGCGGCGCATCGCCCGGTGCGGTATGCCGGCGTCCGGGAACTCCGGGCCGTACGCCACGTAGCCGAGCCGCTCGTAGAAGCCCAGTGCGTGGGTCTGTGCGTGCAGGTCCACCGCGGTGAGGCCACGCGCGCGTGCCGCCTCCTCGATGGCCCGCACCAGAGCCACGCCGACACCCAGCCCACGGGCCTCGCGGGCGACGGCGAGCCGCCCCAGGGAGCCCACCGAGGTGTCCGCACCGGTCTTCGCCGCAGCGGCCTCACCGTGCAGCAGCCGTCCGGTGCCGAGGGGCACACCGTCCTCGCGGACCGCCAGGACGTGCACGGCGATCGCGTCGTAGGCGTCGTACTCGATGTCCTCGTCGACGCCCTGCTCGCGGACGAAGACCTCCTTGCGGACCGCGAAGCAGGCCTCGCGGTCGGCGGGGTCATCGGCGACCCGGACGGTGTACGGCGCGCTCACGCGTACGTTTCCTCACGGACCTGGTCGAGAGCCTTCTGCAGGTCCTCGGGATAGGCGCTCTCGAACTCCGCCCACTGGCCGTCCCCGGGGTGCTCGAAGCCGAGGCGCACCGCGTGCAGCCACTGGCGGGTCAGGCGCAGCCGCTTGGCGAGGGTGGGGTCGGCGCCGTAGGTGAGGTCGCCGACGCAGGGGTGGCGGTGGGCGGACATGTGGACGCGGATCTGGTGGGTGCGGCCGGTCTCCAGCTTCACGTCCAGCAGGGAGGCGGCGCGGAACGCCTCGATGAGGTCGTAGTGCGTCACCGAGGGCTTGCCGTCGGCCGTGACCGCCCACTTGTAGTCGTGGTTCGGGTGGCGGCCGATGGGCGCGTCGATCGTGCCGCTCGTCGGGTCCGGGTGGCCCTGGACCAGGGTGTGGTACCGCTTGTCGACCGTGCGCTCCTTGAACTGGCGCTTGAGCGAGGTGTACGCCCGCTCCGACTTGGCGACCACCATCAGGCCCGAGGTGCCGACGTCCAGGCGGTGCACGATGCCCTGGCGCTCGGCGGCGCCGGAGGTGGAGATCCGGTACCCGGCGGCGGCGAGGCCGCCGATCACGGTGGGGCCGCTCCAGCCCGGCGACGGATGCGCGGCCACGCCGACCGGCTTGACGATCACGACCACGTCCTCGTCGTCGTGCACGATCTCCATGCCCTCGACCGGCTCGGCGACCACCTGCACCGGCGCGGGCGCCTGCGGCATCTCGACCTCGAGCCAGGCGCCGCCGCGCACCCGCTCGGACTTGCCGACCACCGTGCCGTCGACCTGGACCTTGCCGGCCGCGGCCAGCTCCGCCGCCTTGGTGCGGGAGAAGCCGAACATGCGGGAGATGGCGGCGTCGACGCGCTCGCCCTCCAGGCCGTCGGGCACGGGCAGGGTGCGGATCTCGGGAATCGTGCTCACCCGTCGAGTATGCCGGACGGGTGGAACCGGCCCGCACGAGCCTGTGGAAAACCGCCCGTGGACGGCCCTGGCCTCAGTCCTTGTGGACCGTGCCGTCCGGGTCCAGGCCCCGGAAGGACAGCAGGACGATCAGGATGCCGCCGCACACGATGGCCGAGTCGGCCAGGTTGAACACCGCGAAGCCCTTGGGCGCGATGAAGTCCACGACCTTGCCCTCGAAGACGCCGGGCGAGCGGAAGATCCGGTCGGTGAGGTTGCCGAGGGCGCCGCCGAGCAGCAGGCCGAGCGCGATGGCCCAGGGGTAGCTGTAGAGCTTGCGGGCCAGGCGCATGATCACCACGATCACGGCCGCGGCGATCAGGGTGAAGATGATCGTGAAGGCCGCGCCGAAGCCGAAGGCCGCACCCGGGTTGCGGGTGGCGTTCAGCTCCAGCCAGTCCCCGACGAGCCTGATCGGCTCGTGGCCCTCCAGCTTGGCGACCACGAGCAGCTTGCTGATCAGGTCGAGGGCGTACGCGAACGCGGCCACCGCGAACAGCAGGGCGATCCGGCGCCCACGGCTCCCCCGGGCCTCGGCCGGGGCCTGCTGCTCGCCCGCGCCGGACGCGGCGGCCGGGGTGGACGCGCCGGAGCCGGCGGGCGCTCCGGCCGCAGCCGTGTGCTCGCCGCCGTCGTCCGGGGTGTCCGGCGTACCGATGATGCGCTCCGCCTTTGCCACGTGAGTCCCTCAACCTAGGTGCCTGACTGAGGACGAGACTACGGCACTGCCCCGCACACTCAGGAGCGGCGTTCCTGCTTCTGCTTGCACTCGACGCACAGCGTGGCCCTGGGGAAGGCCTGCATCCGGGCCTTGCCGATGGGGTCGCCGCAGTTCTCGCACAGGCCGTAGGTGCCCGCGTCCAGCCGCTCCAGGGCGTGCTCGTTCTGGATCAGCATCTCGCGCGCGTTGGCGGCGAGCGCCAGCTCGTGCTCGCGCGTGATGTTCTTGGTGCCGGTGTCGGCCTGGTCGTCCCCCGCACCGTCCCCGGAGTCCCGCATCAGGCCTGCGAGGGACACCTCGGAGGAGCTGATCTCGGCGCGCAGCCGCTCCACCTCCGACAGCAGTTCGGCACGGGCCTCGGCGACCTCTTCCGGAGTCCAGGGGTCCTCGCCGGGGCGGACCGCCAGCTCGCCGGGCTCCGCCGCGGCGACCCGCGCCTTGGGAACGGCGGTCTCCGTCGTGGCCGTGCCAGGAGTCTTCTTCGCAACCACTGTCGTGGCTCCCGTCTGCTTCGCGGCCCGCGCCGCGCCCGCCTTCTTGGCCCTGCTCGTGTCGGCCGCCTGCGTGGAGGCACCCTCCGCCCCCGCCTTCCTGCCGCCGGCCTTTCTGGCCGCCTTCTTGACGGCCGTCTGCGCCACCGCTCCCTTCGCCGCCGGCTTCTTTCCGCCGGTCTTCTCGGCCGACGCCTTCTTGGCGGCGGTCTTCTTGGCAACGGCCTTCCCGGCCGGTCCCTCCCCGGCGCCGGTCTGCTTACCGGCCGCCTTCCTGGCAGAACCAGCCGCCTTCTTGGCGGCCGTCTCCTTGGCCGTGGGCTTCTCGGCCGCCGTCTTCCGAGCGGCCGTCCTCCCGGTGGCCGTCTTCCGAGCGGCCGTCTTGCCGGTGGCCGTCTTCTTGACGACGGTCTCCTCCCCGGCCGTCATCGCCTTGCCCACGGGCTTCCCGGGAGCCTTCTCCGCGGCGGCCGGTGCCTTCGCGGCGGTCTTGCGCGCGGCCGTCCTCCCGGCGGCCGGCTCCTTCACGGCCGTCGCCCTCATCGCCGTCTTCCTCGCGGCCGGCTGCGCGTCCCTCCCGGCGGTCGGCCTCTTCGTGCCGTCCACTCCCTTGGTCTCGCCGCCGGAGACAGCCGCAGCGCCGGAGGCGGCCGCGCCCCCGTGTCTGCCGGTCGCCGGCTGCTGTACGGCGGTCCTTTTCGCCACCATGGCCGCGACCCCTTCACATATTGTGATGTTGCTCGCGAATCGTGCTGGGACGATAAATCGACTTGAGTCCCGCGGCAACGGGGCACACCGCCCGATTCGCCCGCCCGCACTCCCCCGAGCAGCGGGCCTGCATCCGTTGTGCCCAGCTCCCCGCCGGGTAATCCGCCGGGCCCCGCCTGCCCGGAACCGAACACCCGCACCCCTGGCCATTCGGGTCATCCCGGACCGTCGCGCGACCGCCGGCCGCACCGCGCGGAAAACCGGTCGGCCGCTGTCCGCGCGGCGCCGTACACTGGGCGGAGCGAAAAGCGTGGATGGGGACGAGTAGCGGCGTACGCAGCCCAGAGCGACCCGGGGACGGTGTGAGCCCGGGGGCGAGCGCGACGTGAAGATCACCCCGGAGCCGCCGGAAGAAAGCCTCAGCCATCCGGCCAGGGCGAGTAGAACCGGCTTCGCGACCCCAATGAGGGGGCTCACCGCCGCGTACGGCGCGACGGAGGGCCAAGGAGGGTGGTACCGCGGGAGCGCGCCGCACACGGCGTAGGCAGGATCGAAGGCTCTCGTCCCTCCGACGGAAGGCAGCAAGTCCGTTGGAGGATGCTCGCAGATGACAGCGCCGACGTACCGCCAGGTGCCCGCACAGGTCGACCTGCCCGCTCTTGAGCACGCCGTGCTCGACTTCTGGCGCGAGCAGAAGATCTTCGCCAAGAGCCTGGAGCAGTCCGGGGGCCGCCCGGAGTGGGTGTTCTACGAAGGCCCGCCCACCGCGAACGGCATGCCCGGCGCCCACCACATCGAGGCGCGCGTCTTCAAGGACGTCTTCCCGCGCTTCCGCACCATGCGCGGCTACCACGTGGCCCGCAAGGCCGGCTGGGACTGCCACGGCCTGCCGGTGGAACTGGCCGTCGAGAAGGAGCTCGGCTTCTCCGGCAAGCAGGACATCGAGGCGTACGGCATCGCCGAGTTCAACGCCAAGTGCCGTGAGTCGGTGACCCGGCACACCGACGCCTTCGCCGAGCTGACGACCCGCATGGGCTACTGGGTCGACCTGGACGACGCCTACCGGACCATGGACCCCGAGTACGTGGAGTCGGTCTGGTGGTCGCTGAAGGAGATCTTCGGCAAGGGCCTGCTGGTCCAGGACCACCGCGTCGCCCCCTGGTGCCCGCGCTGCGGCACCGGCCTGTCCGACCACGAACTGGCGCAGGGCTACGAGACGGTCGTCGACCCGTCCGTGTACGTCCGTTTCCCGCTCACCTCCGGTCCGCTCGCCGGCGAGGCCGCGCTCCTGGTGTGGACGACGACCCCCTGGACCCTGGTGTCCAACACGGCGGTCGCCGCGCACCCCGAGGTCACCTACGTCGTCGCCACCAACGGCGAGGAGAAGCTCGTCGTCGCCGAGCCGCTGCTCGCCAAGGCGCTCGGCGAGGGCTGGGAGAGCACGGGCCAGACCTTCACCGGCGCCGAGATGGAGCGCTGGAACTACCAACGTCCGTTCGAGCTCGTGGAGTTCCCGGAGCCGGCCCACTACGTGGTGAACGCCGACTACGTGACCACCGAGGACGGCACGGGTCTGGTCCACCAGTCCCCCGCCTTCGGTGAGGACGACCTCAAGGTCTGCCGTTCCTACGGCCTGCCCGTCGTGAACCCGGTCCGCCCGGACGGCACCTTCGAGGAGGATGTCCCGCTGGTCGGCGGCGTCTTCTTCAAGAAGGCGGACGAAAAGCTCACCGAGGACCTGAAGCAGCGCGGCCTGCTCTTCAAGCACGTCGCGTACGAGCACAGCTACCCGCACTGCTGGCGCTGCCACACCGCGCTGCTCTACTACGCGCAGCCCTCCTGGTACATCCGCACGACGGCGATCAAGGACCGCCTCATCCAGGAGAACGAGAAGACCAACTGGTTCCCGGACACGGTCAAGCACGGCCGGTACGGCGACTGGCTGAACAACAACATCGACTGGGCGCTGTCCCGCAACCGCTACTGGGGCACCCCGCTGCCGATCTGGCGCTGCGAGGACGACCACCTCACGGTCGTCGGCTCCCGCGCGGAGCTGACCGAGCTGACCGGCACCGACCAGTCGAACCTGGACCCGCACCGCCCGTACATCGACGAGGTCACCTTCGCCTGCCGTCACGACGGCTGCGGCAAGACGGCCACGCGCGTGCCGGAGGTCATCGACGCCTGGTACGACTCGGGTTCGATGCCGTTCGCGCAGTGGGGCTACCCGTACAAGAACAAGGAGCTGTTCGAGAGCCGCTACCCGGCGCAGTTCATCTCCGAGGCGATCGACCAGACCCGCGGCTGGTTCTACACGCTGATGGCCGTCGGCACGCTGGTCTTCGACAAGTCGTCGTACGAGAACGTCGTGTGCCTCGGCCACATCCTCGCCGAGGACGGCCGCAAGATGTCCAAGCACCTGGGCAACATCCTGCAGCCGATCCCGCTCATGGACCAGCACGGCGCGGACGCGGTGCGCTGGTTCATGGCGGCCGGCGGCTCTCCGTGGGCGGCCCGCCGCGTCGGCCACGGCACCATCCAGGAGGTCGTCCGCAAGACCCTGCTGACGTACTGGAACACGGTCGCCTTCCAGGCGCTGTACGCCCGCACCTCCGAGTGGGCGCCCAGCACGGCCGACCCGGCGCCGGCCGAGCGCCCGCTGCTGGACCGCTGGCTGCTGTCCGAGCTGCACGCGCTCATCGACCAGGTGACCCAGGCGCTGGAGGCGTACGACACCCAGCGCGCCGGCAAGCTGCTGTCCGCGTTCGTGGACGACCTGTCCAACTGGTACGTCCGCCGTTCGCGCCGCCGCTTCTGGCAGGGCGACAAGGCCGCGCTGCGCACGCTGCACGAGGTGCTGGAGACCGTCACCAAGCTGATGGCGCCGATCACCCCGTTCATCACCGAGCGGGTGTGGCAGGACCTGATCGTGCCGGTGACCCCGGGCACGCCGGAGTCCGTGCACCTGGCCTCCTGGCCGGAGGCGGACCTGGCGGCGATCGACCCGGAGCTGTCGAAGCAGATGGTCCTGGTCCGCCGGCTGGTCGAGCTGGGCCGCGCCACGCGCGCGGAGTCGGGCGTCAAGACGCGTCAGCCGCTGTCGCGTGCGCTGGTCGCGGCGGCCGGTTTCGAGTCCCTGGACCCCGAGCTGCACACGCAGATCACCGAGGAGCTGAACGTCTCCTCGCTGGCGTCGCTGTCCGAGGTCGGCGGCTCGCTGGTGGACACCACCGCCAAGGCCAACTTCCGCGCCCTGGGCAAGCGGTTCGGCAAGCGGGTGCAGGACGTGGCGAAGGCCGTCGCCGCGGCCGACGCCGCCGCGCTCTCCCTCGCCCTGCGCGAGGGCACGGCCTCGGTGGAGGTCGACGGTGAGACGGTGACCCTCGCTCCCGACGAGGTGATCATCACGGAGACCCCGCGCGAGGGCTGGTCGGTGGCGTCCGACGCCGGTGCCACGGTCGCCTTGGACCTGGAGATCACCGAGGAGCTGCGGCAGGCGGGCCTGGCCCGTGACGCGATCCGGCTGATCCAGGAGGCCCGCAAGAACAGCGGTCTGGATGTGGCCGACCGGATCGCCCTGCGCTGGGTGTCGACCGACCCCGCGGTGGTCGCCGCGCTGGCCGAGCACAGAGAGCTGATCGCCGAGGAGGTTCTGTCGACGGACTTCCAGCAGGGTGAGGGCGACGCCGGCTTCGGGGAGCCGTTCACCGACGAGGGGCTGTCCCTCACGTTCCGGCTGCGGAAGGCGTAAGCGCCGAGCGGTCCGAGAAGGGCCCGGTCTCCCGTGCGGAGGCCGGGCCCTTCCTCATGGGTCCAGGTGGAGGCCACCGCCCTCGCCCGTGCAGCGCAGGGCATCGATGCCCAGCAGTTGCGGCAGCGGCCCCTGTGGGGGCGTAGGGCGTCCTGCCGTTGCGCAGCCCGCATCGAGCCCCTCCGCAGCGCCACGTCCATGCGCTCCGCCTGCACCGGCAGCCCTGCCGTCGCAAGCTGCGTCCGGACCTCGCCCGCCCACACCTGCCGGCGGTGCAGCGTCCCGGCGTGCCGCTGACACCTCCGTCAACCCGCGTAAATAGGGCGGGCCCCGGGACCGAAGTCCAAGGGGCCCGCCCTATTGAGCGCTGCCGACGCCGTTGTCGTACTAGTGCCCGGTGCTCAGTTGTCGTCCTCATCGATCAGGAACCCGCGCATCGGCGAGGGTGCCTGACCCATCGGGGACGGGCCCTGCGGGCGGACCGGGGCCATGGGCTGGGTCATGGCCGGGGTCATCTGCTGCTGGCCGCCGTAGGACGGGGCGGACGGACCGGGGTTGCCGCCCATCGTCTGGTTGCCGCCGTAGGACGGGGCGCTCGCGCCGGCCGGAGCCATGGAGGGCGCCGGGGACGGCGGCAGCGACGCGGCGGCCGGGATGCGCGGCGGGGCCAGGGAGTCGTCGGCCTGGGTCTCCAGCTGGCGCAGCTGGGACTCGAGGTACGACTTCAGGCGCGTGCGGTACTCGCGCTCGAAGCCGCGCAGGTCCTCGACCTTGCGCTCCAGCGTGGCGCGGGCGGACTCCAGGGAGCCCATCGCGACGCGGTGCTTCTCCTGCGCGTCCCGCTCCAGGGCGTCGGCCTTGGCACGGGCGTCACGCTCCAGACCCTCGGCGCGGCTGCGGGCCTCGCCGACGATCTTGTTGGCCTCGGAGCGGGCCTCGGCGATCGCCTGGTCGGCGGTCTGCTGGGCCAGCGAGAGGACACGGGCGGCGCTGTCGCCACCGGGGCCCTGACCGGGGCCGCCCATCGGACCGCCCATGGGGCCGCCCATCGGGCCACCCATCTGCTGCATGGGCGGCTGGCCGCCCATCGGGCCCTGACCCATCGGACCCTGGCCCATCGGGCCGGGACCCTGCGGGCCGCCCTGACCGCCGGGACCGGCGGGCAGCTGCGGGGCGCCGCTCGGCAGCTGGGGCGGGCCACCCATGGGGCCGCCCATCTGCTGCTGCGGCGGGCCCGATATGCCGGCGGGCACCGGCGCGCCGGGACCTCGCATGCCCTGCTGCTGCGGGTGCTGCGGGTGCTGCGGGTGCTGCTGCGGGTGCGACTGCTGGTCCTGGTCCGGCGGGCCCTTGCGCATGTTCTGCTGGTTCTGCGCGGCCGCACGGGTGGCGGCGGCCAGCTTGGCGCGCAGGTCCTCGTTCTCGCGGAGCAGACGGGTCAGTTCGGCTTCGACCTCGTCGAGGAAGGCATCGACCTCGTCCTCGTCATAGCCTTCTCGGAGGCGGACGGTCGTGAACTGCTTGTTCCGCACGTCCTCGGGGGTCAACGGCATCTCTTCACCTCAACGTAGTCATCGGCAGTCGGCAAGACCGTATCGTCCACCCTCATCACATGAAGCTCCCCGTGATGGAGAGGAGGATGTAGACGATGATCATCAGTACGAAGAAGGACAGGTCTAGCGCCACGCCCCCGAGACGCAGCGGCGGGATGAACCGCCGCAGAAGCTTCAGCGGTGGATCGGTGACAGTGTAGGTGGCCTCCAGTACGACCACCATCGCCTTGCCGGGTTGCCACGAGCGGGCGAACTGGAACACGTAATCCATGACCAGCCGGAAGATGAGCACGGCGAGGAACACCAGCAGCGCGGTGTGGACCACCGTGACGAACACGCTCATGGCCTGCGCTTCCCTCTCCCCTGTTCCATGCTCTTCCGAGCCTCGATCCGGTTGTTGCGTCTCAGCTCTGGTTGAAGAACCCGCCCTCTGCGATGCGGGCCTTGTCCTCCGCCGTGACATCGACGTTAGCAGGCGACAACAGGAACACCTTCTGCGTCACCCGCTCGATGCTGCCGTGAAGACCAAACACCAAACCCGCCGCAAAGTCGACAAGTCGCTTCGCGTCTGTGTCATCCATCTCAGTCAGATTCATGATCACCGGGGTGCCCTCACGGAAGTGTTCCCCGATGGTACGGGCCTCGTTGTACGTCCGCGGGTGAAGCGTGGTGATCCGGTAAGGCTCTCGCTCGGACACAACCTTGGGCATGATCACCGGCGCGTTCTTCTCGAGGGACTGACGTTCTTGTGTGATGGACGCCACGGGCGCGATCCGCGCCGGACGTCCGGATTCCGCGGCGAGCGAAGTCGATCGGACCACCGGCTCGCGCGGCGCGGGCGGTTGCACGATTCGCACCTCTTCGTCCCTTTGGGACTGATGTGCACTGTGCGATTGATGTGACAATTCATGCCGTCGATGATCCCGTTCGGGTTCCGGGTCCAACTCGGGTTCGAAGTCGTCGTCGGGGTCGAATCCGCGGCCGTCGTACCCATCGTCCTCCACGAGGCCGAGGTAGACCGCCATCTTGCGCATCGCGCCGGCCATGCTCTGAGTCCTCCGCTCTGTGGTGGATCGGCTGACGACTGCCAAGTGCCCGCGATCCACGAGGTCGTTGCGCCCGCCTGGGCAGGCACTGACCATATTTTCTGCTGTGGTCCGACTTCTTGGCGACGTTACCCGAGCCTGGGGCGGACTCCGAGTACCGCAGTGCCAACGCGCACATGTGTCGCCCCGGCGGCCACGGCCTGTTCGAGGTCCGCACTCATCCCTGCCGACACCATGGTTGCAGCCGGATGGGCTCTGCGCAGGTCGGTCGACAAATCCATGAGGCGTTCAAACGCCGCCTGTTCGCGTCCCGCGTACTCGCCGGTGAGCGGGGCGACGGTCATCAGCCCGTCGAGCCGCAGCCCCGGCGCCTCGCCGATGAGATCGGCCAACTCTTCGATTCCGTACGGGGCGACGCCTCCGCGCTCGCCCCGGCCACTCTCCCCCGCGTCGAGCGCGACCTGGATGAGACACCCCACCTCGCGTCCCGCCCGCACGGCCTCCTTCGACAGAGCTGTGACGAGCTTGGAACGATCCACGGACTGCACGACATCGGCATAACCGACCACGGAACGCACCTTGTTGGTCTGCAACTGACCGACGAAATGCCATTTAAGCGGCAGATCCGTACACGCGGCGGCCTTCGGCGCCGCGTCCTGGTCACGGTTCTCGGCGACATGCCGCACACCGAGTTCCGACAGGATCCGCACATCGCTCGCCGGGTAGGTCTTGGTGACCACGATCAGGGTCACCTCCTCCCGCTTGCGCCCGGCCGCCACACACGCGGCGGTGATACGCTCCTCCACTTTCGCCAGATTCGCGGCGAGTTGGGTCTTACGGTCCGTCATGCCCTATCAGTCCAGCCAGACATAGCCCGCGAGCCGCCCGGTGGTGCGGTCACGGCGATACGAGAAGTGGTCGCCCGACTCCAGCGTGCACTCCGGCGACTGCGCCCGGTCGCACACCCCGAGCCGGTCCAGCTGCGCGTGCACCCCGGCGCTCACGTCGACCGCCGGCGTACCCCAGCTCGTTTCAGCGTGCGCCGCCGGCTCGACGGCCGCCACCTCGGCGCGCATCGCCTCCGGCACCTCGTAGCACCGCCCGCACACGGCCGGTCCGGTGCGGGCGACGATCCGGCCCGGCTCGGCGCCGAGTTCCGCCATGGCCCGTACGGCGGCCGGGACGACCCCCTTGACCATGCCGGGCCGGCCCGCGTGCGCCGCCGCGACGACCCCGGCGACGGGATCGGCCAGCAGCACCGGCACGCAGTCGGCGGTGAGCACGGCGAGGGCGAGTCCGCGGCGGGCGGTGACGATCGCGTCGACCTCGGGCACCGGCCGCTCTCCCCAGGGCTGGTCCACCGCGGCCACGTCGGCGCCGTGCACCTGGTTCATCCAGACGACCCGGTCCGGGTCGATGCCGAGCGACTTGGCCGCGATGTCCCGGTTGGCCCGTACGGCCTCCGGGTCGTCGCCCACCGCGCCGCCGAGGTTGAGCTCCTCATACGGAGCGGCGCTCACCCCGCCCCACCGGTCGGTGAAGGCGAAGTGGGCGCCGCTCACGCTCTCGCGCCGTCCTATCACTTCAGGAAGTCCGGGACGTCCAGCTCCTCGGCCGCGCTGTCCGCGTAGGAGGTCCGCGGCGCCGGGGTGACCGGCGGGGCGGCCGGGATGTCGGCCACCGGCTCGGGCGCCGGCGCCGGCTCCTCCTTGGGCTTGACGCTGCCCAGCGAGCCGAAGGACGGACGGCTGGGCTCGCTCGTCCGGGCCGCCGAGGGCTCCTCGCGGCGGGGGCCGGCCGAAGTCGAGGCCGAGCCGAGGACGTTGTCCCGGCGGGCCGGGGGCTGGCCCCCGTCGAAGCCGGCCGCGATCACGGTGACCCGGACCTCGTCGCCGAGGGCGTCGTCGATGACCGCGCCGAAGATGATGTTGGCCTCGGGGTGGGCGGCCTCGCTGACCAGCTGGGCCGCCTCGTTGATCTCGAACAGGCCGAGGTCGGAGCCGCCGGAGATGGAGAGCAGCACGCCGCGGGCGCCGTCGATGGACGCCTCCAGCAGCGGCGAGGAGATCGCCATCTCGGCCGCGGCCACCGCGCGGTCGTCGCCGCGGGCCGAGCCGATGCCCATGAGGGCCGAACCGGCCTCGGACATGACGGACTTCACATCGGCGAAGTCGAGGTTGATGAGGCCGGGGGTGGTGATGAGGTCGGTGATGCCCTGGACACCGGAGAGCAGGACCTGGTCGGCGGACTTGAAGGCGTCCAGGACCGAGACCTGGCGGTCCGAGATGGACAGCAGCCGGTCGTTGGGGATGACGATGAGGGTGTCGACCTCTTCGCGCAGCTCGGCGATGCCGTCCTCGGCCTGGTTCGCGCGGCGCCGTCCCTCGAAGGTGAACGGGCGCGTGACCACGCCGATGGTGAGGGCGCCCAGCGAGCGCGCGATGTTGGCCACGACGGGCGCGCCGCCGGTGCCGGTGCCGCCGCCTTCACCGGCCGTCACGAAGACCATGTCGGCCCCCTTGAGGACCTCCTCGATCTCCTCGCGGTGGTCCTCGGCGGCCTTGCGGCCGACGGCCGGGTTGGCTCCGGCGCCGAGTCCGCGGGTGAGTTCGCGGCCCACGTCGAGCTTGACGTCGGCGTCGCTCATCAACAGCGCCTGAGCGTCGGTGTTGATGGCGATGAACTCGACGCCCTTGAGACCGACCTCGATCATCCGGTTGATGGCATTGACACCACCGCCGCCGACACCGATGACCTTGATGACTGCGAGGTAGTTCTGCGGTGCTGCCACGTCGAAGGCCTCTCGCCTCGAATTACGTTGTCGCCGCCGGGCGGTGCCCCGCGCCGGGACGACGGATGCCGAATGGGACGGTCCGTAGCGCCGACCCGAACCCTAACCCTGAAGTTTAGGGTTACCAGTGTGTCTGTTCCCTAGAGTCTTCTGAACAGGACACTAAGTCGACAAGTGGCGCCCGTTCAACGAACACGCCGAACCTCCCGTTTTTCTTTTCACCCTATGTGATCAGCCGTAGCAGTGCCCAACCAGGGTGCTGGCCTGCGCCGATGCGCGTCAACTGCCCGATGACGCAGGGGCGGTGGGAACGCTGACGTCGAAGTGCCGCGCGTCGGCAGCTGCTTTCATGAGAGCTGCGAGGGTCCGTGCCTTGGCGCGGCCGTTCTCGCCGCTGCCCCACTCCACCGTGCGGCCGTCGGCCAACTCCAGCGAGATGTCGTCGTAGGAACGGACTTGGACGGTCCGGGTGTCCGTCGCGACGGCGGCCGGCAGATCCCCGGCGACCCGGACCGCCTCGCGCACCAGACGGCCGGTTCCGAAGCGGCGGAAGCTCGCGGCGCCGGAACCCGTGCGGGAAGCGGACAATTCCAGCATCGGAACGCCTTTCGGCGCCCCAGAAACCGTAGCGAATCGGACACCTTCGTCATCGACTTCGACGAAATCCCCGTTTTTTCGGACAAGTAGAACCGGAGTGCGCTCGGTCACTTTCAGCCCGATTCCATGGGGCCAGGAACGGACCACATCAACGGTGTCAATTCTGGGCAATTTCCGACGAAGTCGGGCTTCGATGCCATTGCCGTCGACGGAAATCATCGGCGCCCCGACCGGTACGGCCGCCGCGTCCCGCACCTCGGCGGGGGTCAGCACGCGCGTGCCGGACACCGAGACGTGCCGGACGCGCAGCCAGTTCGAGCCGTACAACACCCAGGTGCCACCGGCGCCGAGGAGCACGGCGAACGCGGCCAGAATGACGATCGTACGAAGGCGCGCTCTTGCGAGCCTGCGGACGAGCGGCGGGCCGTACGACTCCTGCCGGCGTTCACCGCGCTCGGCGGTGGAGGGTCCGGCCACGCGCGCTCCCTTTCTTGGCTCGGCTCACCTCCGGGGCGCGCCGCAGTGCTCATGTGCGGCCGCCGCCGCGTGGCGGTGCCGAGAGCCCTCTCGTGCTCAGCGCTGCGCGCCCCTTCGGCTCACTCGCCGATGCTAGTGGTGGCGCGAGGCGATCGCCTCGTACACCATGCCGACGAGCAGGTCGTCGGCGTCCCGGCGGCCGAACTCGCTTGCCGCGCGGGACATCTCGTACAGCCGGTGCGGGTCGGCGAGCACGGGCAGGACGTTCTGCTGCACCCACTCGGGCGTGAGTTCCGCGTCGTCGACGAGGAGTCCGCCGCCCGCCTTCACCACCGGCTGGGCGTTGAGTCGCTGTTCGCCGTTGCCGATGGGCAGCGGGACGTAGGCGGCCGGGAGTCCGACGGCGGAGAGTTCGGCGACGGTCATCGCGCCCGCGCGGCAGAGCATCATGTCGGCCGCGGCGTACGCGAGGTCCATCCGATCCAGGTAACTTACCGGGATATAGGGGGGCATTCCCGGCATCTGGTGTACCTGCGGCAGTTCGTTCTTCGGGCCGACCGCGTGCAGGATCTGGATGCCGGCCTGCTGGAGCCACGGCGCGACCTGCTGGACGACCTCGTTGAGGCGGCGGGCGCCCTGGGAGCCGCCGGAGACGAGCAGCGTGGGCAGGTTCGGGTCCAGGCCGAAGCGGTGGCGCGCCTCGGGACGGGCGGCCGCGCGGTCCAGGGTGGCGATGGAACGGCGCAGTGGGATGCCGATGTAGCGGGCGTCGCGCAGCTTGCTGTCGGGCGTGGAGACGGCGACCCGGGCCGCGTACCGCGAGCCGATCTTGTTGGCCAGGCCCGGGCGGGCGTTGGCCTCGTGGATCACGATGGGCACACCGAGGCGCTTGGCGGCCAGATAGCCGGGCAGGGCGACATAGCCCCCGAAACCGACCACGACGTCCGCCTTGGTGCGCTCCAGGATCTGCTCGGCGGCCTTGATGGTGCCGCGCAGCCGGCCCGGAACGGTGATCAGCTCGGGGGTCGGCTTACGGGGCAGCGGCACCGCCGGGATCAGCGCCAGCTCGTAGCCGCGCTCCGGGACGAGCCGGGTCTCCAGGCCTCGCTCCGTGCCCAGGGCCGTGATCCCCACGGTCGGGTCCTGCCTGCGCAGGGCGTCCGCGAGGGCGAGCGCGGGCTCGATGTGGCCGGCGGTCCCCCCACCGGCGAGTACGACATGCACCGAAATTCACCGCTCTCCGGACGAACGCGCCGCCGAGGCACGCCGTCGCATCGTGTTCCATCTCCGAGGCCCCCGCTCGGCACCGGAGCCTCCAGCCCGCTTTCTACCAAAGCGAGGTTGCCGCATCGCAAGCGCTGCCCGCGCAGCGGGCTCGTCGCGCGCGAAGGCGATCAGCAGCCCGATGGCGAACATGGTCGGCAGCAGGGCGGACCCTCCGTAGGAGAACAGCGGGAGAGGGACGCCGGCGATCGGCAGCAGGCCGAGCACCGCACCGATGTTGATCACTGCCTGGGCGGTGATCCAGGTGGTCACGCCTCCCGCGGCGTACCTCACGAAGGGGTCCTCCGTGCGTCCGGCCACGCGGATACCCGCATAGCCTAGAGCCGCGAACAGGGCGAGCACCGACAGCGTCCCCGCCAGGCCCAGTTCCTCACCGGTGACAGCGAAGATGAAGTCGGTGTGGGCCTCAGGGAGTTGGCCCCATTTTTCCACACTCGCACCGAGACCGGAACCGAAGAGTCCGCCGGAGGCGAGGGCGTAGATGCCGTGCGCGCCCTGCCAGCACATGTCGTTCGGGCCGGGGTCGGTGGCGGCGATGCAGCTGAGCCGGTTCAGCCGGTGCGGGCTGGACCAGATGGCGAGCGCGGCGAGCACCCCGGCGACGCTCAGCACCCCGGAGAACAGCCGGGTCGGCGCTCCGGCGAGCCACAGCAGCCCGAACAGGATCGCGGTCAGGATGATCGTCGTACCCATGTCGCCGCCGAGCATGATCAGCCCGAGCAGCAGGAAGGTGACCGGCACCAGCGGCACCAGCATGTGCTTCCACTGGGCCAGCAGCCTCTTCTCCTGCTTGCGGGCGATCAGGTCCGCGCCCCACAGCACCAGGGCCAGCTTGCCGAACTCGCTGGGCTGGATCTGGAAGGAGCCGCCGAGGGAGATCCAGTTCTGGTTGCCGTTGACCGCCATCCCTATCCCGGGGATCTGGACCAGGACCATCAGGAAGACGGCGGCGGCGAGGATCGGGTACGCCAGCGCCCGGTGCAGCTTCACCGGCATGCGGGAGGCCACGAACAGCAGTACGCCACCGATGACCGCGGCCAGGAACTGCTTGCGGAAGAAGTAGGACCCGGGCAGCGAGAGCTGCAGCGCGGTGATCTGGGAGGCCGAGTAGACCATCACCAGACCCAGCACCATGATCAGCAGGGTGCCGCCGAAGATCAGGTAGTAGGCGGTCAGCGGGCGGTCCCAGGCCTTGCGCGCGCGGACGTAGAGCCGCTGTACGGGGTTCTCGCGCGGCGTACGGAGTGCCGCGGGCCTTCTGGCGGCACGCTGCACCGGTGGACGGCCTGTACGGCTACCGGACATCACCAGCTCCTCGCACCCGCCGACCAAACCCGAGCCACATCCGCCTCACGTGTCCCTCCAAGGGTCCCGAAGCACCCCAGGTGGCCGAGACCCGCCGTCAGGCGCCCGCGCCGAGTTCGCGGACCGCCGCCGCGAACGCGTCACCGCGCTCGTTGTAGTTGGTGAACATGTCCATGGAGGCGCAGGCCGGGGCCAGCAGTACCGTGTCGCCGGGCCGAGCGAGCCGCTTGGCCTCCGTCACCGCCTGGAGCATCGCCCCAGTGTCGGTCCGGTCGAGCTCGACCACGGGTACTTCCGGGGCGTGTCGTGCGAGGGCGTCACGGATCAGCGCACGGTCGGCGCCGATCAGGACGGCACCGCGAAGCCGCTTGGCCGACTTGGCGACCAGTTCGTCGAAGGTCGCACCCTTCGCCAATCCGCCCGCAATCCATACGATCGACTCATATGCCGCCAACGAGGCTTCCGTGGCATGGGTGTTGGTCGCCTTGGAGTCGTCGATGTACGCGACCCCGTCGAGGTCGGCGACGTGCGCGATGCGGTGCGCGTCCGGGCGGAAGGCCCTCAGGCCGTCCCGTACGGCCTGGGCGGGCACGCCGAAGGCACGCGCGAGGGCCGCCGCGGCAAGGGCGTTGGCGATGTTGTGCGGGGCCGGCGGGTTGATGTCGGAGACCTCGGCCAGCTCTTGGGCGTTCTTCTGCCGGTTCTCCACGAAGGCGCGGTCGACCAGGATGCCGTCCACGACGCCGAGTTGGGAGGGCGCGGGGGTGCCGAGGGTGAAGCCGACGGCCCGGCAGCCCTCCTCGACGTCGGCCTCGCGCACCAGCTCCTCGGTGAGCTTGTCGGCCACGTTGTAGACGCAGGCGACCCGATTTCCTTCGTAGATACGGCCCTTGTCCTTGGCGTACGCCTCCATCGAGCCGTGCCAGTCGAGGTGGTCCGGGGCGAGGTTGAGGACGGTGGCCGAGTGGGCGCGCAGCGAGGGCGCCCAGTGCAGCTGGTAGCTGGACAGCTCCACGGCGAGGACGTCGTACTCCTCGTCCCCGAGCACGACGTCCAGCAGGGAGACGCCGATGTTGCCGACGGCGGCCGTGCGCAGGCCCGCGGCCCGCAGGATGGACGCGAGCATCTGCACGGTCGTGGTCTTGCCGTTGGTGCCCGTGACGGCCAGCCAGGGCGCCGCGCCGGGACCGCGCAGGCGCCAGGCCAGCTCCACGTCGCCCCAGACCGGCACTCCCCTTTCGGCCGCCGCCGCGAAGAGCGGCTTGTCGGGCTTCCAGCCGGGCGCGGTGACGATCAGCTCGGTGCCCTCCGGCAGGGTCGCCCCGTCGCCGAGGCGCACGGTGATGCCGAGCGCCCGAAGTCCGGCGGCCTGCTCACGCGCGCGTGCGTCGTCGCCGTCGTTGACGACCGTGACGATCGCCCCGCGCGCGTGCAGCACCTTGGCCGCCGGGACGCCGGAGACACCGAGCCCGGCGACGGTGACGTGCTTGCCCTGGAAGTCGAAGAGCTCCGAGGTGGAGATCACTTGTCCGCTGCCCATCCTGCGTAGAAGAGGCCAAGTCCGACGATCACACAGATGCCCTGGATGATCCAGAATCGGACCACCACCAGGACTTCGGACCAGCCCTTGAGTTCGAAGTGGTGCTGGAGTGGTGCCATCCGGAAGACGCGCTTGCCGGTGAGCCGGAAGGAGCCGACCTGGATGACGACCGACATGGTGATGAGGACGAACAGGCCGCCCATGATGGCCACCAGCAGCTCCGTGCGGGAGAGGATGGCCAGGCCCGTGAGCACACCGCCGAGGGCGAGCGAACCGGTGTCGCCCATGAAGATCTTCGCCGGCGAGGTGTTCCACCACAGGAAGCCCAGGCAGGCGCCCATCAGCGCGGAGGCGACGACGGCGAGGTCGAGCGGGTCGCGCACCTCGTAGCAGGCACCCGGATTGGTCAGGGTCGTCGCGTTGGCGCAGGACTCCTGGAACTGCCAGACGCCGATGAACGTGTAGGCGCCGAAGACGAGCACGGAGGCGCCGGTGGCCAGGCCGTCCAGACCGTCGGTGAGGTTCACGCCGTTCGACATCGCGAGGATCATGAACAGCGCCCAGACGACGAACAGCACCGGGCCGATCGTCCAGCCGAAGTCGGTGATGAAGGACAGCTTGGTGGAGGCCGGGGTGTTGCCGCGCGCGTCGGCGAACATCAGGGACAGCACCGCGAAGGCGATGCCGACGATCAGCTGGCCGGCCATCTTCGCCTTGGCCCGCAGACCCAGCGAACGCCGCTTGACGATCTTGATGTAGTCGTCGAGGAAGCCGACCAGGCCCATGCCGAACATCAGGCCGAGGACCAGCACCCCGGAGTAGGTGGGCGGGTAACCGGTGATGAGCTTGCTCAGGAAGTACGCCGCGATCGTCGCCAGGATGAAGGCGATACCGCCCATGGTCGGCGTACCGCGCTTGCTGGCGTGCTCACGCGGACCGTCGTCACGGATGTACTGGCCGTAGCCCTTGCGGGCCAGAAGCTTGATCAGCAGCGGCGTGCCGATCAGCGTCAGGAACAGGCCAATGACTCCTGAGAACAGGATCTGCTTCATCATCGGGCGGCAACCTCGCCCTCGGCACCGGTCTCGACGAGCGCCTGGGCAACGCTCTCCAGACCCACCGAACGGGACGCCTTCACGAGCACGACGTCCCCCGGGCGCAACTCGCTGCGCAACAGGTCGATCGCCGCCTGTGCGTCGGACACGTGCACCGACTCCTCACCCCACGAACCCTCGTTATATGCGCCCAGTTGCAGCCAGGAGGCCTCAATCCCCCCGACGGCGACGAGCTTGCTGACGTTGAGCCGGACGGCGAGCCGTCCGACGGCGTCGTGCTCGGCGAGCGCCTCGTCCCCCAGCTCGGCCATCTTGCCGAGCACCGCCCACGTGCGGCGCCCCTTGCCCATGGCCGCGAGCGCCCGAAGGGCGGCCCGCATGGACTCGGGGTTGGCGTTGTAGGCGTCGTTGACGATGGTCACGCCGTCCGGGCGCTCGGTGACCTCCATGCGCCAGCGGGAGAGGGAGCCCGCCTCGGAGAGCGCGGTGGCGATCTCTTCCGCGGACATGCCCAGCTCATGGGCGACGGCGGCCGCGGCGAGCGCGTTCGACACGTGATGCTCACCGTACAGGCGCATGGTCACATCGCATGCACCGGAGGGTGTGAGAAGCCTGAAGGAGGGCTGTCCGCTGTCCGTGAGTCGCACGTTCTCGGCGCGTACGTCCGCTTCGGCCGACTCTCCGAAAAGGACCACCTTCGCCTTGGTACGGGCGGCCATGGCACGGACCAGCGGGTCGTCGGCGTTGAGGATCGCGGCGCCGTCCTCGGGCAGGCCTTCGACGAGTTCGCCCTTGGCCTGGGCGATCTGCTCGCGGCCGCCGAACTCGCCGATGTGGGCGGTGCCGACGTTGAGGACCAGTCCGATCTTGGGGGGCGTGAGGTCGGTGAGGTAGCGGATGTGGCCGATGCCGCGGGCGCCCATCTCCAGCACGAGGAACCTCGTCTCCTCGGTGGCGGACAGGGCGGTCAGCGGCAGCCCGATCTCGTTGTTCAGCGAGCCGGGCGTGAACACCGTCGGCGCCTTGCGCTGGAGCACCTGCGCGATCAGGTCCTTGGTGCTGGTCTTGCCCGCCGAGCCGGTCAGGGCGACGAGGGTCGCGCCGAGCCGGCGTACGACGTGCCGGGCGAGGGCGCCGAGCGCGGTCTGGACGTCGTCGACGACGATCGCGGGCACACCGACCGGGCGCGACGCCAGTACGGCGACCGCGCCCGCCTCGATCACCTGCGGTGCGTAGTCGTGGCCGTCCACGCGTTCACCGACGAACGCGGCGAACAGGCTGCCGGGGAGCACCTCGCGGGAGTCCCGGACGACCGGTCCCGTGACCTCGACGGACGGATCCGGTATGTCGTGCGTCTGCCCGCCGACGACTGCTGCGATCTCGGCGAGGGAGAGGGCGATCACAAGTTCATCCCCTGGGTCTTCTGGATTTTCATCCCTGGGTTTTCTGGATGGCTTCGCGGAGCACCTGGCGGTCGTCGAAGGGACGGACCACGCCGGCGATGTCCTGGCCCTGCTCGTGCCCCTTGCCCGCGACCAGCACGGTGTCGCCGGCCTGGGCGCGGCCCACGGCGGCGGCGATCGCGGCGGCCCGGTCCTCGAACAGGAGCACCTCGCCACGCTCGTGCGCGGGCACGGAGGCGGCGCCCTGGAGCATGGTCGCGAGGATCGCGAGGGGGTCCTCGGAGCGGGGGTTGTCGGAGGTCAGTACGGCGGTGTCGGCGAGCCGGGCCGCGGCGGCGCCCATCGGGGCGCGCTTGGTCTGGTCGCGGTCGCCGCCGCAGCCGAGCACGATGTGCAGCCGGCCCTTGGTGACCTTCCGCAGCGCCTTGAGCACGGACTCGACGGCGTCGGTCTTGTGGGCGTAGTCCACGACCGCGAGGTAGGGCTGCCCGGCGTCCACCCGCTCCAGCCGGCCGGGGACCCCCGGGACGGCGGCGATGCCGTCGGCCGCGGTCTGCGGGTCGAGCCCGGCGGCAGCGAGGGCGACGATGGCGGCGAGGGTGTTCGCCACGTTGAAGGGGCCGGGGATCGGCGACTTGGCGTGGATCCGCTCGCCGTTCGGGCCGAGGACGGTGAACGTCGAGTTCATGGGACCGACCTGGACGTCCTCGGCGCGCCAGTCGGCGTCGGAGTGGCCCTCGGCGGAGAAGGTGACGACGGGGACCGTGGCCTCCTCGGCCAGCCGGCGGCCGTACGCGTCGTCGGCGTTGATCACGCCGAGTCTGCTGCGTTCCGGCGTGAACAGCTGCGCCTTGGCCCGGAAGTAGTCCTCCATGTCGGAGTGGAACTCCATGTGTTCCGGGCTGAGGTTGGTGAACACGGCGATGTCGAAGACACAGCCGTCCACCCGGCCGAGGACCAGGGCGTGGCTGGAGACCTCCATGGCGACCGCCTCGACGCCCCCTTCGCGCATGACGGCGAAGAGGGCCTGGAGGTCGGTGGCTTCGGGAGTGGTGCGCTCCGACTTGATGCGCTCGTCGCCGATGCGGATCTCCACCGTGCCGATGAGGCCGGCGGGGCGGGACGCGTCCAGGCCGCCTTTGACGAGATAGGCGGTGGTGGTCTTGCCGGAGGTGCCGGTGATGCCGATCTGGAGCAGGTCGCGGCCCGGGTGGCGGTAGATCGTCGCCGCCAGCTCGCCCATCCGGGCGCGCGGGTCCTCGACGACCAGGACGGGCAGTCCGGTCGCCGCGGCGCGCTCGGCGCCCGCGGGGTCGGTCAGCACGGCGACGGCGCCCAGGCTCGCGGCCTGGGTGACGAAGTCGGCGCCGTGCAGCCGGGCGCCCGGGAGGGCGGCGTACAGGTCGCCGGGGCGGACGGCGCGCGAGTCGTGGGTGATGCCCTTGACCTCGGCGGCGCCCTCCGGCGCGGTGACACCCAGCTGGTCGGCGAGCTCCGCGAGGGGTGTGGCGGGAAGCAGCGTCGGCCTGGGCAGTCCCGGATATGTCACGGGTTGGCCCTTCTGGGTGATTTGGGACTGATCAGCGTGTGGCACGGCGGTGAGCGTACCGGGCGTACCCGCTCCGGAGCGAAGTGAGGGGTTGTCGTCCCCTTGGTTCCCGGCATCGGGGGTGATCGTCGTCACGGGCTCGTTCCTGGTGTTTCGGTTGCTGATCAGGGCGTGCGTCAGGGCTTGTAGTCGACGGGCAGGTTGGCGGGCCGCGCGCCGGTCGGCGGGACCTGGAGGGTCTTCAGGGCGAACTCCATCACCTGCTTGTAGACGGGACCGCAGATCTGACCGCCGAAGTAGCTTCCGGAGGTGGCGTTCTGGATGGCGCAGTAGACGGTGACGCGGGGGTTGTCCGCGGGTGCGAAGCCGGCGAACGACGAGGTGTACCCGTGGTACTTGCCGGTGGCCGGATCCACGCGGTTGGCCGTGCCGGTCTTGCCCGCGACGCGGTACCCGGGGATGCGGGCCTTGACTCCGGTGCCCTGCTCGTCGTCCACGACCGACTCCAGCATCCGGGCGAGGGCCCTGGCCGTCTTCGCGCTGACCACGCGGGTCTCCTTGGCCTTGGGCGCGGGAGTGAAGCGGCCGTCGGCGCCCTTGGTGCCGCGCACCAGGGTCGGCTCGACCCGGACCCCGCCGTTGGCGATGGTCGAGTAGACGGAGGCGGCCTGGACGGCGTTGATGGAGAAGCCCTGGCCGAAAGGAATCGTGTACTGCTGCGAGGTGGACCACTTCTGGTACGGCGCGAGGATGCCCGGGGTCTCGCCCGGGAAGCCGAGTCCGGTGTAGCTGCCGATGCCGAACCTGCGCAGGTAGGAGTAGAGGACCTTGTTGGCCTCGGGCTGGGTCTTGCCGAGCTGTCCGGTGGCCAGGATGGTGCCGATGTTGCTGGACTTGGCAAGGACGCCGTTCAGCGTGAGGTACCAGGTGCCGTGGTCGACGTCGTCGGAGAAGAGCCGGTCGCCGCGGTGCAGCCGGTTCGGTACGACGACGTGGGTGAGCGGGGTGGCCGCGTTCTCCTCCAGCACGGCCGCCATGGACATCACCTTGGCGGTGGAGCCGGGCTCGTAGGCGTCCTGGATGGCCGCGTTGCCCAGGGCGGCGGAGTCCGCCTTGGACAGGTCGTTCGGGTTAAAGCCGGGCGAGTTGGCCATGGCCAGGATCTGCCCGGTGCGGGTGTCCTGGACGATGACGTAACCGCGGTCGGCCTTGGACTTCTTCACCTGCTCGGTGATGGCGTTCTGCGCGGCCCACTGGATGTCGCGGTCGATGGTCAGCTCGACGTCGGAACCGGGCACGGCGGGCGTCTCCGCCGATCCCGCGGTGGGCACCTCACGCCCCCCGGACTGGGCGTAGCGGATCTTGCCGTCCTTGCCGGACAGCTGCTTGTTCAGCTTCTGCTCGATGCCGCCGCCGCCCTGGCCGTCGGCGTTGACCCAGCCCAGTATCCCGGCGGCGAGGTCGCCGTTGGGGTACACCCGCTGGCTGCTCGGGTCGGCGAAGACGCCGGCGAGCACGTTGACGGTGTTCTTGTCCGTCTCCGACTTCTTGGCGAGCGCGCTCTTCAGGTCCTTGATCTGCTTCCAGACCTGCGGGGTCTGCCGGGTGGCGAGCCGGGCGTAGCGGGAGTTCCGGTTCTTCGGCCGCAGCTTCTTCACGAGCTCGCCCTGGCTCTGCCCGAGGATCGGCGAGAGCAGCGCGGCGGCCTGCTCCGGGCCGTCGCCGACCTTCAGCTGCTTCCTGTCGAACATCGTCGGGTCGGCCGTGATGTCGTACGCGTCCTCGCTGATGGCGAGGGCCACGCCGTTGCGGTCGGTGATCCCGCCGCGCTCGGCGGCCAGCGTGTGCACGACATACCGGTTCTGCTCGGCCCGCGCGGCGTACGCGCTGGCGTCGACGGCCTGCACCTGGAGCAGGCGTAGCACGAAGGCGATCAGGACCAGGGTCAGCGTGAGGCTGACCAGGCGCAGCCGGGGCCGCGGGCTGCCGAGTCGGAGCGGGCGCTGATACGGCGGCCGAGCAGCACTCGGCCGCCGCACCGGACGCGCACCGGGTTCCGGCTGCCGCCGCACGGCGCTCCTCGGCCGCGGCGGCCTGGCCGGCCCGGGCACATGACGGCGCGGCGGTTCCCTGTCGGACACTTCCGTCACCTGCCGGGGGTCGGGGTGGGGGTGGGCTGGGGGGTGGAGGGAGGCGGGGGAATGGCCCCCGCGGGGGCGGAGGCGATGGGGGCCGACAGGGGCCGGCCCTGTGCGGAGGGCGTGACCGAGGCCGAGGTGGCGGGTGCGGCCGCGGTCGTGGAAGGGGACGCGGGCGGCGGGGTCAGGGCCTCGGGGGCGACCGGGTCGGTGAAGGCGGCGGACTCGGGGGCGGCGGCGCTCGGGACGCCCTTGACCGTGCCGTCGGGACCGAGGAACGCCGGGTCGCCTCCGGGGACCATGCCGAGTTCGCGGGCGCGGCGCTGGAGGGCGTCGGGAGAGGAGTAGGCGTCGATGTCCCGCTGGAGGGCCTGTTCCTCGTCCGTGAGGTTCTTCGTCCGCTTCTGCAGGTCGGCGAGTTTGAACGAGCCTTCGCTCAGCGCGGAGTTGAGCACCAGCAGCCCGATGAGGCCGCCGCCGAGGAGCAGGACGACGAGCAGGACGAACGGGGTACGGGCGGCCCGCGCCCGGCCGGCCGGAAAAAGCCGCGCCAGCCGCGCGGCCCGTCCCTTCAGCTGAGGTGTCCTACCCACGGCTCCCCCGGTCGGTGCGGGGGCCCTCACAGCTCCGCCGGTCGGTGCGGGACGTCGCGAGGCACTCCGGGCGGGTACGGGAACCGTCGCGACGCTCCCGGAGAGTCCTGAGGTCCGCCCGGTACTCCCGGAGAGTCCCGGACACCTCACCGGTCCCCCGGTGCATCCGGGGATGGGAATCCGTGCTCCTGTTCCGGAGAGCCCGGCAGGTCCCGCGAGCCACCCGGAGCGTCCGGGGATGGGAATCCGCGCGAACCCCCTGGAGAGCCCCGCAACCCCCGCGAGTCACCCAGCGCCTCCGGAAGCCCTCTCGACCCCCCTGGCGAGTCCGGGAATGTCCCCGGCTCCCCTGGTGAGGCCGGGAATCCCCGTGAGCCCCCCGGTGCGTGCGGGAATCCAACCGACCCGTCCCCGTCACTCGGCGTCCTCCCTGATGCGTTCGGCGCCGCGCAGCCTGGCGGGTGCGGCCCGGCGGTTCTCGGCGACCTCTTCCTCGGTGGGAAGTTCGGCACCCCGGGTGAGCAGCTTGAGCCGCGGCTGGTAGCGCTCGGGCACGACCGGCAGGCCGGGGGGCGCTGTGGAGGCCGCGCCGGCCGCGAAGACCTGCTTGACCAGACGGTCCTCCAGCGAGTGGTACGCGAGCACGGCGATGCGGCCGCCGACGTCCAGGGCCTTCACCGCCGCCGGGATCGCCCGCTCCAGGACGGACAGTTCGCCGTTGACCTCGATGCGCAGCGCCTGGAACGTGCGCTTGGCGGGATTGCCGCCGGTGCGCTTGGCGGCCTGCGGCAGGGCGTCCCGGATCAGCTCGACCAGCCGCGCGCTGTTGGTGAACGGCTCCTTCTCGCGCTCACGCACGATCGCACCCACGATCCGCTTGGCCTGCTTCTCCTCGCCGTACGCGCGCAGGATCCGCACGAGCTCGCCCGCCGGATAGGTGTTCAGGACCTCCGCGGCACTGATGCCGGCCGTCTGGTCCATCCGCATGTCCAGCGGCGCGTCCTGGGCGTAGGCGAAGCCGCGGTCGGCCTCGTCCAGCTGCATGGAGGAGACCCCGAGGTCGAACAGGACGCCCTGCACGCGCGCGATGCGGAGCTTTTCGAGTACGTCGGGCAGCTCGTCGTAGACGGCGTGCACGAGGGTGGCGCGCTCACCGTAGGGCGCCAGCCGCTCACCCGTCAGGCGCAGCGCCTCCTTGTCCCGGTCGAGACCGATCAGCCGTGCCTCGGGGAAGCGGGTCAGCAGCGCCTCGCTGTGTCCGCCGAGGCCGAGGGTGCAGTCGACGACCACCGCTCCCGGGCGCTCCAGGGCGGGCGCCAGCAGGTCCAGGCACCGCTGGAGCATCACCGGGACGTGTCGACTCTGGCTCAAGGGGGCCTCTCATCTTCCGGCGGGCCGCACGCACCGCCGGGTCCCCGCCAGCTCGTGTAGGGGAGGCCTGCCGGCGCCGGAAGCGTCAGCCGGACCGGGAGCGGGAGGAGGCCGAGCCGTACGTACGCGCCGCGCACGTGGGGAGACGGTCCGGGGTGAGCCGGGGTCTCCGGGGTTTTACCAGCGGGGAGAGCCGCGTCTCCCGCTTCGCGTCACTTTAGTCCACCCTGTCTCGCGGTCAATCAACCGGCCTGCGCGTCGCCTACCGCATCGCGTCGGGCGCCGCAATCCGACGGGATTCACCCGTCCGGGGCAGGTTTGCCCTCCCTATGGGATAGCTCACAACAAGCCACGATGACGTTTTTTGTCCCGCTCTCACAGGAGGACGGGACCGGGGGTGACCAGTAACGTCTTGAGTATGACGACTTCCGCAGCAGTGCCCACTGGATCCGAAGGCGCCATAACCGAAGGCGGCACCGTGACGGACCGCCTGGTCGAGGCCAACCAGGCGTACGCCGCCGAGTTCACCGACCCTGGAATGGACGCCCGTCCCGTTCTCAAGGTCGCGGTCGTGGCCTGCATGGACGCCCGTCTCGACCTGCACGCCGCGCTCGGTCTGCAGCTCGGCGACTGTCACACCATCCGCAACGCGGGCGGAGTCGTCACCGACGACGTGATCCGCTCCCTGACCATCAGCCAGCGGGCGCTCGGCACCCGCAGCGTCGTGCTCATCCACCACACCGGATGCGGCATGGAGACCATCACCGAGGACTTCCGGCACGACCTGGAGATGGAGGTCGGCCAGCGACCGGCCTGGGCCGTGGAGGCCTTCCGGGACGTCGACCAGGACGTGCGCCAGTCCATGCAGCGCGTGCGCACCTCGCCGTTCCTGCTGCACACCGACAACGTGCGCGGTTTCGTCTTCGACGTGCGCACCGGTCTGCTGCGCGAGGTCGACCCGGCCTGACCGGCACACCGGCCGGCCGCCCCGGAAGCATCCCGCCATCGCCGTACCGCCGTACCGCCGTATCGAAGATGCGGTCAAAGGGACGTAAGACCGACATAGTGCGGGCAGTTGTCCACAGGCGAGTGACACGAATCGGTAACGGCGGCAAGAATGCGGGGTGTGGCGTCGCGCGGAACCTTTCCCGCGTGGTGTCCGTGTTTCGGGGTGGGCCGGTTTCGCACGCAGCGTCGGCCCGTATAGAACGGGCCGAGGAGGGCCGGGTGACGACCTATGACGATCGAGCGAGCCTCACTGATCTGACCGCCACGGTGGAGCGGGTGCGCGGTTCGGTGGAGGGCGTGATCGAGGGCAAGCCCGAGGTCGTACGGCTCGCGCTGACCGTGCTGCTCGCCGAGGGCCACCTGCTGATCGAGGATGTCCCCGGAGTGGGCAAGACGATGCTGGCCAAGGCGCTGGCACGGTCCATCGACTGCTCCGTGCGGCGCATCCAGTTCACACCCGACCTGCTGCCCTCGGACATCACCGGTGTGTCCATCTGGGACCAGCAGCGCCGGGACTTCGAGTTCAAGCCGGGTGCCATCTTCGCGCAGATCGTGATCGGCGACGAGATCAACCGCGCCTCGCCCAAGACCCAGTCGGCGCTACTGGAGTCCATGGAGGAGCGGCAGGTCACCATCGACGGGCAGACCTATGAACTGCCCAGCCCCTTCATGGTGGTGGCCACGCAGAACCCGGTCGAGATGGAGGGCACCTACCCGCTGCCCGAGGCCCAGCGCGACCGTTTCATGGCCCGGGTCTCCGTCGGCTACCCGAGCGTGGAGGCCGAGTTGCAGATGCTCGACATCCACGGCGGGGTGAGCCCGCTGGCGGACCTGCAGCCGGTGGCGCACGCGCACGAGATCGTGAAGCTGATCGAGGCCGTGCGCACCGTGCACGTCGCCGAGCCGGTCCGGCGGTACGCGGTGGAGCTGGTCGCCGCCACCCGCACGCACCCCGACCTCAGACTCGGCGCCTCCCCGCGCGCGACGCTGCATCTCCTGCGCGCCGCGAAGGCGTCCGCGGCCCTCGCCGGCCGGGAGTACGCGCTGCCGGACGACGTCCAGGCACTCGCCGTCGCCGTCCTCGCGCACCGTCTGCTGCCCACCGCCCAGGCCCAGCTGAACCGCCGTACGGCCGAGCAGGTCGTGCAGGAGATCCTCCAGCACACCCCGGTGCCCGCGGCGCCGGGCCCGCAGAGCGGCTTCCACGGCCTCGGTCACGGCGTTCCGGCGTATCCCCAGCAGCCCCCGCGGAGTCTGTGATGAGCGCCGGGGGGACGGGGCAGGCGGAGGCCGACCGCGGCGAGAGCGGCGGCGTCCGTACGGCCCTGACGGGCCTGACGACCCGCGGCCGTTCCTTCCTGGCGGCCGGCATCGCGGCCGCGATCTGTGCGTACGTCCTGGGGCAGAGCGATCTGCTGCGGGTCGGCCTGCTGCTGGCCGCACTGCCGCTGACCTGCGCGACCGTGGTGTACCGCACGCGCTACCGGGTGGCCGGCACCCGCCGGCTCTCCCCCGCGCGCGTGCCGGCCGGCAGCGAGGCCCGGGTGCACCTGCGGATGGACAACGTCTCCCGGCTGCCCACCGGCCTGCTGATGCTCCAGGACCGGGTGCCCTACGTCCTCGGGCCGCGCCCGAGGTTCGTGCTGGACCGGATGGAGCCGGGCGGCCGCCGCGAGGTGTCCTACCGGGTCCGCTCCGATCTGCGCGGCCGCTATCCCCTGGGCCCGCTGCAGCTGCGCCTTACGGACCCGTTCGGGATGTGCGAACTCACCCGTTCCTTCTCGACGTTCGACACCCTCACGGTCATCCCGCGCGTGGAGCCGCTCGCCCCGGTCCGCTTCAGCGGCGAGGCCAATGGGTACGGCGACGGGCGGCAGCGCTCGCTGGCCCTGGCCGGCGAGGACGACGTGATCCCGCGCGGCTATCGCTACGGCGACGATCTGCGCCGGGTGCACTGGCGGTCCACCGCGCGCTACGGCGAGTTGATGGTACGCCGCGAGGAGCAGCCCCGTCGCTCGCGGTGCACCGTCCTGCTGGACACGCGGGGCGGTGCCTACGAGGGCGCGGGCCCCGACTCGGCCTTCGAGTGGACCGTCTCCGGTGCCGCCTCGGTGCTGGTGCACATGCTCGAACGCGGCTTCTCGGTACGCCTGTTGACCGACAGCGGCAGTGCGGTGCCGGGAGAGGGCGCCGACGGGTTCGCGGGCACCGGGCAGGAGACCGCGGAGGCGGCCGGGCTGATGATGGACACCCTCGCGGTGATCGACCACTCCGACGGCACGGGCCTGTCCCGGGCGTACGACGTGCTGCGCGGGGGCAACGAGGGGCTGCTGATCGCCTTCCTGGGCGACCTGGACGAGGAGCAGGCCGCGACGGTCGCCAAGATGAGCCGGCGCAGCGGCGGTGCGGTCGCCTTCGTGCTGGACCCGGACACCTGGGCGCGGGAGGCGGCCGATGTGCCGCGGCCCGGCGACCGGCACGCCGAGCGGCTGCGGATGCTGCGCGAGGCGGGCTGGACGGCGCTGAGCGTGCCGCGCGGCGCCGGACTGAACGCGCTGTGGCAGCAGGCGGACCGGGAGCGCTCGGGCCTGGCCGCGGTGGGCGGGGAGGCGACGCGATGAGCGGGCGGGCCCGACTCGCACTGTGCGCGGCGGCGGCCACGCTGATGGCCTCCTGTGCACTGCTGCCCCTGGTGGCCGAGCCGACCTGGCTGCTGCAGCTGGTCCCGCTGGTGGCCGTGCAGACCGGGGTGGGCGCGGCGGCCCGCCGGGTGCCGCTGGGTCGGCCGCTGACCGTGGCGGCACAGGCGCTGGTCACCCTGATGCTGCTGACGCTGGTCTTCGCCCGGGAGTACGCCGTCGCCGGGCTGATCCCCGGCCCGGACGCCTTCCGGCACTTCGCCGACCTGCTCCAGCAGGGCTCGAACGACGTCAGCGAGTACGCCATACCGGCGCCGCTGACGGACGGCATCAAGCTGATGCTGATCGGCGGCGTGCTCGTGATCGGCCTGCTGGTGGACACGCTCGCGGTGACCTTCCGCAGTGCGGCCCCGGCCGGGCTGCCGCTGCTCGCGCTGTACTCGGTGGCCGCCGGGCTGTCCGACGGCGGGGCCGACTGGCTGTGGTTCCTGGTGGCGGCGGCCGGCTATCTGATGCTGCTGCTCGCGGAGGGCAGGGACCGGCTGGCGCAGTGGGGCCGGGTCTTCGGTGGCGCCGCCCGTTCCCCCGGCTCCCCGGAGGGCGGCGCGGTGGCCCCGGCGCGCACCGGACGCCGGATCGGTGCGGTCGCGCTCGGCGCCGCCCTGGTGGTGCCGCTCGCCCTGCCCGCGATGCAGGGAGGCCTGCTGGACGCCGCCGGCACGGGCGTGGGGGCGGGCAACGGCAACGGGGGCACGATCTCCGCGGTCAACCCGCTGGTGTCGCTGCGCGACAGCCTGAACACGAACAACGACCGCCAGGTGCTGTCCCTGAAGACCAGCACGAACGACATCTCGGACCTGTATCTGCGGATAGTGTCCCTGGACGACTTCGACGGCACCACGTGGAAGCCCGCCCAGCGGCACATCGTCGGCGTACCGGCCCGGTTCCCCACGCCCGTCGGCCTCGACGGGGACGTCAAGCGCGGCACGGTGACGACCACCGTCTCGGCGTCGGACTGGTACGCCCAGGACTGGCTGCCGATGCCGTACCCGCCGAGCGGGGTGAAGATCGGCGGCCGCTGGCGCTACGAGCCGGTCGGCATGACCCTGGTCGGCGACCGCGGTCAGACCACGCGTGGCGAGACCTACCAGGTGACCAGCCTGGACGTGCAGCCGACCGCCGAGCAGCTGTCCACCGCGCCGGAGCCGCCGGCGGCCCTGGAGCGCGAGTACACCAAGGTGCCGTCCGCGCTGCCGAAGGTGGTGGCGAGGACCGCCAAGGAGATCACGGCGGGCGCCCGCAGCCACTACGAGGAGGCGGTCAAGCTCCAGGACTACTTCGCCGTGACGGGCGGCTTCCAGTACGACACCCAGGTCGAGGTCGGCCGCGGCCCCGACGCCATCGCGAACTTCCTGAGGAAGAAGGAGGGCTTCTGCGTCCACTTCTCCTTCGCCATGGCGGCGATGGCCCGCACCCTCGGCATCCCGGCCCGGGTCGCGGTGGGCTTCGCGCCCGGCACCCCGCAGCCCGACGGCAGGGTCGCGGTGAACCAGAAGGACGCGCACGCCTGGCCGGAGCTGTACTTCGAGGGGGTGGGCTGGACCCGCTTCGAGCCGACCCCGACCCGCGGCACCGTGCCGTCGTACACCCAGTCGGACACGCCCGGGACCTCGCTGCCGGACCAGACCCTGCCCTCGCACCAGTCGTCCTCGGCGCCCTCGGCGGCGGCCTCGCCGAGCCGGAGCTGCACGCCCGAGCTGATCAAGGTGCAGGGCTGCGACACCGCGTCCGCCGCGGCGGCCCCGCACAGCGGCGGCGGGGGCACGGGCCCGTGGTGGTATCTCTTGATCGGCCTGGCCGCGCTGGTGGTGCTGGCGATTCCGCTGTCGCCGCTGCTGTGGCGGATGCGGGTGCGCTCGGTGCGGCTCGGCGGGCACGCCCGGACCGAGCAGGGCGCGGCGGCGCACGCCCTCGCGGCCTGGCAGGAGTTGGCGGACAGCGCCTGGGACCACGGCATCGCGCCGGACGAGTCGCTGACGCCACGCCGGGCGGCCGCCCGGATCGTCGAGCTCGGGCGGCTGGACGCGGCGGCCGGTGCCGCGGTGCACCGGGTCGCGGACGCGGTGGAACAGGTGCTGTACGCGCCCCGGCCGCGCCCGGCGGCAGGTACGGCGGCGGACGTGCGCCGGGTGATCGAGGGGCTGCGCGGCCCGGCGAGCACCGGTACACGGCTGCGGGCGCTGTTCCTGCCCCGCTCGTCGGTGCGGGTGCTGTGGGCGGTGTCGGCCCGCTGGGCGGCGCTCAGGGCGCGGGTGTCGGGGGCCCGGCCCGGCGGTTTGCGCCGGCCGTCGCAGCAGCGGGGCTGAGAGCATGGGTGAGGGGGGGGCCCCCCCCGGGGGGGGCCCCCCCCCCCGGGGGGGGGGGCGCGCCGGGGCGGGGGGGGGCCAAAACCCGGGCGCGGGCGGAAAGACCGGGAGGGGGAGGGCGCCCCGCCCCCCCCACCACAAAACCG